>NZ_VATL01000005.1:0-247776 GCF_005781065.1 Escherichia sp. E1130
TTATCGATCTGGTCGAATGCACGAGCAGCACCGCCGTAGGTTTTAGCCAGTACGGTGGTGATTGCAGCGGTCAGAGTAGTTTTACCGTGGTCAACGTGGCCGATAGTACCAACGTTAACGTGCGGTTTTGTACGTTCAAATTTTTCTTTAGACACGGCTATATTCCTTACTATAGTGCTCTCCCCTTCAGGAGAGAGCACGGGACTTTGGTATTAACCCTTAGGCTTATTTACCACGGGCTTCAATTACGGCCTGAGCAACGTTACTCGGCGCTTCATCATACTTCAGGAATTCCATGGTGTATGATGCACGACCTTTGGTCAGAGAACGCAGCTGAGTTGCGTATCCGAACATTTCAGACAGCGGTACTTCAGCGTGGATCTTAACGCCAGTAACTTCAGATTCCTGACCTTTGAGCATACCACGACGACGGCTCAAGTCACCGATAACGTCACCGGTGTTCTCTTCTGGAGTTTCTACTTCAACCTTCATGATCGGCTCAAGCAGAACTGGTTTCGCTTTCTTAAAGCCTTCTTTAAAGGCGATAGAAGCAGCCAGTTTAAACGCCAGTTCAGAGGAGTCAACGTCATGGTAAGAACCGAAGTGCAGACGAACACCCATGTCTACTACCGGGTAGCCTGCCAGCGGACCTGCTTTCAGCTGTTCCTGGATACCTTTATCAACGGCCGGGATGTATTCGCCAGGGATTACACCACCTTTAATGTCGTTGATGAACTCGTAGCCTTTCGGGTTTGAACCCGGCTCCAGCGGGTACATGTCGATAACAACATGACCATACTGACCACGACCACCAGACTGTTTCGCGTGTTTACCTTCAACATCGGTAACTTTCTGGCGGATAGTTTCACGGTAAGCAACCTGCGGTTTACCTACGTTCGCTTCAACGTTGAATTCACGCTTCATACGGTCAACGATGATGTCGAGGTGCAGTTCGCCCATACCCGCGATGATGGTCTGGTTAGATTCTTCGTCAGTCCATACACGGAAAGACGGGTCTTCTTTAGCCAGACGGCCCAGAGCCAGACCCATTTTTTCCTGGTCAGCTTTGGTTTTCGGTTCAACTGCGATGGAGATTACCGGCTCAGGGAATTCCATACGTTCCAGAATGATCGGCGCATCCGGGTCACACAGGGTGTCACCAGTGGTTACGTCTTTCAGACCGATTGCAGCAGCGATGTCACCCGCGCGAACTTCTTTGATCTCTTCACGTTTGTTAGCGTGCATCTGAACGATACGACCGAAACGCTCACGTGCAGCTTTCACGGAGTTCAGTACGGTATCACCAGAGTTAACCACACCGGAGTAAACACGGAAGAAGGTCAGGTTACCAACAAACGGGTCGGTAGCGATTTTGAACGCCAGTGCAGAGAACGGCTCGTCATCACTTGCGTGACGTTCAGCCGGAGTGTCTTTACCGTCGTCCAGGATACCGTTGATCGCAGGTACGTCAACCGGGGATGGCAGGTAATCAATTACCGCATCCAGCATCGCCTGAACACCTTTGTTCTTGAACGCAGAACCACAGGTTACCAGGATGATTTCGTTGTTCAGAACGCGCTGACGCAGAGCACCTTTAATCTCTTCTTCAGTCAGTTCTTCACCACCCAGGTATTTTTCCATCAGCTCTTCAGAAGCTTCAGCTGCGGATTCGATCAGGTTCTGGTGCCATTCGTTAGCCAGTTCAACCATGTCTGCCGGGATATCTTCGTATTCGAAGGTTACGCCCTGGTCAGCGTCGTTCCAGTTGATAGCTTTCATTTTCACCAGGTCAACAACACCGGTGAAATGTTCTTCAGCACCAATCGCCAGCTGCAGCGGAACCGGGTTCGCGCCCAGACGGGTTTTGATCTGGTTAACAACTTTCAGGAAGTTCGCACCCATGCGGTCCATTTTGTTAACGAACGCAATGCGCGGAACTTTATATTTGTTTGCCTGACGCCATACGGTTTCAGACTGCGGCTGAACACCACCAACTGCGCAGTAAACCATTACCGCACCATCGAGAACACGCATGGAACGTTCTACTTCGATTGTGAAGTCAACGTGCCCCGGGGTGTCGATGATGTTGATGCGATGCGGCTCATACTGCTTAGCCATACCAGACCAGAATGCAGTAGTTGCAGCGGAAGTGATGGTAATACCACGTTCCTGCTCCTGCTCCATCCAGTCCATGGTTGCAGCGCCGTCATGAACTTCACCGATTTTATGGTTTACACCGGTGTAGAACAGAATACGTTCGGTAGTAGTGGTTTTACCGGCGTCGATGTGCGCACTGATACCGATGTTACGGTAACGTGCGATGGGTGTTGTACGAGCCATTTGTTTCCTCGTTTATCTTTTAGGCGTTCAATTTAAGTAGCCCAAAGCGGGCTGCTTACTGGAAGCGCCCGCCTGGTGACTAAAACTCCGAAGGGATTACCAACGGTAGTGTGCGAACGCCTTGTTGGCTTCGGCCATACGGTGAACGTCTTCACGTTTCTTAACTGCAGTACCTTTGTTTTCTGCAGCATCGGAAAGTTCGTTCGCCAGGCGCAGAGCCATGGATTTATCACCGCGTTTACGAGCAGCTTCAACGATCCAACGCATTGCCAGAGCATTACGACGAACCGGACGGACTTCAACTGGTACCTGATAAGTAGAACCACCAACGCGGCGAGACTTAACTTCTACAGTCGGGCGCACGTTTTCGAGAGCTACTTCGAATGCTTCCAGTTCAGATTTACCAGAGCGCTGAGCCAGGGTCTCCAGCGCGCTGTATACGATAGATTCAGCAGTAGATTTTTTACCATCTACCATCAGGATATTTACAAATTTAGCCAGCAGTTCTGATCCGAACTTCGGATCCGGCAGAATTTTACGCTGACCAATGACGCGACGACGTGGCATGGAAATACTCCGTTGTTAATTCAGGATTGTCCAAAACTCTACGAGTTTAGTTTGACATTTAAGTTAAAACGTTTGGCCTTACTTAACGGAGAACCATTAAGCCTTAGGACGCTTCACGCCATACTTGGAACGAGCCTGCTTACGGTCTTTAACGCCGGAGCAGTCAAGCGCACCACGTACGGTGTGGTAACGAACACCCGGGAGGTCTTTAACACGACCGCCACGGATCAGGATCACGGAGTGCTCCTGCAGGTTGTGACCTTCACCACCGATGTAGGAAGTCACTTCGAAACCGTTAGTCAGACGAACACGGCATACTTTACGCAGTGCGGAGTTCGGTTTTTTAGGGGTGGTAGTATATACACGGGTACATACGCCACGTTTTTGCGGGCATGCTTCCAGCGCAGGCACGTTGCTTTTCGCAACTTTGCGAGCACGTGGTTTGCGTACCAGCTGGTTAACTGTTGCCATTAAATAGCTCCTGGTTTTAGCTTTTGCTTCGTAAACACGTAATAAAACGTCCTCACACAATATGAGGACGCCGAATTTTAGGGCGGTGTCGAAAAGGTGTCAAGAAATATACAACGATCCCGCCGTCACCAGGCCATCTGGCTGGTGTGCTTAACCGTAAGTCTGACGAAATCAGTATAGTCAATCGGGATGATATCGTTCGAAATTTGAGCAATCAAACCGCGGGCAATGAGGTCTTCGTTCAGGGCATAAACCTTAATGGGGGCATTACGCAGACTTTCAAGGTAGCGGTTGCCGTCAACTGCGGCAGTTACGCCATCCTGCAATAACAGCAGTTCGTCGCCCTCACTGAGCAGACGCAGCAGCGCAGGAAAATCTGTCAGCCAGGGTGAGCGATGTAATGTGTGCAGCATGTACGCCTCAAAATCTCAAAATAACATCGTAGTTGCCGAGTTCGCTGCGTAAGGCTTCTGCTTCAAGCGGCGTGGCTTCGACAACAAATGGTGTCTGCGGATCTAACCCGCGCTCGCGCAGAGAAGCCGCACAAACCCAGCACTGTTCAATGTCGTACAGATCCAACAATTTAAAAGTGGCAATGTAATCACGCGCCAGCACCGCATCGGGCTTTTGTCCTGGCAGAAGCTGAAAAACGCCATCGGCGATAAAGAAGACGGCGAGATCGTCAGTTAAAGCGGAAGTTGCCAGTAAAGCATCTAATCCCTCACGACCAGCCGCGGTGCCATGAGGCGCAGTAGAAAAGACAAACGCTATTCGTTTCATCAGAACTGTACCACCCTGTCACAGGTTAGCGAGGCTTCTGCCAGAGCGCCAAGTCCGCTTAAGGTAAATCCCGGCTGAAGGTTTGACGAGGCCAGCCCCAGTCTTCCTGCTTCAGTTTCATCGACGATACCGCGGCGTAACGCTGCCGCTACGCAGATATTCAGTGCCACACCATGTTGCGCATTCAACTGTTGCCAGCCGCGCACAAGGTCAAATTCGTCGCTTGCCGGTGAGGTCAATTGGTTAGCGTTATAGACCCCTTCCCGGTAGAAAAAGACGCTACTCAACTCATGGCCTTCTGCTATCAGCGCCTGTGCAAACTGAAAAGCACTACTCGCCTGTTGCGTTCCGTATGCTGGCCCGGTCACCACGATGGCAAAACGCATTACTTATCTTGCCCCTGGAAATCACCGCTCTTGAACTGACGGATATAGAGATAAACAGTATGTTTGGAGATGTTGAGACGATCAGCAACCTGGTTGATCGCATCTTTGATATCGAAAATGCCTTTCTCGTAAAGATTCAACACGATTTGACGATTTTTGGCGTTATTAGAAACATTACGATCGGCGTTCACTTCTTCAATGGTGAACTCCAGTGTTTGGGTAACCAGATCTTCAACCGAAGACGCAAAGTTGACACTTGAACCGACGTCCGGGGTTTCTGGCGGCACAAAAGTGCTCATAATCTGCGAGAAGGGAACATCAAGATTCATATTGATGCACAGCAGACCAATTACACGCTGTTCGCGGTTACGAATCGCGATGGTCAGGGACTTCATTAATACGCCGCTTTTGGCGCGAGTAAAGTAGCATTTAGAAACGCTGCTATCCGCTCCCGTCATGTCGTGCAGCATACGCAGTGCCAGATCGGTAATTGGCGAGCCAATCTTCCGGCCTGTATGTTCGCCGTTGGCAATACGAATGGCTGAACATTTTAAATCCTGCAAAGAGTGCAAAACGATTTCACAGTGGGAACCAATGAGCATCGCTAACCCGTCCACCACCGCTTCGTAGGATTTCAGAATATCAAAATCGGTCTGGTCGAAAGGACGTTGATCCAGTAAATCCAACTCACTGGTTTCGTTGGTTAAAAGCGACCTGGACATGAAAAAAAACACTCCTTTTCAGGAGCCTGTCGTTAACTTTTCAGGGCAGGCTCATTAATGATGCGGGTAATTAAATTAATACAGCGGAGGTTCCGCTTTCCAGCACTAATTATATCCGGCCTGCAATAAAAAAACCGCCGCCTGGTCAGGCGGCGGTTTTTAATGCTTATTTTTTAGCAGAATCTGCTGCTTTAGCATCTGCTTCTGGCTTCGTATCAGCCTTCGGTGCTGGTTTCACGTCCAGCAGTTCTACGTCAAATACCAGAGTAGAGTTCGGTGGGATCCCCGGAACGCCCGCTTTGCCGTAAGCCAGCTCTGGTGGAATAACCAGTTTGATCTTACCGCCTTTCTTGATGTTCTTCAGACCTTCAGTCCAGCCAGGGATCACACCGTCCAGACGAAACGAGAGCGGTTCACCACGGGTGTATGAGTTATCGAACTCTTTACCGTCGATCAGCGTACCTTTGTAGTTCACCACTACAGTATCGCTGTCTTTCGGTGCTTCGCCTTTACCGGCTTCTACTACCTGATAAACCAGGCCAGTTGAAGAGGTTTTTACACCTTTCTCTTTGGCAAATTTCTCGCGGTACTCTTTACCTTTCGCTTCGTTATCAGCAGCATCTTTTTCCATCTTCGCCTGAGCGGAGGACTTCACGCGTGCTTCAAACGCTTGCAGAGTCTGTTCGATCTCTTGATCGGAGAGTTTGCTTTTATCAGCAAATGCATCCTGAACACCCGCGATTAGCTGATCTTTATCCAGTTTGATACCCAGCTTTTCTTGTTCTTTCAGAGAATTGTCCATGTAACGACCGAGCGAAGCACCCAGCGCGTAAGCTGATTTCTGATCGTCATTTTTGAACGCTGCTTTGCTGTCAGCAGTTGCAGTTGGTTTCGCCGCTTCGGCAGCAAAAGTGATTGGTGCATGCAGGGCAACGGCCATTGTGGTCGCCAGCAGCGTTACTTTAAACAGTGATTTCATCCATATCTCCAGGATCGGGGCATCTCACCCCTGGGTTAACTATTATCAGAAAGGTACTATAAAACGTTGTCGAACAAATCTACATACAGATACGCCCTATTATCATCTATTTTCAGACTCTTTTTGTTTAAATTAGTTTCGATGACTGCGAAATGAGTGCTGTCTCGGGCAGCAAAGTTAAGTAGAATCCGCGGCGACCATTCGACAAAAGAGGTGAATCATGCAGGATTTAACTTTGGAAGCACGCCTGGCAGAACTGGAGAGCCGGCTGGCTTTTCAGGAAATCACCATTGAAGAACTGAACGTCACGGTGACCGCTCATGAAATGGAGATGGCGAAACTGCGCGATCATCTGCGTCTGCTGACCGAGAAGTTAAAAGCCAGCCAGCCATCGAACATCGCGTCGCAGGCTGAAGAAACGCCACCGCCGCATTATTGAGGCGTAAAAAAAGCGGGGATTCCCCGCTTTTTTGTCACTTTTTCGGTATTAGTGGCAACCGCAACCGCCGTTACCTTTACCGCCACAGCAGCCTTCGCCACCGTGTTCATGACCGTGATCGTGGCCATGACCGCCGCAGCAACCGTCGTGGTCGTGATCGTGGTGATGATCGTGCGCACCGTGAACGTGACCATGAGCCAGTTCTTCTTCAGTCGCTTCGCGAATCGCCACAACTTCAACGTTGAATTTCAGATTCTGACCAGCCAGCATGTGGTTACCGTCAACCACAACGTGATCGTCTTCAACCGCAGTAATTTCAACCGGTACTGGACCCTGGTCGGTTTCAGCCAGGAAGCGCATACCTACCTGCAGTTCATCAACGCCCATAAATACGTCTTTAGGAACGCGCTGCACCAGGTTTTCGTCGTACTGACCGTAAGCGTCGTTCGCGCCAACAGCGACATCAAATTTGTCGCCAACTTCATGACCTTCCAGCGCTGTTTCCAGGCCAGAGATCAGGGAACCGTGACCATGCAGATAGTCCAGCGGCGCACTCACCGGAGACTCATCAACCAACACACCGTCTTCTGTACGTACCTGATAGGCCAGGCTGACCACCAGGTCTTTTGCTACTTTCATGATATCTCCTGAGCATGGGAAGAATAGTGGCGCAGATTGTAGCGGAATTCTGCAGCCGTGTACTCACTAGCTTAAAAAAACTCGGCGCATATCGCTAGTCCGGATGAAAAATCCCGATCACTTGTTCATCTTTGCGAACGTGATCGCGGGCTTCTTTATCGACTTCACGCATCTGGTGTCCACACTTAACACATTCAACAATATCAATATTATTTTCGCGCCACATCGCCATGGAATCTTGCGCCTGACAGGCCGGGCATTTTGCGCCCGCGATAAAACGTTTTCGGATTGCCATCTTTACCCTCTACTCAAATTCATCCCAGCCGTCCAGCTGGCGTCGTTCTTGTTGCATCTCACGCTGGAAAATCTCTTCCAGTTCGCGTCGGGCTTCCCTGGCGCGAGAAATTTGTACGGTATCAGCATGCATCGGGATTAACTCCCGCAGCATTCGCATATCCAGGCGGCGAAAATGCAGTTGCGCCCGCTGCGCCTGATGCGGATGCATGCCAAGCGTGACCAGAGTTTTGCGCCCCAGCTCTAACGCACTGGAGAATGTCTCACGAGAAAACTGCGTCACCCCTGCCTGTAATAACTCATGCGCTTCCACACGTCCGCGCGCTCGCGCAAGAATATGCAAATGCGGGAAGTGTTGCTGGCAAATCTCCACCAGCTTCATGGTGTCTTCCGGCTCGTTACAGGTAATGACAATAGACTCTGCGGCCTCTGCACCCGCAGAACGTAAAAGATCTACCTGCGTGGCGTCGCCGTAATAAACTTTGTAGCCATATTTACGCATCAGGTTAACAGCGCTGATATCCCGCTCCAGCACAGTAATGCGCATTTTATTTGCCATCAGCAAACGACCAATCACCTGACCAAAACGCCCAAAGCCCACGACAATGACCTGCGGTTTATCATCGTTGACCCACGGTTTTTCGTCTTCTTCTTCCGGTCCGTTAAACTGGCGGGATAGCCATTTATCCACCAGCTTCATCAGCAGCGGCGTGGTCATCATGGAAAGCGTCACCGTCACCAGCAACAGCGCCATCTGGTCGCCCTGGAATAAGCGTTGTGAAGAAGCGGTAGAAAAGAGTACAAAGGCAAACTCACCGCCCTGACTCAATACGCCAGCAAACTGCATCCGCTCTGAGCTACGCACGCCATACAGTCGCGCCAGCAAATACAGCACGAGAATTTTCACCGCCACCAGCACAACCACGCTTATCACCACCCACAACAGATGGGTATAAAGCACCCCGAGGTTGAGCGACATCCCGACCGAGATAAAAAATAGCCCGAGCAGCAACCCCTTAAACGGATCGATTGCCGTTTCCAGTTCATGGCGATATTCACTTTCCGCCAGCAGCACGCCTGCAATAAACGTACCGAGCGCCATCGACAGTCCCAGCGCATCCATAAACAATGCGGAACCCAACACCAGCAGCAGCGTCGCGGCGGTGAACACTTCCCGCACGCCAGAAGCTGCAATAAAGCGGAATACCGGACGCAGTAAATAGCGCCCGCCAATCAGCATGCCGACAAACGCCAGCACCTTCATACCGACTTTCATCCAGTCGAAATGTTCGTCAGCCGATCCCGCCAACAACGGCACTAACGCCAGTGCCGGGATCACCGCCAGATCCTGAAACAGTAACACCGAGAAACCTAACTGGCCGGATTCGCTGCGATTCATCCCTTTCTCACGCATCAATTGCAACGCCATTGCAGTTGAAGACATCGCAAGGCCAATGCCACCGACCACTGCCGCCTGCCAGGCGAAATCCGTCAGCATCAATAATCCCGCCAGCAACGCCGCGCTTAACAGCACCTGTGCCGCGCCTACGCCAAAAATCGAACGCCGCAGTTGCCAAAGTTTGGAGGGATTCAACTCCAGGCCGATGATAAACATCAGGAATACCACGCCGAGCTCTGAAAAATGGAGGATCTCATCGACGTCGCTAATAAACCCCAGTCCCCACGGGCCAATTGCAATCCCTGCCAGCAAATATCCCAACACAGCGCCAATACCCAGCCGCGATGCCAACGGCACCGCAGCCACCGCCGCGAAGAGAAACAGCACTCCTGCGAGTAAAAAATCGGAACCTTCCATCAGCGGCCTCCTGGAGACAGTGGATTTGCCAGCCAGTCACCGTAGGCTCTGGCGTGGCTCGCCAGCTCCTGTGCGCTTTGCCGTCTCGCCCAGTAAATAATGATGGGGCTTAACCAATGCATCCGGCACATGCCCGCCGCCAGTTCAAAGGGGCGCAGAACATCGCTCATCGGGTAGCGATTCAATGCGTCATAACGGTAAGCACTTTCCGGCTCGCCGGTGGTAATCACGCTACGCCAGTACTTTCCCGCCAGTTGGTTTCCCCCCGGCCCGCTGGCAAAACCACGACTTAATACCCGGTCCAGCCACTCTTTCAGTAGCGCCGGGCAGCTATAGGTATAAAGAGGATGCTGAAAGACAATCACCTCGTGCCCGCGCAGTAATGCCTGCTCACGGGGGATATCAATAAAAAAATCGGGATAGTGCGCGTAAAGGTCGTGCACGGTAACATTGCTGAGCTGCGTGGCCGGTTTAAGCAGGACCCGGTTTGCCACCGAGTCCTGAGATTCCGGATGGGCATACAGCAGCAAAACTTTCGCTGGCTGAGACATCATCCCCCTCCCGGTATGGTTTTTGTGTATAGTCGCTGTTTTGGGCTACCATTGCGCCCGGTGCGGCAGCTCGCCCATACATTACATTATCATAATGATAAGTTAACATAGTCTGAACATACGGCGCCTTATGATTGTTTTCTCCTCGTTACAAATTCGTCGCGGCGTGCGCGTCCTGCTGGATAATGCCACCGCCACCATCAACCCCGGGCAGAAAGTCGGCCTGGTGGGTAAAAACGGCTGTGGTAAATCTACCCTGCTGGCATTGCTGAAAAATGAAATCAGCGCCGACGGCGGCAGCTACACCTTTCCGGGAAGCTGGCAACTGGCGTGGGTGAATCAGGAAACGCCGGCACTGCCGCAAGCGGCGCTGGAATATGTCATTGATGGCGACCGTGAATATCGCCAACTGGAAGCGCAGCTACACGACGCCAATGAACGTAACGATGGGCACGCCATTGCGACCATTCATGGCAAGCTGGACGCTATCGACGCATGGAGTATTCGCTCCCGCGCCGCCAGCCTGCTGCACGGCCTCGGTTTCAGCAATGAACAACTGGAGCGCCCGGTGAGTGATTTCTCCGGTGGCTGGCGTATGCGCCTTAACCTCGCCCAGGCGTTGATTTGCCGTTCAGACTTACTGCTGCTCGACGAACCAACTAACCACCTCGATCTCGATGCCGTTATCTGGCTGGAAAAATGGCTGAAGAGCTATCAGGGCACGCTGATCCTGATCTCTCACGACCGCGATTTCCTCGATCCGATCGTTGATAAAATTATTCATATCGAACAACAAAGCATGTTCGAGTACACCGGCAACTACAGCTCATTTGAAGTGCAGCGCGCCACCCGTCTGGCGCAGCAACAAGCGATGTATGAAAGCCAGCAGGAACGCGTAGCGCATCTGCAAAGTTATATCGACCGTTTCCGTGCCAAAGCCACCAAAGCGAAGCAGGCCCAGAGCCGCATTAAGATGCTCGAGCGCATGGAGCTGATTGCCCCCGCGCACGTCGACAACCCGTTTCGCTTTAGCTTCCGCGCGCCGGAAAGCCTGCCAAATCCGTTACTGAAGATGGAAAAGGTCAGCGCAGGCTATGGCGATCGCATTATTCTCGACTCGATTAAACTGAATCTGGTCCCCGGTTCGCGCATTGGTCTGTTAGGTCGCAACGGCGCGGGTAAGTCGACATTAATCAAACTGTTAGCCGGTGAACTTGCGCCAGTCAGCGGTGAAATTGGCCTGGCGAAAGGGATCAAGCTCGGTTACTTCGCCCAGCATCAACTGGAATACCTGCGCGCCGACGAATCACCTATTCAACATCTGGCACGTTTAGCGCCGCAGGAGCTGGAGCAAAAACTGCGTGATTACCTCGGCGGTTTTGGTTTCCAGGGCGATAAAGTGACAGAAGAAACGCGCCGCTTCTCCGGTGGAGAAAAAGCCCGCCTGGTGCTGGCATTAATCGTCTGGCAACGTCCGAATCTGCTGCTGCTCGACGAACCGACCAACCACCTTGACCTCGACATGCGTCAGGCACTGACTGAAGCGTTGATCGAGTTTGAAGGCGCGCTGGTTGTCGTTTCGCACGACCGTCATTTACTGCGTTCCACTACTGACGATCTCTATCTGGTTCACGATCGTAAAGTCGAACCGTTCGACGGCGATCTGGAAGATTATCAACAGTGGTTGAGCGACGTACAAAAGCAGGAAAACCAGACCGACGACGCGCCAAAAGAGAACGCGAACAGCGCCCAGGCACGTAAAGATCAGAAGCGTCGGGAAGCGGAGCTGCGTGCGCAAACCCAGCCGCTACGTAAAGAGATCGCCCGTCTGGAAAAAGAGATGGAGAAGCTGAACGCGCAACTGGCGCAGGCGGAAGAAAAATTGGGCGACAGCGAACTGTACGACCAGAACCGTAAAGCGGAACTGACCGCCTGCCTGCAACAACAAGCGAGCGCTAAATCCGGGCTGGAAGAGTGCGAAATGGCGTGGCTGGAAGCCCAGGAGCAGCTTGAACAGATGCTGCAGGAAGGCCAAAGCAACTGATGGCGCAGATAACGACGACCGATGCCAATGAATTCAGCAGCAGTGCTGAATTCATCCCTATGCGCGGTTTCAGCAATTGCCATCTACAAACCATGCTGCCGCGTCTGTTTCGTCGTCAGGTGAAATTCACTCCGCACTGGCAGCGGCTGGAGTTGCCCGACGGCGATTTTGTCGATCTCGCGTGGAGTGAAGACCCTGCACAGGCGAAACATAAACCGCGTCTGGTGGTGTTTCATGGTCTGGAAGGCAGTCTCAATAGCCCTTACGCCCACGGCTTGGTTGATGCGGCGAAAAAGCGCGGCTGGCTGGGTGTGGTGATGCATTTTCGCGGATGCAGCGGTGAACCTAATCGCATGCACCGCATTTACCATTCGGGCGAAACCGAAGACGCCAGTTGGTTTTTACGCTGGCTGCAACGTGAGTTTGGTCATTCGCCAACGGCTGCCGTCGGCTATTCGCTCGGCGGTAATATGCTGGCCTGTTTGCTGGCAAAAGAAGGCAATGATCTCCCGATTGATGCGGCAGTGATTGTCTCCGCGCCGTTTGTGCTGGAAGCCTGTAGTTACCATATGGAAAAGGGCTTTTCCCGCGTTTATCAGCGTTATCTGCTGAACCTGCTAAAAGCCAATGCGGCGCGCAAGCTGGCGGCCTACCCCGGTACGCTACCGATTAATCCCGCGCAGTTAAAATCGGTACGTCGCATCCGTGAATTTGACGATCTGATCACCGCCAGAATTCACGGCTACGCTGACGCTATCGACTATTATCGTCAGTGTAGCGCCATGCCTATGCTGAACCGGATCGCCAAACCGACGCTGATTATTCACGCCAAAGACGATCCGTTTATGGATCACCAGGTGATCCCGAAACCGGAAAATCTTCCTCCGCAAGTAGAGTATCAACTGACCGAACATGGGGGTCATGTTGGTTTTATTGGCGGTACATTACTTCACCCGCAAATGTGGCTGGAGTCACGCATTCCTGACTGGTTAACAACGTATCTGGAGGCGAAATCATGTTGATTCCCTGGCAAGACATCTCCCCTGAAACGCTGGAAAATTTAATTGAAAGCTTTGTGTTACGTGAAGGCACCGATTATGGTGAACAAGAGCGTACGCTTGAACAGAAAGTCGCCGACGTCAAACGCCAGCTACAGTGCGGAGAAGCGGTACTGGTCTGGTCGGAACTGCACGAGACGGTCAATATCATGCCGCGCAGTCAGTTTCGCGAATAACCTGCAACCGTCGGCGGACGAAATAATAATGATAGCCAAGTCATGGAGTTACTATGTCTGCCAAACATCCGGTCATTGCGGTAACAGGATCCAGCGGCGCGGGGACTACCACCACCAGCCTCGCGTTTCGTAAAATATTCGCCCAGTTAAATCTGCAAGCCGCCGAGGTGGAAGGCGACAGTTTTCACCGCTACACCCGCCCGGAAATGGACATGGCGATCCGCAAAGCGCGCGACGCCGGGCGGCATATCAGCTACTTCGGTCCCGAAGCCAACGACTTCGGCCTGCTGGAACAGACCTTTATTGAATACGGCCAGAGCGGCAAAGGGAAATCTCGCAAATATCTGCATACCTACGACGAAGCCGTACCGTGGAATCAGGTACCGGGGACATTCACCCCATGGCAACCTTTACCGGAACCGACCGATGTACTGTTTTATGAAGGTTTACACGGCGGCGTGGTCACACCACAACATAACGTCGCGCAGCATGTGGATTTACTGGTTGGCGTAGTGCCTATCGTTAACCTGGAGTGGATTCAAAAACTCATCCGCGACACCAGCGAGCGCGGGCACTCACGAGAAGCAGTGATGGACTCTGTAGTGCGTTCAATGGAAGACTATATCAACTACATCACGCCGCAGTTTTCCCGCACCCATCTTAACTTCCAGCGCGTTCCCACCGTCGACACTTCAAACCCGTTCGCGGCAAAAGGCATACCATCGCTGGATGAAAGCTTTGTGGTGATCCATTTTCGTAATCTGGAAGGGATCGATTTCCCCTGGCTACTGGCGATGTTGCAGGGCTCATTCATTTCCCACATCAATACATTAGTGGTGCCGGGCGGCAAAATGGGTCTGGCAATGGAGTTAATTATGCTGCCGCTGGTGCAACGACTGATGGAAGGGAAGAAAATCGAGTAGCGCCGCTAATAAGCCGGATAAAATACTATCCGGCGTCACAACGGGGTAGTTAAATCACGCGGCAACCACTTCATACGAGTGGGTAATATTCACGGCTTTTTCCAGCATCAGCGCCACTGAACAATATTTCTCAGCAGAGAGATCCACCGCACGCGCAACCGCTGCGTCCTTCAGGTCGCGACCGGTGACGATAAAATGCAAATTGATATGGGTAAACAGGCGCGGAGCCTCTTCGCGGCGTTCAGAGGTTAGTTTTACTTCACAATCAACCACATCCTGACGCCCTTTTTGCAGGATAGAAACCACATCAATGGCGCTACAGCCACCCGCCGCCATCAGCACCATTTCCATCGGACTTGGCGCTTTATCGCCAGAGTTGCCATCCATTAAAATCTGGTGACCAGAGGCGGATTCACCCAAAAAAGTTAACCCTTCAACCCACTTCACACGCGCTTGCATAATCGGAACTCCATTGCGTCAATTTTCCTGACAGAGTACGCGTACTGACCAAATCGCGCAACGGAAGGCGACCTGGGTCATGCTGAAGCGAGACACCAGGAGACACAGAGCGAAAGCTATGCTAAAACAGTCAGGATGCTACAGTAATACATTGATGTACTGCATGTATGTAAAGGACGTCACATTACCGTGCAGTTCAGTTGATAGCCCCTTCCCAGGTAGCGGGAAGCACATTTCGGCAACCCAGAGACAGCGGCGTTTTCTGGCTCTGGAGAAAGCTTATAACAGAGGATAACCGCGCATGGTGCTTGGCAAACCGCAAACAGACCCGACTCTCGAATGGTTCTTGTCTCATTGCCACATTCATAAGTATCCATCCAAGAGCACGCTTATTCACCAGGGTGAAAAAGCGGAAACGCTGTACTACATCGTTAAAGGCTCTGTGGCAGTGCTGATCAAAGACGAGGAGGGTAAAGAAATGATCCTCTCCTATCTGAATCAGGGTGATTTTATTGGCGAATTGGGCCTGTTTGAAGAAGGCCAGGAACGTAGCGCATGGGTACGTGCAAAAACCGCCTGTGAAGTAGCTGAAATTTCCTACAAAAAATTTCGTCAATTAATTCAGGTTAACCCGGATATTCTGATGCGTCTCTCCGCGCAGATGGCGCGTCGTCTGCAAGTCACTTCAGAGAAAGTAGGCAACCTCGCTTTCCTCGACGTTACAGGTCGCATCGCGCAGACGCTGCTGAATCTGGCGAAACAACCCGATGCCATGACTCACCCGGACGGTATGCAAATTAAAATTACCCGTCAGGAAATCGGTCAGATTGTCGGCTGTTCTCGTGAAACCGTGGGGCGCATTCTGAAGATGCTGGAAGATCAGAACCTGATCTCCGCACACGGGAAAACCATCGTCGTTTACGGCACCCGTTAACCCCATCGGAGTGGCGCGTTACCTGGTAGCGCGCCATTTTGTTTAAACCGATGTGGCGCAGACTGATTTATCATCCTGATATCAACTATGCACTACGACAAACACTGGTGCTATGTTTGCCCGTGGCCGTTGGTCTGTTGTTTGGCGAATTAAGACTCGGCCTGCTGTTTTCACTCGTCCCTGCCTGTTGCAACATTGCGGGGCTTGATACCCCCCATAAACGTTTTTTCAAACGCTTGATTATTGGCGCGTCGCTGTTTGCTACCTGTAGCTTACTGACACAGCTGCTGTTGGAAAAAGATATCCCCCTACCCTTTCTGCTGACTGGGTTAACGCTGGTACTTGGCGTCACTGCCGAGCTTGGGCCATTACACGCAAAATTGCTTCCTGCATCGCTGCTGGCTGCCATTTTCACCCTCAGTCTGGCGGGATATATGCCGGTATGGGAGCCATTGCTCATTTATGCGTTAGGCACACTCTGGTACGGGCTGTTTAACTGGTTTTGGTTCTGGATCTGGCGCGAACAACCCCTACGCGAATCACTTAGTCTGCTCTACCGTGAACTGGCTGATTACTGTGAAATCAAATACAGTCTGCTCACTCAGCACACCGATCCCGAAAAAGCGCTCCCGCCACTACTGGTACGCCAGCAAAAAGCGGTCGATTTAATTACCCAGTGCTATCAGCAAATGCACATGCTTTCCGCGCAAAATAATACTGACTACAAGCGGATGTTGCGCATTTTCCAGGAAGCTCTGGATTTACAGGAACATATTTCGGTCAGTTTGCATCAACCTGAAGAGGTGCAAAAGTTGGTCGAGCGTAGCCATGCGGAGGAAGTTATCCGCTGGAATGCGCAAACCATCGCCGCTCGCCTGCGCGTGCTGGCTGATGACATTCTTTACCATCGCCTGCCGACGCGTTTTACGATGGAGAAGCAAATTGGTGCACTGGAGAAAATCGCCCGCCAACACCCGGATAACCCCGTGGGGCAATTCTGCTACTGGCACTTCAGCCGCATCGCTCGTGTGCTGCGTACCCAGAAACCACTCTATGCCCGCGATCTGCTGGCGGATAAACAGCGGCGAATGCCATTACTTCCGGCGCTGAAAAGTTATCTTTCATTGAAATCTCCGGCACTGCGCAATGCCGGGCGACTCAGTGTGATGTTGAGCGTCGCCAGTTTGATGGGTACCGCGCTGCATCTGCCGAAGTCGTACTGGATCCTGATGACGGTGTTGCTGGTGACACAAAATGGTTACGGCGCGACCCGTCTGAGGATTGTGAATCGCTCCGTGGGAACCGTGGTCGGGTTAATCATTGCGGGCGTGGCGCTGCACTTTAAAATTCCCGAAGGTTACACCCTGACGCTGATGCTGTTTACCACCCTCGCCAGCTACCTGATATTGCGCAAAAACTACGGCTGGGCAACGGTCGGCTTTACCATTACTGCGGTGTATACCCTGCAACTGTTGTGGCTGAACGGCGAGCAATACATCATTCCGCGTCTTATCGATACCATTATTGGTTGTTTGATTGCCTTCGGTGGCACGGTATGGCTGTGGCCGCAGTGGCAGAGCGGGTTATTGCGTAAGAACGCCCATGATGCTTTAGAAACCTACCAGGAAGCGATTCGTCTGATCCTGAGTAAAGATCCGCAACCAACACCACTGGCCTGGCAGCGAATGCGGGTTAATCAGGCACATAACACTCTGTATAACTCATTAAATCAGGCGATGCAGGAACCCGCGTTTAACAGCCATTATCTGGCTGACATGAAACTGTGGGTAACACATAGTCAGTTTATTGTTGAACATATTAATGCCATGACCACGCTGGCACGAGAACACCGGACATTACCACAGGAGCTGGCGCAAGAGTATTTGCAGTCTTGTGAAATCGCTATTCAACGCTGTCAACAGCGGCTGGAATATGACGAGCCGGGCGGGTCTGGTGACGCCAATATCATAGACGCGCCAGAGATGCTGCCGCACGAAGGCGCGGCTGGTACCCTGGAACAGCATTTACAACGGGTTATTGGCCATCTGAACACCATGCACACCATATCGTCGATGGCGTGGCGTCAGCGACCGCATCATGGGATTTGGTTGAGTCGCAAGTTGCGGGATTCGAAGGCGTAATCAATTCATTGCCAGAAGCGACACCCTTTGCCTGATACGACGCTGACGCGTCTTATTTACGCCCCGACCACCTTCGCCACCGCTTGGGCGAAACGTTGCATCCCTTCATCGATATCCGCATCATCCACCACCAGCGATGGCGCAAAACGCATCACATCCGGCCCAGCGTTCAGCACCATTACGCCAGCCTCGGCACCCGCATAAAGAAAATCACGCGCCTGACCTTTGTACTGAGGTTTCAGCTCCGCGCCAATCAACAACCCCATGCCACGAATATCGCTAAACACATCAAACTGCTGATCGATCTTCTGCAAATGGTCAACAAAACGCTGGCATTTCGCCTGAATGCCTTCCAGCACTTCAGGGGTATTGATGATATCAAATGCCGCACCCGCGACTGCACAGGCCAGTGGATTACCGCCGTAGGTGGAACCGTGAGAACCAGGATGAAACGCTGAAGCAATCTCCGCCGTGGTCAGCATGGCGCTAATCGGGAAGCCGCCGCCCAGGGCTTTCGCAGAGGTCAAAATATCTGGCGTCACGCCGTAGTGCATATAGGCAAACAAATCGCCAGTCCGCCCCATTCCACACTGCACTTCATCAAACACCAGCAATGCATGATGCTGATCGCACAACTCACGCAAGCCCTGCAAAAACGCTGGCGTCGCCGCCGTCACGCCGCCCTCGCCCTGAATCGGCTCAACCACCACCGCGCAGGTATGGTCATCCATCACCGCTTTCACTGCGTGAAGATCATTAAAAGGCACGTGGATAATATCTGCCGGTTTCGGCCCAAAGCCGTCGGAATATTTTGGCTGCCCGCCCACAGAAACGGTAAACAACGAGCGACCATGAAAGGCGTTATGGAAGGCGATGATTTTGGTTTTGAACGGACTATGACGCACGCAGGCGTAGTGACGCGCCAGTTTAAAAGCGGTTTCGTTGGCTTCCGTACCGGAGTTCATAAACACCACGCGTTCGGCAAACGTCGCCTCAATCAGTTTACGCCCAAGACGCAGCGCCGGTTCATTGGTGAAAACGTTGCTGATATGCCACAGAGTTTCCCCCTGGGTTTTTAACGCTTCCACCAGCGCCGGATGGCAATGGCCTAACGCCGTTACCGCAATCCCGCCCGCGAAATCGACATACTCTTTGCCTTGCTGATCCCAGACTCGGCTGCCCTGACCTTTTACCGGAATAAACTCTGCCGGAGCATAAATCGGCAGAATCACTTCATCGAAAGTCGCGCGTGTAATTGCTATTTGTTCAATTGCCATCTCATGATCACCCTGTTACGCATAAATCAATGTGAAATTATAATCACAAAATATGCATAAAAAATCACTTGATAGCAATCAGAAATCAGCGATGCAGGAAATTAGCCAGCAGTTGATGTCCTTGTTCGCTAAGAATACTTTCTGGATGGAACTGCACACCTTCCAGATCCCACTGGCGATGGCGAATCCCCATAATCTCGCGGGTTTCGCTCCAGGCCGTCACGTCAAAGCACGCTGGTAATGAGTCAGGTTCCACCACCAGCGAATGGTAGCGCGTCACAGTGAGTGGATTCGCTAGCCCCAGGAATACGCCCTCACCGTTATGTGTAATCGGCGAGGTTTTGCCGTGCATGACCTTTGCGGCGCGCACAACTTTGCCACCAAAAGCCTGTGCCATCGCCTGATGACCGAGGCAGACGCCAAGGATCGGCAAGCGCCCGGCATAGTGACGAATAACGTCAAGGGAGATCCCGGCTTCATCTGGCGTACAGGGGCCGGGTGATATGACAATTTTTTGCGGTTTAAGGGCGTCGATATCCGCCAACGTCAACGCATCGTTGCGCTTAACCAGCACATCGGCCCCCAGTTCACAAAAGTACTGGTAGAGGTTCCAGGTAAAAGAATCGTAGTTATCAATAAGCAGGATCATGGCGGCTCCGGTACGAAAGAACCGCGCTATTTTACTCAGATTCCCCGGCTTCGCTTACCACTTTGCTAAATATCATCTGCAGCGCGGTAAGATCACCCATTGCCCCACTCTGATTCGCCTGATTCCAGGCCTCTTCACCAATACCTTGCCAGTTCAGTTGATATCCGGCATGAATCGCCAGTTGTTCGAAGAAGATCCGCTGCGCCAGACCGCTTCCCGCACGGAATGGATGCAGGACGTTGATTTCACAATAGTAGTGCGCCAGCCGCTCGACGAACTTCGCTTTCTCCAGGCCAACCAGATAACCTTCTTCCTCCAGATCCTGCATCAGGGCATTGCCCTCTTTTTCGATATAGGCAAAGTGGCAGAACGGCGTATCGCCCTGATAAATATCGACTTCGCGTAGTTGCCCCGCCCAGTCGAAAATATCCTGATAAAGCTGGCGATGAATAGCGCGCAAATGCGGTAAACCGCGCACCAGCGGACCAAGCTCAATGGCCGCAGCACGCAGCGCCGTCATTTCGTAAGCAGCCTGTTCCAGCCGCTGCTGCTGGCGGATATTCAACCGATTACGCATGATATCAAGGCCAGGATAAAGATACGGATCGCGCCCTTCGCCGAATTTATCGCTCATAGTGCCTCCTCAGCTCTTCAAGGCGTGCTAAAGCCTCTGCGGCAGTAAGAGTGACTAATGGCATCTCGACGCCTTCAAGGCGGCGGCTGGCCTGGAAATTACGATTACGCTGAAGCTCCCAGAGACGGGACTTTTGCTTATCGGTGAGTTTCTTCACTTGATGCCTCCCTGAACGTGTCCGTTTGCCACAAGTATAAGCGGCAAATCCAGGTTACGCCGGGAGAGCAGAGGCGCGGGCAAGATTACCCGCGCGAGAAATCCTTACGGCAGGACTTTAGCGGAAAGGATAACTACCGGTTTTGACGGCACATTCTGGTACGGGCCAACATCATGGGTTGGGACCTGGGAAATCTTGTCAGCAACATCCATGCCTTTCACCACTTTGCCAAATACCGCGTAACCGAAATCACGCTGACCGTGGTCGAGGAAGGCGTTATCGGCAACGTTGATAAAGAACTGGCTGGTGGCGCTGTCTTTGTCGGCGGTACGCGCCATCGCGATGGTGCCACGGGTGTTACGCAGACCGTTATCAGCCTCATTTTTGATCGGCGGATTCGGTTTTTTCTGCTGCATCTGCTCGGTAAATCCACCACCCTGAATCATAAAGCCCGGGATCACCCGGTGAAAAGTGGTGTTGTTATAAAAGCCGCTGTTCACATAATCGACGAAATTTTGCACTGATACTGGCGCTTTCTGGCTATCCAGCTCCAGTTCGATATTACCAGCAGAGGTTGTTAACAATACGTGCGGATCCCCTTTCGCTGCCATTGCTTCAGGTGAGAGAGCAGAAAGAGCGAAAACAGCTACAACAGCTGCCAGGGTCGATTTGAACATGAGATTTCCTTAACAGAGCAGAAAAAAAGCAAGTGGAGAGATTCTAAATAGCCTTCAATGACAAGGCCATTCCTTTACCTAATTTTACGCACTTGAAATATATGTAACCTGATGATCACGTATATTTCGTGATGAGAATCACCTTAAATATTGCAAATTAGCAACCGTTTGCAATTAAATATTTAATCAGATCACAAAATCACCTAAAATCGCCCGCTCGCAGCATATCCACTATGCCATTTTATCTTTTAACGCAGGCCAATCATGACTAACAGCAATCGCATCAAGCTCACATGGATTAGCTTTCTCTCCTACGCACTGACCGGTGCGTTGGTTATTGTCACCGGGATGGTGATGGGAAACATCGCCGATTATTTCAATCTGCCTGTTTCCAGTATGAGTAATACCTTCACCTTCCTCAATGCCGGCATTTTAATCTCTATCTTCCTCAACGCCTGGCTGATGGAAATCGTCCCGTTGAAAACGCAGTTACGTTTTGGCTTTCTCCTGATGGTGCTGGCGGTTGCCGGTTTGATGTTCAGCCACAGCCTGGCGCTGTTCT
The DNA here is from genome assembly GCF_005781065.1 of Escherichia sp. E1130. Lineage (NCBI taxonomy): Bacteria > Pseudomonadati > Pseudomonadota > Gammaproteobacteria > Enterobacterales > Enterobacteriaceae > Escherichia > Escherichia sp. E1130. Next base: position 21,676 of record NZ_VATL01000005.1, read on the forward strand.
CGGCGGCGATGTTCATTCTCGGGGTGGTTAGCGGCATCACCATGTCGATTGGTACGTTCCTGATAACGCAAATGTATGAAGGGCGTCAGCGCGGTTCCCGCCTGTTATTTACCGACTCCTTCTTCAGCATGGCCGGGATGATTTTCCCGATGATTGCCGCGTATCTGCTGGCACGCAGCATTGAGTGGTACTGGGTTTATGCCTGCATCGGGCTGGTGTACGTCGCTATCTTTATTCTGACCTTCGGCTGTGAGTTCCCGGCTCTGGGTAAACATGCGCCAAAAACTGACGCTCCGGTAGCGAAAGAAAAATGGGGGATCGGCGTGCTGTTTCTCTCCATTGCGGCACTGTGCTACATCCTCGGCCAGTTAGGTTTTATCTCCTGGGTGCCGGAGTATGCCAAAGGTCTGGGCATGAGCCTGAACGATGCAGGTACGCTGGTAAGCAACTTCTGGATGTCGTACATGGTTGGCATGTGGGCATTCAGCTTTATTCTTCGCTTCTTTGATCTGCAACGCATTCTGACCGTACTGGCTGGTCTGGCTGCGATTCTGATGTATGTCTTTAACACCGGAACACCGGCACATATGGCGTGGTCAATTCTCGCCCTGGGCTTCTTCTCCAGCGCGATCTATACCACCATCATCACCCTGGGTTCACAGCAGACCAAAGTACCATCGCCAAAACTGGTTAACTTTGTCCTGACCTGCGGGACCATCGGCACCATGTTGACCTTTGTGGTTACCGGACCGATTGTTGAACATAGCGGTCCGCAGGCGGCACTGCTTACAGCAAACGGTCTGTACGCTGTCGTCTTTGTGATGTGCTTCCTGTTAGGTTTCGTCAGCCGCCACCGTCAGCACAACACCCTGACCTCTCATTAATTGCTCATGCCGGGCGGCGCTATCGTCGTCCGGCCTTTTCTTCTCTTCCCCCGCAACGTGCCTTCATCTCTATAAAACCTTTCATTTTGTGTGTTTTTTACACAAACATGAAATATCAGACAATTCCGTGACTTAAGAAAATTTATACAAATCAGCAATATACCACTTAAGGAGTATATAAAGGTGAATTTGATTTACATCAATAAGCGGGGTTGCTGAATCGTTAAGGTAGGCGGTAATAAAAAAGAAATCGAGGCAAAAATGAGCAAAGTCAGACTCGCAATTATCGGTAACGGTATGGTCGGCCATCGCTTTATCGAAGATCTTCTTGATAAATCTGATGCGGCCAACTTTGATATTACCGTTTTCTGTGAAGAACCGCGCATCGCTTATGACCGCGTACACCTCTCGTCTTACTTCTCTCACCACACCGCCGAAGAGCTGTCGCTGGTGCGCGAAGGCTTCTACGAGAAACACGGCATCAAAGTTCTGGTCGGCGAACGCGCTATCACCATCAACCGTCAGGAGAAGGTGATCCACTCCAGCGCCGGGCGTACCGTTTTTTATGACAAGCTGATCATGGCGACCGGTTCCTATCCGTGGATCCCGCCAATCAAAGGTTCTGATACCCAGGACTGCTTTGTCTATCGCACCATTGAAGACCTCAACGCCATTGAATCCTGCGCCCGTCGCAGCAAACGCGGTGCCGTTGTTGGTGGCGGCCTGTTAGGTCTGGAAGCCGCTGGCGCGCTGAAAAACTTAGGTATTGAAACCCACGTTATTGAATTTGCCCCTATGCTGATGGCAGAACAGCTTGATCAGATGGGCGGCGAACAGCTGCGTCGCAAAATCGAAAGCATGGGCGTGCGCGTTCACACCAGCAAAAACACCCTTGAGATTGTGCAGGAAGGTGTTGAAGCGCGTAAAACCATGCGTTTTGCCGACGGCAGCGAGCTGGAAGTTGACTTTATCGTCTTCTCTACCGGTATCCGTCCGCGCGATAAACTGGCAACCCAGTGTGGTCTGGACGTAGCTCCGCGTGGGGGTATTGTCATTAATGATTCCTGCCAGACTTCCGATCCGGATATCTACGCCATCGGTGAATGCGCAAGCTGGAACAACCGTGTATTTGGTCTGGTAGCACCTGGCTACAAAATGGCGCAGGTCGCCGTTGACCACATTCTTGGCAGCGAAAACGCCTTTGAAGGTGCTGACCTTAGCGCCAAGCTGAAACTGCTGGGCGTAGACGTAGGCGGTATTGGTGATGCACACGGTCGCACGCCTGGCGCACGTAGCTACGTTTACCTCGACGAAAGCAAAGAGATCTACAAACGCCTGATTGTCAGCGAAGACAACAAAACCCTGCTCGGCGCGGTACTGGTGGGCGATACCAGCGACTACGGTAATCTGCTGCAACTGGTGCTGAACGCTATCGAGCTGCCGGAAAACCCGGATTCCCTGATCCTGCCAGCGCACTCTGGTAGCGGTAAGCCGTCTATCGGTGTTGATAAACTGCCGGACAGCGCGCAAATCTGCTCCTGCTTCGACGTCACCAAAGGTGATCTGATTGCTGCCATCAACAAAGGCTGCCACACCGTTGCGGCGCTGAAAGCCGAAACCAAAGCGGGTACTGGCTGCGGTGGCTGTATCCCGCTGGTCACTCAGGTACTGAACGCGGAACTGGCGAAACAGGGCATCGAAGTTAACAACAACCTGTGCGAACACTTTGCTTATTCGCGTCAGGAACTGTTCCATTTGATCCGCGTTGAAGGCATTAAAACCTTCGAAGAACTGCTGGCGAAACACGGCAAAGGCTACGGTTGTGAAGTTTGTAAACCGACCGTCGGTTCGCTGCTGGCCTCCTGCTGGAACGAATACATTCTGAAGCCGGAACATACTCCGCTGCAGGATTCTAACGACAACTTCCTCGCTAACATCCAGAAAGACGGCACCTACTCGGTGATCCCGCGTTCTCCGGGCGGTGAAATCACCCCGGAAGGGCTGATGGCAGTGGGTCGTATCGCGCGTGAATTTAATCTCTACACCAAAATCACCGGCTCCCAGCGCCTGGCGATGTTTGGCGCACAAAAAGACGATCTGCCGGAGATCTGGCGTCAGCTGATTGAAGCAGGCTTCGAAACCGGTCATGCCTATGCGAAAGCACTGCGTATGGCGAAAACCTGCGTGGGTAGCACCTGGTGCCGCTACGGCGTTGGCGACAGCGTCGGCCTCGGCGTGGAACTGGAAAACCGCTACAAAGGCATCCGTACTCCGCACAAAATGAAGTTCGGTGTCTCCGGCTGTACCCGTGAATGTTCAGAAGCTCAGGGTAAAGACGTGGGTATTATCGCCACTGAAAAAGGCTGGAACCTGTACGTTTGCGGTAACGGCGGTATGAAACCGCGTCATGCGGATCTGCTGGCGGCGGATATCGATCGCGAAACGCTGATCAAATACCTCGACCGCTTCATGATGTTCTACATCCGTACCGCCGACAAACTGACGCGTACCGCACCGTGGTTAGAAAACCTCGAAGGCGGCATTGATTACCTGAAAGCGGTGATCATTGACGACAAACTGGGGCTGAACGCACATCTGGAAGAAGAGATGGCGCGCCTGCGTGAAGCGGTAGTGTGTGAGTGGACTGAAACGGTCAACACGCCGTCTGCGCAGACTCGCTTCAAACACTTCATCAACAGCGACAAGCGTGACCCGAACGTGCAGATGGTGCCAGAGCGCGAACAGCACCGTCCGGCAACGCCGTATGAACGTATCCCGGTAACTCTGGTGGAGGACAACGCATGAGCCAGTGGAAAGACATCTGCAAAATCGATGACATCCTGCCTGAAACCGGCGTCTGCGCGCTGTTAGGTGACGAGCAGGTCGCGATTTTCCGCCCGTATCACAGCGATCAGGTGTTTGCGATCAGCAACATCGATCCGTTCTTCGAATCCAGCGTGCTGTCACGCGGGCTGATTGCGGAACACCAGGGCGAGCTGTGGGTCGCCAGCCCGCTGAAAAAACAGCGTTTTCGCTTAAGCGACGGCTTGTGCATGGAAGACGAGCAGTTTTCCGTCAAGCATTACGAAGCACGAGTGAAAGACGGCGTGGTACAGCTACGCGGTTAATGTTTTAACGGGAGGCGCAATGCCTCCCCTTTTTGCATTGTCCTGTAATGACCTTCGGTATATTGCAGGACATTTTTTAAACTTTTTGTTTTACTTTTTGTTTTTATTTTTTTAAAGGATAATCAAATGTTTACAGACACTATTAATAAGTGTGCGGCTAATGCTGCGCGCATTGCTCGCCTGTCGGCAAATAACCCGCTCGGCTTTTGGGTCAGCTCCGCCATGGCGGGCGCGTATGTGGGTCTTGGGATCATCCTGATTTTCACGCTCGGTAATTTGCTCGATCCGTCCATACGTCCTCTGGTGATGGGCGCGACTTTTGGTATCGCCTTAACGCTGGTGATTATCGCCGGTTCTGAACTGTTCACCGGACACACAATGTTCCTCACCTTTGGGGTGAAAGCGGGCACCATCAGCCACGGGCAAATGTGGGCAATCCTGCCGCAAACCTGGCTGGGTAATCTGGTCGGTTCCGTCTTTGTTGCCATGCTCTATAGCTGGGGCGGTGGTAGCCTGCTGCCGGTAGATACCAGCATCGTTCACTCCGTCGCGCTGGCTAAAACCACCGCACCGGCAATGGTACTGTTCTTCAAAGGTGCATTGTGTAACTGGCTGGTTTGCCTGGCAATCTGGATGGCGTTGCGCACTGAAGGGGCGGCGAAATTTATCGCTATCTGGTGGTGTCTGCTGGCATTTATCGCGTCCGGCTATGAGCACTCCATCGCTAACATGACGCTGTTCGCGCTCTCCTGGTTCGGTAACCACAGCGAAGCCTACACGCTGGCGGGTATTGGTCATAACCTGCTATGGGTGACGCTGGGTAATACTTTATCGGGCGCCGTATTCATGGGATTGGGTTATTGGTATGCTACGCCGAAAGCGAATCGTCCGATTGCGGACAAATTTAATCAAACTGAAACGGCTGCCGGTTAATTACTAAGGGGTTTTTACGTGGATCATTTGCCTATATTTTGCCAATTACGCGATCGCGACTGTCTGATTGTCGGCGGTGGTGATGTCGCGGAACGCAAAGCAAGGTTGCTGTTAGACGCAGGCGCTCGCTTAACGGTGAATGCATTAGCGTTTATTCCACAGTTCACCGCATGGGCAGATGCAGGCATGTTAACCCTCGTCGAAGGGCCATTTGATGAAAGCCTTCTCGACACCTGCTGGCTGGCGATTGCAGCGACGGATGATGACGCGCTTAACCAGCGTGTCAGCGAAGCCGCTGAATCTCGTCGTATCTTCTGTAACGTGGTCGATGCGCCGAAAGCCGCCAGCTTTATTATGCCGTCGATTATTGACCGCTCACCGCTAATGGTAGCGGTCTCCTCTGGCGGGACCTCTCCGGTTCTGGCGCGACTGTTGCGCGAAAAACTTGAATCACTGCTGCCGCTGCATCTGGGCCAGGTGGCGAAATATGCCGGGCAGTTACGCGGTCGGGTCAAACAACAGTTCGCCACGATGGGTGAACGTCGCCGTTTCTGGGAAAAATTGTTCGTTAACGACCGCCTGGCGCAGTCGCTGGCAAACAACGATCAGAAAGCCATTACTGAAACCACCGAACAGTTAATCAACGAACCGCTCGATCATCGTGGTGAAGTGGTGCTGGTTGGCGCAGGTCCGGGCGATGCCGGGCTGCTGACTCTGAAAGGTCTGCAACAAATTCAGCAGGCTGATGTGGTGGTCTACGACCGTCTGGTTTCTGACGATATTATGAATCTGGTACGTCGAGATGCGGATCGTGTCTTCGTCGGTAAACGCGCGGGATACCACTGCGTACCGCAGGAAGAGATTAACCAGATCCTTCTTAGGGAAGCGCAAAAAGGCAAACGCGTGGTGCGTCTGAAAGGCGGCGATCCGTTTATTTTCGGCCGTGGTGGCGAAGAGCTGGAAACACTGTGCAACGCGGGTATTCCGTTCTCGGTGGTTCCGGGTATTACCGCAGCTTCTGGTTGCTCTGCCTATTCGGGTATTCCACTTACGCATCGCGATTATGCTCAGAGCGTACGCTTAATTACCGGACACTTAAAAACCGGTGGCGAGCTGGACTGGGAAAATCTGGCGGCAGAAAAACAGACGCTGGTATTCTATATGGGGCTGAATCAGGCCGCGACCATTCAGCAAAAACTGATTGAACACGGAATGCCTGGTGAAATACCAGTGGCGATTGTTGAAAACGGCACGGCAGTCACGCAGCGCGTGATTGACGGTACGCTCGCGCAGCTAGGTGAACTGGCTCAACAAATGAACAGCCCATCATTAATTATTATTGGTCGGGTCGTTGGCCTGCGCAATAAATTAAATTGGTTCTCTAACCATTAATTTAAAAAAAATTAACTAAGGCCGGATATTTCTGGCCTTTTTTTATTTACAAACATACTTATATTAATGTTTATTTTCAGCATACATAAAACAAACTTTTAACTATACTCTAAATAATTCGAGTTGCAGGAAGGCGACAAGCGAGTGAATCCCCAGGAGCTTACATGAGTAAGTGACTGGGGTGAGCGAACGCAGACGCAGCACATGCAACTTGAAGTATGACGAGTATAATTTATTTTAATAACGCCCTGCAGTTACAGCGGCTTACAAATATAAGCATAATATTCATAGTCCGTTCACTGACGCACAATAGATATTCCTGTATCGTCTTTAGCGAGCTGTTTGCTTATATTCACATAATCAATGAATATTACTCGATATATTTTACATAGGGAATGAAAATGAACAAGTTTATTAAAGTGGCACTGGTTGGTGCAGTCCTGGCAACATTAACTGCATGTACTGGTCATATTGAAAACCGTGAAAAGAACTGCTCTTACGACTACCTGCTGCACCCGGCAATTTCTATTTCTAAAATCATTGGCGGCTGCGGTCCTACTGCACAGTAAGTCTCTGACTGAAATTAGCTAACGCTGATTTAATTACCTGACGCCCTCGGGATTACCTGAGGGCGTATTTGTTTTTGTATTAACTCCGAAAACGTCATTCACAACGATTAAACGCTGGCAATACTCTCACGCAAAATCCGCAGCACCGTCTCTTCACCACTACGATTCGGATTAATGCGAATCGCACAATGTTCTAATTGTGGATTCGCCTGGCGAAACGTTCCGGAAAGGCGGTAAAAGAGCGGCGAGATTTCATATTTCGACTCCGCACCCACCGGGTAAGGCAACGCGCCGCGCTTTTGCGCCTCTTCCAGCACCCTGGCGGCAATCGGCTGATGAAACTCCACAATTAATACTTTCGACTGCGCATTAGCAATGACGGCGTTTTTAACTTCCGGCACCGCACCACCGTTAAGTAAAGCCAGCAACCGTTCAGAAACACCCGCCTGCACCGCATGCATTACAGGCGCGAACACCAGCCCACGCAACACTTCCAGCGCCTGAGCCCCCTGAATCTGGCTGCCGCCGGAGTAAAGCGTGGCGCGAATCCGACTAATAACATCGGCATCACCTACCACCGCGCCAACACCCTCTGGCCCAAACAGCTTGAAGCAGGAGAATGTCGAAACATTCGCCCCGCATTCGCAGCCGATTCGCGCTACCTTCATCACCGCATAGTTGTCATCGGTTAACGCTGGAACGCCAGACGAGCGCAACGTTGCCAGCACATCTGCCAGCATGTAGCTGTCCTGTGGCTGCTGGCGCGTATGCTGTACTAGCGCCGCATCCGGTTGTTGCTCTTCGACGACCTGCTTAAGTGCCGCCAGGTCATTGAAATCAGCAGTGATAAGCGTCAGCCCCATCTGCTCAACAATGACCTGCGTCGTCGGATAAACAGGCGCGTCATGCACCAGAAGAAGCTGCCCCGGTTTGAGCAAAGCCGCCAGCCCGGCGCGAATTGCTCCAGTCCCCGCGCCCTGCACCAGCGCCGCGGCCTGTGCGTGAAATGCATCAGCCAGCACCTGCTCCACCCGTTGGGTAATACGCGGTTGATTCAGACCTGGAGTTAACCCTAAATCACCGCCAGTAAGAAACTCGCTGCCGGGGAAATGGCGGCAAATGCTATCCACCAGCGCAAACTGCTTTTGCTGCGCCTCAATAATCGTCAGGCTTTGCAGAGGAAACGTCTTCATCGATGCCTTCCTTAAGCCGGAACGAACAGGCCAAGCCAGTAAAGAACATTCAGCAGGATGCCGGTGATCATTACTGCCACGACCGGTGCCGCCATTTTCTGTACCGGACGGCCCAGGGATTCGTTGAGGAAGTAAATGGCAACCGCGATAGAGAATCCGGTATAACCCGCCATCTTAATTGCTGCGAAAATCGAACCGACCAGCAGCGCCACTTCCATCAGCATATTCATGGCGTTACGGATGTTATCCGACGCATTACGCACCGACGGGTAGCGCCCCAGCCATTTGCCGATCGAACGAAGCAGCAAGACTTCTGCCGAAATAACCACTGCGCCTAATACCGCTGCAACCATCGGATTCGGCGAGAGATAGCCCACCGCATAAACAAAGGTAAAGCCCGCAACTGCATATACGCCGGTGGCTAACGCGGTGGTGGCAATCAACGGCACAAACCCCAGCCCACGCATAAATTCCGCCAGTGCCGCCTGATTGATCAGCGTTTGCGATTGTTCCGGCGTTACGCCTGCGGAATATGCTTTCTCCAGTGTGAAGATCGACACTTCGCTACCAGCAAAAATCTTCATGCTGGCAACGGCGGCAATCAATGCCCCCACGATGGCGATATAGGGTAAATTTTTGATAATCCGCGACGTACGCTCTTCAAAGACGGAAAGTCCGCTTGTATCAAGATCATTTTCATCACGATGACGCAGGTCGTGAGTTATCGCGATCCCCAGCAGCATCACCATGCCAATAAAGATTTCGATGGATTCCGGATTGAGATGCGGGAAATAGCGCACTACCACCACACGGGTCATCAGCACAACCACGGCAGCGATCAGACTTTGCTTCCAGCCAAACTGGTAGAAAATCGCTACCAGCGGGAACAGTGCAAACGCTGAAACCACCGGTGAGCTTAATTCCCCCAGGCTACCTAATACATCCACCGGTAGCGCGGTCAGTAGCTGGTTTACCGGCAACAGGCAAGTAAGGATCAACACGCCCCAGATAGCGCCAAGACCAAACGCCATCAGGCTGTTTATCGCCAGTACGCCGAGGATATCGGTAGGAAGAAAGAGTAACCATGCGTTGAGTAGCCCGGTTTTCAGGGTAAAAGAGATCCCCACCGAAGCCACAAAACCAATGCTCAGACCAAAAGCGATACTCCCCGCCTCGCGACGGTTCATATAGCCTTCAATCAGTTGCGGCAGGATCGGGCGGATACCGTCATGAAAAACAGCCGCCGAGCGATGCGCCAGAAGCGATGTCATACCCGTCAGGCACGCCACCACGATAATCTGAATATACAGATCCATAGTCGTGCCTTTTATTTCAGATGGTTAATCAACATCGGAATCGCGTGTTCGACGTGCTCAACGGAAAGCCCAAACGCCACTTTTCCTTCGGCGATCATTTTGGCGATATGTTCGTCTTTCGCTTTAATGCCCGGCTTGGCAATGGTGCAACTTTTGTTATAGCCAATCACCGCGATGGCAATCGACAATGCCGCGCCCGCACCGGTATTACACGCGCCGATGTAGTAATCCAGTTGTCCGGATTTCACCTTCATCGCTGCTTCCATATCGTTATGAATGAAAACTTCAAAACAGCCTGGAGCCGTCGCTTCAATGGTTTTTTTAATCTGCTCACGCTGTAAGCCTGCAACACCAATCTTTTTCATGAGTCTGTCCTTATTGGAAAAATTGAGAGGGATTTTCACGTAACATCACATCCACATCGGCCTGACTGAATCCTGACTGGCGCAATTGCGGAATAAAGGTGGTCAATAAATAGTCATAGCCATAACCACCGTTGGCTTTTAAATGAGAGCGCCGTGTAATATCCATCGACAGCATGACGCGGTTCAGCAACCCACGGTCGCGTAGCGCATGAAGCATCGCAATACGCTTTTCGTCCGGGTAGTAACTGTTCTTACCAATGGTGTCGAACTGCACGTACGCGCCGAGATCGATCATCTTCAAAATGTTGTCGAGGTTGTCTTTCAGATCGCAGTGACCAACGGTGACGCGCGAAAGATCAACTCCGTGGGCGTGCAGTAGCGCCAGTTGTTCCAGCCCCATGGTGCTAAAAGAGGTATGTGTGGAGATCGGGCGTCCGGTCTGGTTATGTGCCAGCGCGGCGGCAATAAATACCTTCTCTTCCAGCGGCGTAATCTTTCCTTCGCTGGAGCCAATCTCCGCGATAATCCCGGCTTTCAGGTCGGTGCCATCGATACCCTGTTCAATTTCATCGACCATCTCCTGCGCCAGTTCCTGCACGCTGCGGATCGCCACATGTTCCGGGAAAAACGCATCCTGGTAATAACCGGTACAGGCCACCACGTTGATCCCGGTTTCGCGCATTACATCAAGCATAAATTGCGCATTGCGCCCCATGTAACGGTTGGTCATCTCGATCACATTACGAACGCCCTGGGCCATCAGGTCGTTCATCTCCTGGCAGATGAACCCATACTGATCAAGGCGGCAGTCCACGTTGTTTTTAAAGCCGGAGAGATCAATATGCAGATGCTCATGGGCCAGGGTGTAACCCGTCGGATCAAAACTCATAGGGTGTCTCCTGCAAACCGGAGGGAGGAAAGAAAAGAGCGACCATTTTGTGGCGGTGGCGCACGGAAAAATTCACACACGGTAGCCCCCACATCAGAAAGCGTGGTGCGCACACCGAGTTGCGTATGGACCAGCCCTTGCTGATAAACCAGCACAGGCACGACTTCGCGGGTATGGTGGCTGTGACCGATTGTCGGGTCGTTGCCGTGATCCGCCATGACAATCAGGCAGTCATCTGGCTGCATCGCCTCAACCAGGAGAGCAAGATTACGGTCAACGACCTGCAAACGTTCGGCATAACGTGCGACGTCTTCTGCGTGACCAGCGAGGTCGGTTTCCTGAATGTTGGTGCAAATAAACGCTGTCTGATGGGTGATAAATTCGTCGAGGGTGATATCCATAATCCGCTGGCTATCCACCAGGTTTTGCCAGCTCACGCCATAAGGATTGTTGACGATATCTGCCACCTTACCCACCAGCACGGTTGGCACGCCTGCTTCATACAGTTTTTGTGGCACCTGCACTTTTTCATCGACGCCATAGCCCATATGCACGACCTGGAAACCGTTGTCATAAGCGCCAGAACGCGGCGCGTTGATGCCAATAAAGCGCCCTTCTTTGCTTTCTGCGGCATCGAGAATACGCTGACTGTCGGTTAACAAGCCGCCAAATGTAATGACCCGACCGACCTGTACTTGGTCACGCACGATACGACCAATTTTGATTGCGTCGTCAAAAGAGATCACAGAGAGATTGGCTGTGATGTTATAGACTTGGCCTAAATCCGCCTCGAGATTATCGCCAATCGCAACCGCCTGATTGACCCACAGAAATTGCAGATCATCGCCACGGCGCTCCACCTGCCAGCCAGCGTTAAGTAATGCTTGCTCAACACGGTCAAGCACATCGCGAAAGGGCATCCGTAGCGGCGGTAACGGGCGCGTGCCTAAAATTTCCTGATGCCCCATAAAGGTATCGCCACCTTCATGTTGCAGCTCTGCCACGCCCCAGGTTGAGGAGTCTGACGGCTGCATATCTCCAGGCACATAACCTAATGCGTTGATTAGCCCCATTTTCTCCAGCGTTGGCAGCTGCAAATGCGGCAGCTGGCTCAGAATGTGACCACAGGTATTCGCTCCCGCATCCTGCGGACGCACCAGCGTGACATCTTTCATTGCGCCTACGCCAAAGCTATCAATCACTAACACCACGAATCGCGCCATTACGCCCCCAGAGAGTTTCCAAGACTGTCATAACGACCGACGATCTCCGGTTCGCCACGCTGAATACCCGATACCAGCACGACATCACTGCGGGTAACAAAAATCTGCGTACGAAAACAGAGCACCACCGCGCTGCTCACCGGAAACTCACCTGCTAACGGCAGGGTGTAGTCGATACTGCTGTCATCTACAGTTTTGAGATTGGTTTCAGTAATCTTTTGATTTTCTTTAGTAAAAACCAGAGCGCGGTGAGCATGACCACGACGGTAGTAACCGCCGCCGTAGCAGTAGCTGTCGCCACGGAAATGATGGGAGATTTCACTTAACCAGAGCATGGCGATACGTTCAGGCTGATCGCCCTGCTGGTTTGCCGGAATAGTGCCCGTCAGTGCATGACCGGGTTCGGCATGAGTCACACCGTATTCCGCCAGTAATGGCAGCGAAGTGCAGCTGGTCGCTGAAGGCGCGTTCAGTTGCTCAATCGCAATACCAGATTTCGCCAGTTGATCCCGTGCTTGTACCAGCGTGTGAAGATTCGGTGTCGGCAAAACTTTCCCGCTTGTTTCATCCCAAAGCAGGCAAGGGAAATGGGTAAGTCCCGCTAAATGTAGTCCCGGCAGTTTCTGGATTTCAGCGACAATGTCATGCAGCGTGTTTTGGGGAAAACCGCTCTCCTGGCCCGGATAAAGAAAATCATCGTCGCTATAAACTTTGAGCAGCACAGACTGCACACGTCCGGCATTCACCGCTGCCGCAGAGACTTCCCGCGCTTTGTCGAGAGTAAACACGGTGATGACGTCAGTTCCCTGTGCAACGGCGTCAGAAACCTGGTGACAAGGGATTTGCACCAGATGTCCCTGATGCGCCACCGGCAGACCGGCGCGGCGCATGACCCGCGCCTCTTTGTAATCCACCGCCACAATGCCGCTGTAGCCCAGTGCCAGAAGTTTTTCCGCCAGCCATGGATTACGGCCAAACTGCTTGGTCATCAGATACAGCTCAATGCCGTAAAGCCGCGCCGTCTCAATCAGCCTCTTACCGTTTTCCAGTAACTGATCCACGTCGACAACCCAACTGTCCGGGGCGATCTTGCCCTGCTGCCACAAGCTTAGTGCGGCGGAAATCAGCGCTGGGTTCTGGCGTTTCAATGCTTCTACAAACATCTTGTTGCCTCGTTTCTATTCCTTGAATTAAACATTCATTTTTTTGAATATTTAAGTTATGTGACGCGGATTTGCCGTATAACTCAGACACCTTCGTTGGCGGCCATCCATAATCCATAGAGATTGGCCAGCAAATACCCTTCTTCACACGGGTTAATTTCCAGCGCGAATTCCTTCAATAGCACCTGATGCAATTGCACAATCGCTGGCCAGTATGTGGATTGCGCCAGTTCCGCCAGTAATTCGTCATCCAGCGGCAGTATGTGTTCGCCCCGACGACTGCGCATCAGCGCACTCGCCATATGCGTCATCGCCATCGTTCCCTGCTCGCTGCGTATGGGAAGATGGCATTCTGTTTCCAGTACTTTGACGACCTGCATCATGCCTTTGCAGATGTCCTTATCAATGACGCCTGCCTCGCAAAGCAGGTTGAGTCTGTTTTCCATTTAAGACGCCTTTCGCTTAATAACTGGGTTCAAGTTCCCCACTGACGACTCGCTGTTGATGAGCAAGCAGGGCATGTTTATCAACAACCGCACGTAGCAATTGTTGCATCGGGTAATCATCGGCTCGCGTTAGCACCACGGCTTCAGTGGCCTGTAAAAATCGTGGATCGTTCGTCAGCGGCGTCGCTTCTAATCCCAGCATGGCCAGTTCGCTTTCCGCCACCACGTTCCAGATAACCGCATCGACATCGCCTTTTACAATGCGTTGTAAACTCTCGTGATATGAGAGGTCGACGCGCTCCACATCGCTATTGCCAAAAAAGACATCGGTCATGATTTTCTGATCCGCCGAGCGGTTATCCAGCCCCACGCGTTTCACGTTGCCGGACGCCCCTTTACGGCAAATCAGCTGGTGCTCGCCAACATAGGTATGCGGCCCAAGTTCCAGCGCCAGGCATAACCCTTTTTGCGTGAGATAACTTTCTGCCGCCAGGCGGGACACTACCGCCATGTCATAGACGCCGTTAAGTAAACACTCCACGCGAATATCCGCGCCGCGCATATGCGCATAATAAAAAGGAATGCTATCAAACTGAGCTTTCAGCCCGCTTGCCAGTCCTTCGTACAAACGGGTATAGGGCAAGGGCATCGCACATACCACGTTGTTGATATCCACATGAGTCAGCAATGCTTTGTTATCCATCTCGACCAGATAACTGCCATTGCGCCCACGGCGTTCAATTCTAATCGCGCCGCTTGATTCCAGCGTTTTCAGCGCGGCCTGTGTCAGACCAACCGATGAATGGCATTCAGTTGCCAGTTCATCTATGGTTTTCAATCGATTACCGCACTTTTCACCTAACAGATAACGAGCCAGAGTCGTGATGACGACGCCTTCTTTTTTGATAAACGTTCGACGCATAATATATTTTCAATAAAGTGAATATTTATATCTTCATTAAAATGAAGATAAGTGGCAACTAAGAGATGTGGAAACGGCGAGGCACTTCACATTTTTTCGGGTTGTTGCGAAAAGAGGATAAAAAAACCGGGTTTCCCCAGTTTCAGAGTGATGATAAAAGCAAAATTGCCTGATGGCGCTACGCTTATCAGGCCTACATTTCCTTGCAATATGTGCATTACTTTGTAGGCCGGATAAGGCGTTCACGCCGCATCCGGCATGAACAAAGCGCAATTTGCCAGCAATAGTGAATTACGGCTTCGCCACAAAACCAATCGCTTCATACACCGCTTTCAGCGTACGGGAAGCGTGCGCGCTGGCTTTTTCTGCGCCGTCTTTCATCACCTGTTGCAGGAAGGCTTCGTCATTGCGGAAACGGTGATAGCGTTCCTGCAATTCAGTCAGCATACCGGAAACGGCATCAGCCACTTCGCCTTTCAGATGACCATACATCTTGCCTTCGAACTGTTTTTCCAGTTCCGGGATGCTCTTGCCAGTAACTGCAGAAAGGATATCCAGCAGGTTGGAAACGCCCGCTTTGTTCTGCACATCGTAGCGAACTACCGGTGGCTCGTCGGAGTCAGTGACCGCACGTTTGATTTTCTTCACTACCGATTTCGGATCTTCCAGCAGGCCGATAACGTTATTGCGGTTATCGTCAGACTTGGACATCTTCTTGGTCGGCTCCAGCAGCGACATTACGCGCGCGCCAGATTTCGGAATAAACGGCTCCGGTACTTTAAAAATATCGCCATACAGCGCGTTGAAACGCTGGGCGATATCGCGGCTCAGTTCCAGATGCTGTTTCTGATCTTCACCGACCGGCACCAGATTGGTTTGATACAGCAGGATGTCCGCCGCCATCAGCACCGGATAGTCAAACAGACCAGCGTTGATGTTCTCGGCATAACGCGCAGATTTATCTTTGAATTGGGTCATGCGGCTCAGTTCGCCGAAGTAGGTATAGCAGTTCAACGCCCAGCCTAGCTGCGCATGTTCTGGTACATGGGACTGAACAAAAATGGTGCTTTTCTCAGGATCGATGCCACATGCCAGGTACAGGGCCAGCGTATCCAGCGTCGCTTTACGCAGCTTTTGCGCATCCTGGCGCACGGTGATGGCATGTTGGTCAACGATGCAGTAAATGCAATGGTAGTCATCCTGCATGTTTACCCACTGACGCAGCGCACCCATGTAGTTACCAATGGTCAATTCACCTGAGGGCTGTGCGCCACTAAAAACGATGGGCTTAGTCATTTTTCGATTCCTGATTTTCGCTATGCGGAAGCCCTAATGCGGGCAGAAGGTCATTTATAGAGTGATAAATTACATCAGGCTGGCTGAGATCGATAGCCTCGCCGTAGTTATATCCGTAGGTTAAGCCAACTGATGGGCAACCTGCCGCTTTTGCCGCCTGAATATCATTGCGTGAGTCGCCAACAAACAGCATCTGTTGTGGGGCAATTCCCATCCGCGCAGCCACCAGTAACAGCGGGTCCGGATGCGGTTTTTTGTTTTGCACGTCATCACCACCAATCACCACGCTGAAGTATTTGGCGATATCTAAGGCTTCGAGCAGCGGCGCGACGAACGGCGTCGGTTTGTTGGTAACCAGGCCTAGCGGCAGGCCTTTAGCCTGCAACGCGCCCAGAGTATCGGCAACGTGCGGGAACAAAAACGTCCCCTCTTCGGCAACCTCGCCATAGTAGCGATCGAACAGTTTACGCAGAATACGTACCTGTTCTTCTGCCGGAATGTCGTCATCAACGGGCGGTTTACCCATTGTTTTACGCAGGGTCGCACGTTCCTGACGCGCCCAGGCCAATGCCCGCTCCATCAGGACATCTGCGCCGTTGCCAATCCAGGTAATAACGCGTTCTTCGCCTGCAACGGGCAACTCCAGCGCATACAGCGCCATATCTACCGCAGCAGAAAGACCTGGAGCACTGTCCACCAGCGTACCGTCGAGATCAAAAGCGACGCCGCGAATATCTTCAAACTTATTCATGACTTACCTTTGCCAGTTCACTGCGCATTTCATCAATGACTTTTTTGTAGTCTGGCTGGTCGAAGATTGCCGAACCGGCGACGAACATATCCGCTCCCGCCGCAGCGATTTCGCCAATGTTGTTCACCTTCACACCACCGTCCACTTCCAGACGGACATCAAAGCCCGACTCATCGATGCGGCGGCGCACTTCGCGCAGTTTATCCAGTGTTTGCGGAATGAAAGACTGACCGCCGAAACCAGGGTTGACGGACATCAGCAGGATCACATCCAGCTTGTCCATCACATAATCCAGATAGCTCAATGGTGTCGCCGGGTTAAATACCAGCCCCGCTTTACAGCCATTTTCTTTAATCAGTTGCAGCGTGCGGTCAACATGCTCGGAGGCTTCTGGATGAAAGGTAATGATACTGGCGCCAGCAGCAGCGAAATCCGGCACAATGCGATCGACGGGTTTCACCATCAGATGCACGTCGATAGGGGCGGTAATGCCGTAGTTACGCAAGGATTTCAGCACCATTGGCCCAATTGTCAGGTTGGGAACATAGTGGTTATCCATGACGTCAAAATGCACGACATCAGCGCCAGCTGCCAGGGCCTTTGCGGTATCTTCACCCAGGCGGGCAAAATCAGCCGACAGAATTGAGGGGGCAATCAAATACTGTTTCATCCGCTTCTCCTTGAGAATTATTTTTTCGCGGGTGAAACGACTCCTGGTTTGTACAAAGCCAGCAGTTCGTCCACCTTTTTACGTGTGCCGCCGTTGCTGCTTATACTGCGTCGAACTTTGACGACATGCAATTTTGCGCGCTGATACCACTCACGCGTTAACATCGTATCGTGATTGGAGATCAGCACAGGAATATGGCGATCAACCAGACCTTCTGCGATCTCCGCCAGATGGGCTTGTTGTTCAAGCGTAAAACTGTTTGTGTGATACGCCGTGAAGTTAGCGGTCGCAGAAAGCGGCGCATAAGGCGGATCGCAATAGACGACGGATGCATCATCTGCGCGCGCCATGCTGTCGGCGTAAGACTCACAATAGAAAAAGGCATTCTGCGCTTTTTCGGCAAAATGATACAACTCAGCTTCCGGGAAATAGGGCTTTTTATAACGGCCAAACGGCACATTAAATTCACCGCGCAGATTGTAACGGCACAAACCGTTGTAACCGTAGCGGTTCAAATATAAAAACAGTACTGCCCGACGCAAGGGATCCTGGCTTTTGTTGAACTCTTCGCGGAACTGATAGTAGACCTCGGCGCAATTTGTTTCGGGAACAAACAGCTCGCGGGCAGCCTGCACATACTCTTCAGTACGCGTCTTTACAATGTTGTAGAGACTAATCAGATCGCTGTTGATATCAGCAAGGATATAACGAGAAAAGTCGGTGTTAAGAAACACCGACCCGGCACCAACAAAAGGCTCAACCAGACATTCGCCCTTAGGCAAATGCCGTTTAATATCATCAAGCAAGGGATATTTGCCCCCTGCCCACTTCAAAAAAGCGCGATTTTTCTTCATGCTGACTAACTAATTACACCTTCTCCGGCTGTGGAGAAAGCTCCGACAGCATCCAGCGCTTCAGGCAGTTCCCGCAACGGTTATCCATTGCGGGAAATAGCCTTGATTACTTCAGATCGGCCTGTACCTGACGCAGCGGTTTCGCCCAAGGATTTTTGGCCTGGACATCGGCTGGCAATGTAGATACCGCTTTTTTCGCTTCTTCTTTCGAAGCGTACACGCCAGAAACCAGGACATACCACGGCTGACCATTACGCGTCGTTTCATAGACAACGTAGTTTTTCAGGTTCTCTTTCTTCGCCCAACCGTTCAGGTTGTCGTAGTTAGAGGAACTGCTCAACTGCAGAGTGTAATGGCTTGACGGTGCCGATTTCAACGAACCAACATTACCCGCGCTCTTCGCCCCAGCAGCTGGTGTTGTCGTGGTTTGCGCCGGAGATGCCGTTTGTGCCGGCTCCGTGCTGGCAGTCGCATTCGGCGCTGGCGTTGCCGCTGGCGTAGAAGTCGCAGCCGGTGCCTTCGAGCTCGCCACTGGCGCTGCTGGTTCGGTACGCTTCGGTTGCTGTGCTACCGGCTTCGGTTCGGTTTTCACAGTTGCTTGCGGTTTTTTCGGTTCAATCACTGCCTGCTGACGCGGCGGACGCATGGTGGTCGGACGTTCAGCGGTTTGCGTTTTTGCCGTGTCGCGCGATGCATTGCCATTGCGTACTGGCGCAACCGTTGCGGGTTCGGTCGGCAATGTCGAATTTACCGCCACATTGTTCAGCTGTTGCTGATTTTGTGGCTGGGTCAGGGCATTGTTCAGATCACCCTGTACTTCAACACGCTGTTGACCATCCGTTGCCGCCGGGGTCTGCCCCTGGGTCGGCGTAGAAGAAATCGGCGGCAGAGAAACATCCTGCTGAGTATTTTCCGCAGACGTGGTTCCCGGTGCTGGCTGCACGCCATTCGCCTGATCGGTCGCATTGCCAGCAAGATCAATACTCTTCTCGCCAGACGCAGTTTGATCGCTGGAAGAGGTCGAGGGGGCTTTTAACGCAGAACCGATACCGATGATCAACAGCAACAGAACCAGAATACCGACGCCCATCATCATATACTGACGAGAAGCAGGTTTGCTGGCTGCTTTTTTGCGCTTACGCGGACGCCGCTCTACACGCTCTTCATCCACCGTTTCATCTTCGGATTCGTCATATTCTTGTTCGATTTCCGGTTCCTCATCGCGCTCTTTTTGCGCGCGGGTCGGACGGCGATCATCCGTATCATCAAGTTCAATATCATCAAAATTGATCTGCGGTTCGCCACGTTCAGTACGTTCAGAACGCTCAGAAGATTGACGAGAACGACCAGTACGACGATCGCTGGGATCGGGTTTCAGCTCGTCTTCTGGTTTGAATTCATCCATTTAACACCCCACTAAAAGGTTAATGCTTACCACGTTGCAATTAACCTGAAGCTAATAAACCGCCGGATAAGCGGCCTGACCTTTCTTGTTGTTACGCTAACTGACAATCAGCAATGGCGTTAAGAACGATATCGTGCGAAACACCGCCGCGAACTTCGCTCTTACCAATTGCCAGCGGAAGAATTAAGCGCATTTCTCCCGCAAGAACTTTCTTGTCACGCAGCATATGCGGTAAATATGCCTGCGCGGACATTTCGCGCGGCCCATTGACCGGTAACCCAGCCCGCGTGAGCAGGGTAATAATACGCTGCGTTTCGGCAGAACTGAACTGCCCGAGACGTTCCGATGTGCGCGCCGCCATTACCATACCCGCAGCAACCGCTTCACCGTGTAGCCAATTACCATAGCCCATTTCAGCTTCAATGGCATGACCAAAGGTATGTCCAAGATTGAGTAAAGCACGTAAGCCAGCTTCACGCTCGTCGGCGGCGACAACTTCTGCTTTCAGCTCACAGCAGCGGCGAATACAGTACGCCATTGCAGGGCCATCCAGACGAAGCAGCGCGTCGAGATTCTCTTCCAGCCAATGGAAAAACTCGCCGTCAAGAATAATGCCGTATTTGATGACTTCCGCTAGCCCCGAAGCCAACTCACGCTGAGGAAGCGTTTTCAGACAATCGAGATCTACCACCACCGATGCAGGTTGGTAAAACGCGCCAATCATGTTTTTACCGAGGGGATGGTTTACCGCGGTTTTGCCGCCAACGGAGGAGTCAACCTGCGACAATAACGTCGTTGGGACTTGAATGAAGCGAACGCCGCGCTGATAGCTCGCCGCCGCGAAACCGGTAAGATCGCCCACCACGCCGCCGCCAAGTGCAACCAGTGTAGTATCGCGGCCATGCGGCTTTTGCAACAACGCTGTAAAGACGGTGTCGAGTACAGCCAGGCTTTTATACTGCTCGCCGTCAGGGAGGATAACGCTATCGACGTTAACACCCGCCTGTTCAAGTACGCCGCGGACCTTATCGAGATACAGAGGAGCCAGAGTTTCGTTGGTGACCAACATCACCTGCTCGCCCGATTTCAGCGGTAAGAATGAAGCTGGTTCGTTAAACAAACCAGATGCGATGGTAATTGGGTAACTACGTTCCCCGAGAGTGACGACTATCCTCTCCATAACGCGACATCCACCTTAATTACTGTACCCGCAGACGAGTGTATTTAAAGCCAGAATTAGTTGCTTTCCAGCATGTTAATAATCTGGTTTGCGACCACTTTAGCGCTTTGGTCATCAGTACGAATGGTCACGTCGGCAATCTCTTCATACAGCGGATTGCGTTCATTGGCCAACGCTTCCAGAACTTCACGTGGCGGTGTTTCAACGTGCAGCAACGGGCGTTTTTTATCACGCTGCGTGCGTGCAAGTTGCTTTTCGATGGTCGTTTCAAGATAAACGACAACGCCACGAGCGGAAAGACGGTTACGCGTTTCGCGGGATTTCACAGAGCCGCCTCCAGTAGCCAGCACAATACCCTGCTTCTCGGTCAATTCATTGATGACCTTTTCTTCGCGATCGCGGAAGCCTTCTTCGCCTTCTAAATCGAAAACCCAGCCCACATCAGCTCCGGTTCGTTTCTCAATCTCTTGATCGGAATCGTAAAATTCCATATTGAGTTGTTGAGCTAACTGGCGCCCAATAGTGCTTTTTCCGGCACCCATAGGCCCAACCAGAAAGATATTGCGTTTCTCTGCCATTTTTTCGGTACTACTAAGACTATTCGTTAATGATAAACCCGCTTCGCTCAGAGAGCGCAGCAGGACATGAACTGAAACCTCATAAGATATTGCGAGAGTCAGACTGAAAATTATCTCAATACTCCAGCAGGTTTGGCAACTGAATAAATCGCCCATCCCTCTGCATATCTGGTCGCTGCAGGCATGCTGCCTTGCTATCACCGCTTTGGCGATAAATCACCGGGTAAGATTAGCGTAAAAAAGACAGCAAAATGCCGCCTGAATGATAAATCATCATCATAAAACGCAGGCAGCTAAGAGCACCAACTCTCAAATCGGTACTCCTTGTATGCTAAATACCTGCGCGCGTCAAATAGATGAAACACGTTCAACGTAAAAACATCACCGCTTTTGCGGCGGTTTACTCACTGGAAACCAGTCGTGGCGTGATAAACACCACTAACTCACGTCGTTCATCTTCTTTTCCGTCATGACGAAATAATTGCCCGAACCAGGGAATGTCACCCAACAGCGGTACGCTATCCTGACCCGATTTATTTTTACGGGTAAAAATGCCGCCCAGCGCCAACGTTTCTCCGCTTTTGACCTCGACTTGCGTTTCGATCTCCTGCTTGTCAATTGCCAGCACTTCGCCATCGGCTTGTTGAAGGACCTGCCCCGGAACGTTCTGGCTGATGTGTAATTTCAGCCGGATGCGACCTTTTTGTAACACCGTGGGTGTGACCTCCATTCCCAGTACCGCCTCTTTAAACTCCACCGATGTTGCACCACTTTCACCACTGGAAACCTGATACGGAATTTCGCTTCCCTGTTTAATGCTGGCAGGCTGGAGATGCGAAGCCAGTAAACGTGGACTGGCGATGATATCCAGTTGCTGTTTCTGTTCTAGTGCGGAAAGCTCCAGATCCAGCAAACGTCCGTTGATCCGCCCAATGTTAAAACCGATATGCGTCGTCGCCGTCGCCACCGCGAGATCGCTACCGAGCGTAGTCACTTGCCCAACGCCGCCAGCTTGTTGCGCATCGGCCAACGTCCATTTCACGCCTAACTCGCGCAGACTTTTTTCATTAATGGTGACAATGTGTGCCGACAGTTCAACCTGGCCTACCGGCAAATCCATTTGCATGACCCACTGTTCCAGTGCAGTTAACGCCGCCTGGTTATCGTGCAGCAAAAGGCGATTAGTGCGTTTATCAACGGTCATGCTGCCTTTGGCGCTAAGTAGCTTCTCCCCCGCTTTCGCCAACTCTCCGGCATCGGCGTATTGCAGGGTAATGCTGCGATTTTCCAGCGGCAGGTTTGCCTGCGCCCGTGCCTTCTCTGCCTCCTGGCGGGCGATATTTTCATTTTGCCAGGCAACGGAATGCACTGAAAGAATATTGCCTTCCTGACGCGTTATCAGCCCGGCGCTTTTCACTACGGTTTGTAGCGCCTGCTTCCAGGGAACATCCGTTAAATGTAGCGATACCGTACCGCTGACGTCTGGCGACACCACCAGGTTTAGCTTCTCCTGTTCGGCCAGCGCCTGCAAAACCTGAGCAACCGGAACGTCATCCACCATCAGCGTGACTTTTTGCGGCTTTGCCGCCTGCACGATGGGCATCATCATCAACAGTAGTGCGGCTATCCATTGCTTCATTTGTATCTCCTTGCCGTTGCCACAACCACTGTGGCGGTTCGCAGTTTGTCCCGGTTCCCAGCGTTAGTGTGTCTGGCGTCAGCTGTAAGATCATCCAGCCGTTTTCCAGCACATCGTTTTGCTGCACCCGTCGCCATTTCTTTTGCCCATCTTTTATTACGCCGATAACGCGCTCGCCTCTTCCTACCATCCCCTGATAGCGCCACTGGGTAAGTTCGCTAATCCGGCATAGATCTTCCGGTGGTTTAAACGGGTCGCGCATGCCGGTTAATAGCCATAATGCAACACCAGCCAGCAGCCAACGTTTAGCCATCATTCGCCCCCTCCAGTTGGAGCGTGAACAAGAGTTCATCACCTTCCACGCTTAACGAAAAACGACTTACGCTGACGTTGCGCTCTGCCAGTCGTGTAAATGCCGACGGCACCGCTTCCCAGAGCGTTTTCAACGCCAACTCCCCTCCCTGGGCGGACGGATGCCAGTAAACCAGTTGCGCGCCAGGCAACTGAAAATCCAGCGGCGAAAAGGGCAACGTCTTTTCTTCGCGGATGGGTGTGGTGTCTACCAGGCGATGCAGTGCAGCCCACTGCTGGTGATTACTTGCCCGCAGTCGAATTAATGCGTCGCTCTCTTCCTGATGGGCCAATGAAAGAACGATGATTGTGAATAACACCAGCAACCAGACTGCCCAGCCAAACTGACGGGTACGAGGAGATGTGGTAAACCACCAGTCAAAGAGCGAGTTCATCGCTAACCTTCCTTGTTAACTGGTACGCAAATTGCCAGCGCCCTTGTGCATCCTGCTGCGTGGCCCCTCGCTGGTTGAACTGAAAAGAGGCATCCTCACGGAGTGACTTCTCCAACCCATTTAGTGCGGTGATGTTCGACGTAAGTCCTTTGACTTCCAGCGTTCCCTGCTGCCAGCTCAGCGTGGTCAGCCAGGCTTTTTCTGGTAAAAGCGTCGCCAGCGCTTCCAGCGCTGGTTGCCAGTCGCGGGTAAATTGTCGCTGACGCTGACGTCGCAAATGCTGTTCGCGTAACTGTTGGCGTTCCAGCAAACGTGGCTTAGTGACCTGTAAGCTACGGGCGAGTTGTTGTTCTCCCTCGAGCAAAATGGCGTCTACGCGTGCTTCGGCGTTATATGCCAGACGCTGCATTAGCGTTATCCCTATGGTCAGCAGCAGAGGGGCAACAAACATCTGCAACCAGAAGCGAAAAAAGGCCGCACGGCGTTGCTGTCGCCAGGGCAAAAAATTGATTGGTGGGTTCATTAGCGACTCTCCCCAAGCGCCAGCCCCAGCGCAATGGCGAAGTCTCCACCTGGTGGCGGTAGCGGCGGCTGACGAACAGAAACCGCCTCCCAGGGGTCAAATCCGCCTTCGCCGCATATTGCGATACTGTCGGGATCCACGGATAACATCGCTGCAAGGTCATTCGCGCTTGTCATCCCCACCACCAGCTTGCGCCCCCAGCTATAACGCGTCGCCCACAACCACTGTTCGTGATCACACCAGGCCAGACATTGCTTGTGAGGGGGTAAAAAAGGCAGAAACCGTTGTAAAGCGCAGGCATCTGGGGTAATTGCGCTAACGTGAACACGCAATCTTTCTGCCAGGGTAAGTAACGTTGCCAACTCTTTGCTTTGCGCGGCGGTCACGTTATAGGCCGGGCTTAGTGAATCTTCGCTATAATCGAAGCGCAGGGAGTCCGGTTCCATATCCAGCTCGCGTGCCATTGTGCCTGCCAGCCATGCCGTTTGCTCTCGCTCACCGAGAGACATCGCCGGGCGTGGAAATGCCCTCTGTAACGTTCGACCAGCAGGAAATGCCAGCATAATGTGATGTCGATGCGGCAGTTCACGACTCCACGGTAACAACGTTTTTGCCAGCCGCTCTGTATCGAGAATGCGTCCATCTTTGATAATGTCTGTCGCCAGCGGCAAACGCCACCAACGTTGCAAAAAACATTCTTTTGCACCACGCACGATAGCAACCGCCACCGCTTCTTGCTGTTGTAAATGCAACCCAATTTGCCAGTTCTTAAATGCCATTGTGATGATCTCCTTATCACCCGTCACTCTGACGGGTATATCAATGCGTCTGGCTTGCCTTTATACTACCGCGCGTTTGTTTATAAACTGCCCAAATGAAACCAAATCGGAAATTTCCAGTGAAGTTCGTAAAGTATTTATTGATCCTTGCAGTCTGTTGCATTCTGCTGGGAGCAGGCTCGATTTATGGCCTCTACCGCTACATCGAGCCACAACTGCCGGATGTGGCGACATTAAAAGATGTTCGCCTGCAAATTCCGATGCAGATTTACAGCGCCGATGGCGAGCTAATTGCGCAATATGGTGAAAAACGTCGTATTCCGGTTACGTTGGATCAAATCCCGCCGGAAATGGTGAAAGCCTTTATCGCGACGGAGGACAGCCGCTTTTATGAGCATCACGGCGTTGACCCGGTGGGGATCTTCCGTGCGGCAAGTGTGGCGTTGTTCTCTGGTCACGCGTCACAAGGGGCGAGTACCATTACCCAGCAACTGGCGAGAAACTTCTTCCTCAGTCCGGAACGCACGCTGATGCGTAAGATTAAGGAAGTCTTCCTCGCGATTCGTATTGAACAGTTGCTGACTAAAGACGAGATCCTCGAGCTTTATCTGAACAAGATTTACCTCGGTTACCGCGCCTATGGTGTCGGTGCTGCGGCACAAGTCTATTTCGGTAAAACGGTCGACCAACTGACGCTGAACGAAATGGCGGTGATTGCCGGGCTGCCAAAAGCCCCATCCACTTTCAACCCGCTCTACTCAATGGATCGCGCCGTCGCGCGGCGTAACGTTGTGCTGTCGCGTATGTTGAGCGAAGGGTATATCACCCAGCAGCAATATGATCAGACGCGTAGTGAGCCGATTAACGCCAATTATCACGCGCCGGAAATTGCCTTCTCGGCGCCGTATCTCACCGAAATGGTGCGTCAGGAGATGTATAGCCGTTACGGCGAAAGCGCTTATGAAGACGGTTATCGCATTTACACCACCATTACCCGCAAAGTTCAGCAGGCCGCGCAGCAAGCGGTGCGTAACAACGTGCTGGACTACGACATGCGTCACGGTTATCGCGGCCCGGCTAATGTGCTGTGGAAAGTGGGTGAGACGGCGTGGGACACCAAAAAGATAACCAATACTCTGAAAGCGTTGCCGACTTACGGTCCGCTGCTGCCTGCCGCAGTTACCAGCACCAATCCGCAGGAAGCGACAGCGATGCTGGCTGACGGAACGTCCGTAACGTTGCGTATGGAAGGCGTTCGCTGGGCGCGTCCTTACCGTTCAGACACTCAACAGGGACCGACGCCGCGTAAAGTGACTGATGTGGTGCAAACGGGTCAGCAAATCTGGGTTCGCCAGGTTGGCGATGCCTGGTGGCTGGCGCAGGTGCCAGAGGTGAACTCGGCGCTTGTGTCGATCAATCCGCAAAACGGTGCCGTCATGGCGCTGGTTGGTGGCTTTGACTTCAACCAGAGCAAGTTTAACCGCGCAACTCAGGCGCTGCGTCAGGTGGGTTCGAATATCAAACCGTTCCTCTACACCGCAGCAATGGATAAAGGTCTGACGCTGGCAAGTATGCTGAACGATGTGCCGATTTCCCGCTGGGACGCCGGTGCTGGTTCTGACTGGGAGCCGAAAAACTCACCGCCGCAATATGCCGGTCCAATCCGTTTACGTCAGGGACTGGGTCAGTCGAAGAACGTAGTGATGGTGCGTGCAATGCGGGCTATGGGCGTCGACTACGCTGCAGAGTATCTGCAACGCTTCGGCTTCCCGGCGCAAAACATTGTTCATACCGAATCGCTGGCGCTGGGTTCCGCGTCCTTCACGCCGCTGCAGGTGGCGCGCGGCTACGCAGTAATGGCGAACGGTGGCTTCCTGGTGGATCCGTGGTTTATCAGCAAAATTGAAAACGACCAGGGCGGCGTGATTTTCGAAGCGAAACCGAAAGTAGCTTGCCCGGAATGCGATATCCCGGTGATTTATGGCGATACGCAAAAATCGAACGTGCTGGAAAATAACGACGTTGAAGACGTGGCTATCTCCCGCGAGCAGCAAAATGTTTCGGTGCCGATGCCGCAACTGGAGCAAGCTAATCAGACATTAGTCGCGAAGACCGGCGCGCAGGAGTATGCTCCGCACGTTATCAGCACTCCGCTGGCATTCCTGATTAAGAGCGCACTGAACACCAATATCTTTGGTGAACCAGGCTGGCAAGGTACTGGCTGGCGCGCAGGTCGTGATTTGCAACGTCATGATATCGGCGGGAAAACCGGGACCACCAACAGCTCGAAGGATGCATGGTTCTCGGGTTACGGACCAGGCGTAGTAACCTCAGTATGGATTGGCTTTGACGACCACCGTCGTAATCTCGGTCATACCACGGCTTCCGGGGCAATTAAAGATCAGATCTCTGGTTATGAAGGTGGTGCTAAAAGCGCGCAGCCTGCATGGGACGCTTATATGAAAGCCGTTCTGGAAGGCGTACCGGAACAACCGCTGACGCCGCCGCCGGGTATTGTGACGGTGAATATCGATCGCAGCACTGGGCAACTGGCCAGCGGCGGCAACAGCCGCGAAGAGTACTTCATTGAAGGTACACAGCCTACACAGCAGGCGGTGCGCGAGGTGGGAACGACCATTATCGATAATGGTGAGGCACAGGAATTGTTCTGATTAAAAAGGCGCTTCGGCGCCTTTTCAGTTTGCTGGCAAAGTGCGCGTTGTTCATGCCGGATGCGGCATGAACGCCTTAGCCGGCATGCAAAATCTTGAAAACTCAATACATTGCAGGAACCCCGTAGGCCTGATATGCATGACGCATCAGGCAAGATCTACGTATTTACAACCGTCCCTGCCCCTTCAACCACTCACGTACCAGGAACAGCGCGCTGACATTGCGCGCTTCATTGAAGTCAGGATCTTCGAGCAAATCCATCATATGCGCCAGCGGCCAGCGAACCTGCGGTAGCGGCTCTGGCTCATCGCCTTCCAGCGACTCCGGGTAGAGATCTTGCGCCACCACAATATTCATTTTGCTGGAAAAGTAAGACGGCGCCATGCTGAGTTTCTTCAAAAAAGTCAGATCGTTCGCACCAAATCCCACTTCTTCTTTTAGCTCGCGGTTAGCTGCTTCGTAGACGCTTTCACCGGGATCAATCAGCCCTTTCGAAAACCCTAACTCGTAGGATTCAGTTCCCACCGCGTACTCACGAATCAGGATCAGATGGTCGTCCACAATAGGCACAATCATCACCGCTTCCCTGTTGGTTGGACGCATTCGTTCATAAACACGCCGCACGCCATTGCTGAACTCCAGATCCACGCTTTCGACGGTAAACAGTCGGGAACGGGCTACAGTTTCAACATTCAGAATGGTGGGTTTTTGTAATGATTTTCTCATTGTGGAATCTTTGCAGTGAAATCAGTATTTATTGTGCGATATCGGACACCGTTTCGGCAATGTGAATTGCATGTTATTTACATTTATGCAACCTGATAAATAATCGTTCTCAAATCAAATTAAAAGTCAATAGGTTGAAATAACTCCAGGAATTTGCTGATATTCCGCCCTCAGAGGGTTTGCTATGATCAGCGGTTACTGGGATGCGCTTAATGATGCTCAAGTTCAACTCCACGCTTGCCGATAGCCAACCGCAGAATCCTATATTGTGTCCAGGGTGCGAATAATCACGCCTGACAAATTAAGTAAGATGGGGAAAGCATGAGCACCATTGTGATTTTTTTAGCTGCTTTGCTGGCCTGCTCACTACTTGCGGGATGGCTGATAAAAACCCGCACCAGGCGGCGACAATTGCCCTGGGCTAACGCCTTCGCTGATGCGCAAACGCGCAAACTCACTCCGGAAGAACGTAGCGCTGTTGAAAATTATCTCGAGAGCCTGACGCAGATTTTGCAGGTTCCCGGTCCGACGGGGGCCAGCACGGCGCCTGTCTCTCTGACGCTGAACGCCGAAAGCAATAATGTGATGATGCTGACGCACGCTATCACACGTTATGGCATCTCTACCGACGATCCCAATAAATGGCGCTACTACCTTGACTCGGTAGAAGTCCACCTGCCGCCTTTCTGGGAGCAGTACATCAACGACGAAAACACCGTTGAACTGATTTATACCGACTCACTCCCATTAGTCATTTCACTCAACGGCCATACGCTGCAAGAGTATATGCAGGAGACTCGCGGTTACACGTTACAACCTATTCCATCAACGCAGGCATCGATTCGCGGTGAAGAGAGCGAACAAATTGAGTTGCTCAACATTCGCCAGGAAACGCACGAAGAGTATGCACTTAGCCGCCCACGAGGATTGCGGGAAGCGCTGCTGATTGTCGCCTCATTCCTGATGTTCTATTTCTGCCTGGTGACCCCGGATGTATTTGTCCCGTGGTTAGTTGGCGGCGCGCTGCTGCTGCTGGGCGCGGGCCTGTGGGGATTATATGCGCCACCTGCCAAATCCTCTCTAAGGGAAATCCACTGCCTGCGCGGGACACCGCGTCGCTGGGGGCTGTTTGGTGAAAACTCTCAGGAACAGATTAACAATATTTCGCTTGGTATTATCGATCTGGTCTACCCCGCGCACTGGCAACCTTACATTGCCCAGGATCTCGGACAACAAACCGATATCGATATCTACCTCGACCGTCACGTCGTGCGCCAGGGGCGCTATCTTTCGCTGCATGACGAAGTAAAAAACTTCCCGTTGCAGCACTGGCTACGCAGCACGGTTATCGCAGCCGGTTCGCTGATAGTCTTGTTTATGCTGCTGTTCTGGATCCCACTGGATATGCCGCTGAAATTCACTCTCTCGTGGATGAAAGGCGCGCAGACTATTGAGGCCACCAGTGTTAAACAGCTCGCGGACGCTGGCGTACGCGTAGGCGATACCTTACGTCTAAGTGGTACAGGCATGTGTAATATCCGCACTTCCGGCACCTGGAGCGCGAAAACCAATTCACCGTTTTTGCCGTTTGACTGCTCGCAAATCATCTGGAATGACGCCCGTTCATTGCCATTACCGGAATCGGAACTGGTTAACAAAGCTACGGCGTTGACCGAAGCAGTAAACCGTCAACTGCACCCTAAACCGGAAGATGAATCACGCGTCAGTGCCTCATTACGTTCTGCGATTCAGAAATCCGGCATGGTTTTGCTTGATGACTTTGGCGACATCGTACTGAAGACAGCAGATCTCTGTGCAGCCAAAGATGATTGTGTGCGCTTAAAAAACGCCCTGGTGAATCTTGGCAACAGTAAGGACTGGGACGCACTGGTGAAACGCGCCAACGCAGGAAAACTTGATGGTGTGAATGTATTACTCCGCCCGGTGAGCGCAGAATCGCTGGATAATCTGGTGGCGACTTCCACCGCACCGTTTATCACTCATGAAACGGCGCGAGCGGCACAATCACTGAATAGCCCAGCGCCTGGCGGCTTCCTGATTGTCAGCGACGAAGGCAGCGATTTTGTCGATCAACCGTGGCCAGCAGCCTCACTTTATGACTACCCGGCGCAAGAACAATGGAACGCTTTCCAGAAGCTGGCGCAAATGTTGATGCATACACCGTTTAACGCCGAGGGGATCGTCACCAATATTTTCACCGATGCCAACGGCACGCAGCATATCAGCTTGCACCCTATTCCGGACCGTTCTGGCCTGTGGCGCTATCTCGGCACCACATTACTGCTACTGACGATGTTCGGCTGTGCCATCTATAATGGCGTGCAGGCCTGGCGTCGTTACCAGCGTCATCGCACCCGCATGATGGAGATTAAGGAATATTACGAAAGCTGCCTGAATCCGACGCTGCTCACGTCTTCAGAAAGCCTCATCGAATAACACGTTTGCGCGGCAGGTTATGCTACCCTGTCGCGCAAATTGCTTCACTCTGGAGATTTCCCCCATGCATATCAACATTGCCTGGCAGGACGTAGACACCGTTCTGCTGGATATGGACGGCACGTTGCTCGACCTCGCCTTCGATAACTATTTTTGGCAAAAGCTGGTGCCTGAAACATGGGGCGCGAAAAACGGTGTTACGCCACAGGAAGCAATGGAATATATGCGCCGGCAATATCACGACGTGCAGCATACGCTAAACTGGTACTGTCTTGATTACTGGAGCGAGCAACTGGGTCTGGATATCTGTGCGATGACCACCGAGATGGGGCCGCGTGCTGTGTTGCGTGAAGATACTATTCCGTTTCTCGAAGCGCTGAAAGCCAGCGGCAAGCAGCGAATTTTGCTCACTAACGCCCATCCACATAACCTGGCCGTTAAACTTGAGCATACGGGTCTGGACGCACACCTTGATTTATTACTTTCCACCCACACATTTGGTTATCCGAAAGAGGATCAGCGGTTATGGCATGCGGTGGCCGAAGCTACGGGTCTGAAAGCTGAAAGAACGCTGTTTATTGATGACAGCGAAGCCATTCTCGATGCTGCCGCGCAATTTGGTATTCGTTACTGTCTCGGCGTCACCAACCCTGACTCTGGAATAGCCGAAAAACAGTATGAACGCCATCCGTCACTGAATGACTACCGCCGCCTGATCCCCTCGCTAATGTGAAGGAGACGCCATGAAAGAAAAACCGGCTGTTGAGGTTCGACTGGATAAATGGCTATGGGCCGCCCGTTTTTATAAAACCCGCGCGCTGGCCCGCGAAATGATTGAAGGCGGTAAGGTGCATTACAACGGGCAACGCAGCAAGCCGAGTAAAGTCGTCGAGCTGAATGCCACGCTCACGCTGCGCCAGGGAAATGACGAACGAACGGTGATTGTAAAGGCGATTACTGAACAGCGTCGCCCCGCCAGCGAGGCGGTCTTGTTGTATGAAGAGACTGCGGAAAGTGTAGAGAAACGCGAAAAAATGGCGCTGGCACGTAAACTTAATGCCTTAACCATGCCGCACCCGGACCGGCGCCCGGACAAAAAAGAGCGCCGTGACCTGTTACGATTTAAACACGGCGACAGTGAATAACTGTCACCTGCAAGAGAGATGATTATGCCGCAACATGACCAATTACATCGCTATCTGTTTGAAAACTTTGCCGTTCGCGGCGAACTGGTAACCGTTTCGGAAACCCTGCAACAGATCCTTGAGAATCACGATTATCCGCAGCCGGTGAAAAACGTGCTGGCAGAACTGCTGGTCGCGACCAGCCTGTTGACCGCTACGCTGAAGTTTGATGGTGATATCACCGTACAGCTGCAAGGCGACGGTCCGATGAATCTGGCGGTTATTAACGGTAACAATAAACAGCAGATGCGTGGTGTGGCGCGCGTGCAGGGCGAAATTCCAGAAAATGCCGACCTGAAAACGCTGGTCGGCAATGGTTACGTGGTGAT
Source organism: Escherichia sp. E1130 (assembly GCF_005781065.1). NCBI lineage: Bacteria > Pseudomonadati > Pseudomonadota > Gammaproteobacteria > Enterobacterales > Enterobacteriaceae > Escherichia > Escherichia sp. E1130. The sequence goes on from NZ_VATL01000005.1 coordinate 53,889, forward strand.
CACCATTACCCCGAGCGAAGGCGAACGCTATCAGGGCGTGGTTGGTCTGGAAGGTGATACCCTGGCGGCTTGCCTGGAAGATTACTTTATGCGTTCTGAACAGCTGCCGACGCGCCTGTTTATTCGCACCGGTGACGTAGACGGCAAACCGGCTGCGGGCGGTATGTTGTTGCAGGTAATGCCTGCGCAAAATGCCCAGCAAGACGACTTCGACCACCTGGCGACGCTGACCGAAACCATCAAAACTGAAGAGCTGCTGACGTTACCGGCAAACGAAGTTTTGTGGCGCTTATACCACGAAGAAGAGGTGACGGTTTACGATCCGCAGGATGTTGAATTCAAATGCACCTGCTCGCGTGAACGTTGCGCAGGCGCGCTGAAAACGCTGCCGGATGAAGAAGTTGATAGCATCCTCGCGGAAGAAGGCGAAATTGACATGCATTGTGATTACTGTGGTAACCACTATCTGTTCAATGCAATGGATATTGCCGAGATCCGCAACAATGCGTCTCCGGCAGATCCGCAGGTTCATTAATCGCCATGTCCGGCAGAGATGACTCTGCCGGATATCATGACTAAATTGCCTGATGCGCTGCGCTTATCTGGCCTACGGATTAAATGCAATTTATCGCAGGTAAGATAAGGCGCCGCATCCAACCGCGCTGTCACTCATTCAGATTCAAATCCAGCGTTTCACCATCCACCGTAAGATCGCGCCACACTTTAGGCTTTGTCCCCAGTTTTCCATCCTTCGCCGCTGTGAGTAATTTCTCTTTCGTTATTACACGCGGAAGTGAACTCATCGTAATCTCTTTCCATTCTTTCCCGGCAGGATCAACACCATAGACAATGACTCTTTCATCATTAAAGGCAAACAGGATCCGCTCAGCCCTACCATCACTATTCAGATCTTGCTCTACCAGCACGCAGGCATCTTTTTCAATACATATCATTGCGTTATAGCGATTTTTCATCACTACCGACCAGAATGTCGTATCAGGTTTGCCAGAACCTGGGGCAATAAATACATTATCAGCTAATGCTTTTTCCGATATCTGCTGCTGAAGACGTTGCACTCCATCAAACGCCATCAGCAGACCCCGCCTGCGTTTCGGGTCTTTCATATACTCGACATCGCTTTTCAGCGACTCAAGCGCTGCACGCCCATAGCGACCGCTATGTTCGAGCATGTAGATACTTACCTGGTCTGGCGTGTTCTTGCCACTCTGATAACGCGCCATATGGCTGTTCACGCTAATGCGCATACTGTCCAGCACCGGTGAATTAAGAAGCACCAGTATCACCAGCACCAATAACGAAACCGTAAGGTTCACTTTGCCCTGAAGAACAAGGGGATTTTGCCCTTTACGCCAGGCAATACTGACGAAATACCCCAGCGACCAGACCAGTAACACCACCACCGCCAGTGCGCCGTGCAAGCGTTCGGTAGTCCAGCCGTATTGAGCGACCCGCATCCATATAGCCCAGGCGGCGATCAGCACATAGAGCGGCGCCACCAGCAGAGACGTTTTTATCAGGCAACGCAACGGGCCAGTCCAGGGAAGCGATGCTTTTTGCGGATCGCGGACAATGGCCATTAAGAGCAACTGCAAAAAGGCCAGAGTTAAAAGCAGCCCAGCGGCGGAGATGTGGCGGGAAATCGCATTCAAACCAGCAAAGGGCAAAGTGATAATAAACAGCAGCGTCAGCAGTGAAACCAGTGGTAGCAAACCTGTAGCGATTAACGTGAAGAGCTTTTGAATAGAGGCGATTAACCGCGATTGAGTCCGCGCAAGAATGACTGCCAGAGCGGTAACCAGGCCCAGCGTAAGATAAATAAACCAGTCGGTTGAAAAAAAGAGGGTACTGAAAAACGTGATGCCAACAAGTTTAAATAACTCACTCCACAGTAAAAGTACCAGCCATGTCAGACCATTAGTGATCAAAATCACCATCAATATTAGAGCGTTATGCCACGCTGACTGGTAAAAAAAGCTATAGTTCGTTCGCTCTTTTCTGTCGTGCAAATTCAGTTGTATCCAGGGCAATAACAACATCGCCATTAACAGCAGATAACAACCAAATTCCCAGAGTTCCTGGTCCGCTCGCCAGGGACTCATGCCATCAATTTGCCACTTCAGCCAGCCGCTCATCGCCAGGGTGGTAATAAATACCAGCGCCAGCCACCCCCACAAACGCTTCTGTTTGAAGGATTCCACGGTGAATAACAAAACGGATGAAAGCGCCACGGTCGCAGGAATGCCGTAAACAATCCAGTTGTTATTGTCCACAGCCAGCCAGGTTATCAGAAAATAGCAAACCAGCCCCTGGATTAATCCAGTGGCGACCATTCCCCACCGTGTTGCAGGTGAAATTTCAACGTTATCCATGTTCGTGATCCGGAATCAAAAGGAAGGTTAATTATTGCATTCAGGCAGTACTAATATTTATTTTAAGAAAAATTTACAAAAAATTTTGCGGTGGTGAATCGATACTTTACTGATTGATTTTACATAAATTTCAATCAAGAATGAGATTTAACTCACATTATAATGGCCAATTAAACTAACATTTAACCTTTTAGGAACATTTTCCACACCTGAAATGCTATTTCTGCGATAATAGCAACCGTTTCGTGACAGGAATCACGGAGTTTTTTGTCAAATATGAATTTCTCCAGATGCGTAAATCTATGAGCCTTGTCGCGGTTAACACCCCCAAAAAGACTTTACTATTCAGGCAATACATATTGGCTAAGGAGCAGTGAAATGCGCGTTAACAATGGTTTGACCCCGCAAGAACTCGAGGCTTATGGTATCAGTGACGTACATGATATCGTTTACAACCCAAGCTACGACCTGCTGTATCAGGAAGAGCTCGATCCGAGCCTGACAGGTTATGAGCGCGGGGTGTTAACTAATCTGGGTGCCGTTGCCGTGGATACCGGGATCTTCACCGGGCGTTCACCAAAAGATAAGTATATCGTCCGTGACGATACGACTCGCGATACCTTCTGGTGGGCAGACAAAGGCAAAGGTAAGAACGACAACAAACCTCTCTCTCCGGAAACCTGGCAACATCTGAAAGGCCTGGTGACCAAACAGCTTTCCGGCAAACGCCTGTTCGTGGTTGATGCTTTCTGTGGCGCTAACCCGGATACTCGCCTTTCCGTACGTTTCATCACCGAAGTGGCCTGGCAAGCGCATTTCGTCAAGAACATGTTTATTCGCCCGAGTGATGAAGAGCTGGAAGGTTTCAAACCTGACTTTATCGTCATGAACGGCGCGAAGTGCACCAACCCGCAGTGGAAAGAACAGGGTCTGAACTCTGAAAACTTCGTGGCGTTTAACCTCACCGAGCGCATGCAGCTGATTGGTGGCACCTGGTACGGCGGCGAAATGAAGAAAGGGATGTTCTCAATGATGAACTACCTGCTGCCGCTGAAAGGTATCGCTTCTATGCACTGCTCCGCCAACGTTGGCGAGAAAGGCGATGTTGCGGTGTTCTTCGGCCTTTCCGGCACCGGTAAAACCACCCTTTCCACCGACCCGAAACGTCGCCTGATTGGCGATGACGAGCACGGCTGGGACGATGACGGTGTGTTTAACTTCGAAGGCGGCTGCTACGCGAAAACCATTAAACTGTCGAAAGAAGCAGAGCCAGAAATCTATGGCGCTATCCGTCGCGATGCACTGCTGGAAAACGTCACTGTACGTGAAGATGGCACCATCGACTTTGATGATGGTTCAAAAACCGAGAACACCCGCGTTTCTTATCCGATCTATCACATCGATAACATCGTTAAGCCAGTTTCCAAAGCGGGCCACGCGACTAAAGTTATCTTCCTGACCGCAGATGCTTTTGGCGTACTGCCGCCGGTTTCTCGCCTGACTGCCGATCAAACTCAGTACCACTTCCTCTCAGGCTTCACCGCCAAACTGGCTGGTACAGAGCGTGGCATCACCGAACCGACACCAACCTTCTCTGCCTGCTTCGGCGCGGCATTCCTGTCGCTGCACCCAACTCAGTACGCAGAAGTGCTGGTAAAACGTATGCAGGCAGCGGGCGCGCAGGCATATCTGGTTAACACTGGCTGGAACGGCACTGGCAAACGTATCTCCATTAAAGATACCCGCGCCATTATCGACGCCATCCTCAACGGTTCGCTGGATAACGCAGAAACCTTCACTCTGCCGATGTTTAACCTGGCGATCCCGACCGAACTGCCGGGCGTAGACACGAAGATCCTCGATCCGCGTAACACCTACGCTTCTCCGGAACAGTGGCAGGAAAAAGCTGAAACGCTGGCGAAACTGTTTATCGACAACTTCGACAAATACACCGACACCCCAGCGGGTGCCGCGCTGGTAGCGGCTGGTCCTAAGCTGTAATCGGTTAATATTTCACTGGCCCCTTATCCAAACGGATAAGGGGTTTTTTTATATCTAATTAGCTACCAATATGTACATGGTACACTTATAATTATCAATAGACCGCAGGATGCATTATGTTCACGTTTATTGAACTACAAGGATTTAGCAAACGCCGCCAGTTATTGTTGCCTGATGATGAGTTCCGGGCTTTTCAGGAACTACTCATTCAAGATCCATCTGCCGGTGACATTATCGCGGGCACAGGCAGTTTTAGAAAAATTCGCTGGAACCGTTCTGGTATGGGGAAACGGGGTGGCATTCGGATAATTTATTACAACGTGACACGCAATGGCCGAATTTATCTGGCGTTGATTTATCCTAAAAATGAACAGGATGATTTAACAGAAGAACAAAGAAAGGCATTGAAACTATTGTCCGAGAAGCTGCTTTAATGTTGAAGCTCCACAAATTCCACCATGGCCGAAATGCCAACGGAGACATTGAAAACAGATGAAAGATGAATTATTTGCTGATCTTCTTGCCAGCGCAGAAGAAATGGTACGCATCGAAAAGGGTGAAAAAACGCCTGAACCAGAGCACGTCCATACTTTTAGCGAAATCGATGTAAAAGCGATCCGTGAAGCAACTGGCTTACGCCAGCAAGATTTTGCTGTCGCCGTAGGGGTAAGTTATGACCTGGTAAAAAGCTGGGAAACCAAACGCCGTCAACCTACCGGAGCACCTCGAAAATTGCTCCTGCTTTTGCAAGCGAATCCTTTCATTATCAATCAATTGAAAACAATCTAAAAACGGGAGGTACCTTCGCCTCCCGTTTATTTACCCTTCTTTTGTCGTGCCCTGCGCCCGCGTTACCGGTAATGGCAGCCAGGCGCGAATGGAAAGCCCGCCCCGCTCGCTGGTGCCAAGCTCCAGCATCCCGTTATGGTTATCCACGATACGCTGCACAATCGCCAGGCCTAGTCCCGTGCCGCTAATGGTGCGCGCACTGTCGCCGCGGACAAAAGGCTGGAACAGATGCTTACGCTGTTCAGGCTCGATACCCGGACCGTCGTCTTCCACCTGGAACCAGGCGCGATTTGGCTCGGTGCCACTGCTGACTTTAATCCAGCCATTGCCATAGCGGGCAGCGTTCACCACCATATTCGCCACCGCACGTTTGATTGACAGCGGATGCATTTTCACTTCTATGCAGCCAGGATAAAGCGCGGTATCAATTTCACGCTCATAGCCACTTTCCGCGGCAATCACCTCACCAAGCACCGCATTAAGATCCGCCAGTTCCATTGGCATCTCCTGCCCGGTGCGCAGGTAGTCGATAAACTGCTCAATGATGGCGTTGCACTCTTCGATATCTTTGTTGATCGATTCCGCCAGGTAGCCATCCTGCTCGCTCATCATCTCGGTCGCCAGACGAATACGCGTGAGTGGCGTGCGCAGGTCATGACTTACCCCTGCCATCAGCAGCGTGCGGTCATCCGCCAGTTGCTTAACACCAGCCGCCATATGGTTGAAGGCTCGGGTAACCGAACGCACCTCCGAAGCGCCATATTCACGCAGTGGCGGCGGAATAATCCCCTTACCCACCTGCAAAGCAGCGTGTTCGAGATCAACAAGGGGTCGATTCTGGATACGAATAAACAGCCATGCCCCACCTATCGCCAACAGCATAATCGCCAGCGTATAGCGGAACAGCGGAGAAAAATCGCCCTGATGAATTTCGGTCAGCGGCACACGTACCCAGATATTGGGCGACAGCCAGGTTTTCAGCCAGACGACAGGCGAGCTTTTGTTAACCTCGACGCGAACTTCCGTCGGACCGCCCAGCTGCTGCGCCATCTGATGGCTTAAGAATTCATAGTGTTGCGCCCAACGCAGCCCGGCCTCTTCGGCAGCTTCGTTGGAATAGAGAGAGATCCCCAGCTCACGGTAGATCTCCCGACGGAAAGCGGGAGGCACAACCAGCTGCGTGCCGTCCTCCAGTTGCAGTTTGTCGGTCATCAACATACGCACTTCGTACGCGAGGACTTTATTAAACTGCTGGAGGCTCGGCAAAATCGCGAAGTTCAGCACCACCAGATAAGTCGTCACCAGGCTGACGAACAGCAAGGTGACGATGAGCAATAACGTGCGGGCAAATGAACTTCGTGGCGAGAAGCGCAATCGCCTCATGCTTTAGAACCGTCCGGCACGAAAACGTAGCCCAGACCCCAAACGGTCTGAATGTAACGCGGATGCGCCGGATCTTCTTCCACCATGCGGCGCAGACGAGAGATCTGCACGTCGATGGAACGTTCCATTGCGGAATATTCACGGCCACGGGCAAGGTTCATCAGCTTATCGCGGGAGAGCGGCTCACGCGGGTGGCTGACCAGCGCCTTCAGAACCGCAAATTCACCGCTGGTCAGCGGCATCGGTTCATCTTCGCGGAACATTTCACGCGTACCCAGGTTAAGTTTGAACTTACCGAAAGCAATCACAGCTTCTTCCTGTGACGGCGCGCCCGGCAGTTCATTCGCCTGACGACGCAGCACCGCACGGATGCGGGCCAGCAATTCACGCGGGTTAAATGGTTTTGGAATGTAATCGTCAGCACCAATTTCCAGGCCAACGATACGGTCAACTTCTTCCCCTTTCGCCGTTACCATAATGATCGGCATCGGATTACTCTGGCTACGAAGACGTCGGCAAATCGACAAACCATCTTCACCAGGTAACATCAAATCCAGTACCATAAGATGGAAAGATTCACGAGTCAGCAGGCGATCCATCTGTTCTGCATTAGCGACGCTTCGAACCTGGAAGCCTTGTTCGGTGAGATAACGCTCCAGCAGCGCACGCAAGCGCATGTCGTCATCGACCACCAGAATCTTGTAGTTCTCTTGCATTGTTTGTACTCCCAAAGGTTCGCAACAATTTGTAAGCGTGTATTCTTAAAAAAGCTCACGTTCGTCACCAGCTAAATCTGGTATGAATTTCAGCCTAAATTGTTACAAAGCATATTAAACAGCGGCTTAAGTATACAATTTATTCAGCGAAACATTATTGATTCTGTTGATATGATCACGTTATACCCAATGTGCGCATTATCAAACAGACAAAGGGAATCAACGAGATGAAAACGCCCCTGGTTACCCGGGAAGGGTATGAAAAACTCAAACAAGAGCTAAATTATCTCTGGCGTGAAGAGCGCCCGGAAGTCACAAAGAAGGTGACCTGGGCCGCAAGTCTGGGCGACCGCAGCGAAAACGCTGACTATCAGTATAATAAAAAGCGCCTGCGTGAAATCGACCGTCGTGTGCGCTATCTCACTAAATGCATGGAAAATCTCAAAATCGTCGATTACTCGCCCCAGCAGGAAGGCAAAGTTTTCTTTGGCGCGTGGGTAGAGATTGAAAACGACGATGGCGTGACTCACCGTTTCCGTATCGTCGGCTACGATGAAATCTTTGGCCGTAAAGATTACATCTCTATCGATTCCCCGATGGCCCGCGCATTGCTGAAAAAAGAGGTGGGCGATCTGGCGGTGGTGAATACCCCTGCCGGGGAAGCGAGCTGGTATGTTAATGCTATCGAGTACGTGAAACCGTAAGGAAGAGTCTTAACCTCCTGCCGATGGCTGGCATTTTTGCCAGCCAGTCCGTATAACTATCCCCTGATTTTTGATCCGAAAAGATGAACTCAAACCATGATGAATGATTCGTTCTGCCGCATTATTGCGGGTGAAATTCAGGCGCGCCCGGAACAGGTTGACGCAGCCGTTCGCCTGCTTGACGAAGGGAATACCGTGCCGTTTATCGCACGTTATCGTAAGGAAATCACCGGCGGTCTGGATGACACGCAGCTGCGTAATCTGGAAACGCGTCTGAGCTATCTGCGCGAGCTGGAAGAGAGACGTCAGGCTATTCTCAAGTCCATTTCTGAGCAAGGCAAACTCACCGACGAGCTGGCGAATGCCATCAACGCTACCTTGAGCAAAACCGAACTCGAAGACCTCTACCTGCCTTACAAACCGAAACGTCGTACCCGCGGGCAAATCGCCATTGAAGCAGGGCTTGAGCCGTTGGCTGACCTGCTGTGGAGCGATCCATCACACACGCCAGAAGTCGCCGCTGCACAATATGTTGATGCCGATAAAGGCGTGGCAGATACCAAAGCCGCGTTGGACGGCGCGCGCTATATCCTGATGGAACGCTTTGCCGAAGATGCCGCGCTGCTGGCGAAAGTGCGTGATTATCTGTGGAAGAACGCGCATCTGGTGTCGACCGTAGTGAACGGTAAAGAAGAGGAAGGCGCGAAATTCCGCGACTATTTCGATCATCACGAACCGCTGTCAACGGTGCCTTCTCACCGCGCGCTGGCGATGTTCCGTGGGCGTAACGAAGGTGTACTCCAGCTTTCGCTGAATGCCGATCCGCAGTTCGACGAGCCGCCGAAAGAGAGCTATTGCGAGCAAATCATCATGGATCATCTCGGCCTGCGCCTGAACAATGCCCCGGCGGATAGCTGGCGCAAAGGCGTGGTGAGCTGGACGTGGCGCATCAAGGTGCTGATGCACCTGGAAACAGAACTGATGGGAACCGTGCGCGAACGTGCGGAAGATGAAGCGATTAATGTCTTTGCCCGTAACCTGCACGATCTGCTGATGGCGGCCCCTGCCGGACTGCGTGCGACGATGGGCCTCGATCCGGGTCTGCGTACCGGGGTAAAAGTAGCGGTGGTCGACGCAACGGGCAAACTGGTAGCAACCGATACCATTTATCCGCACACCGGACAGGCCGCAAAGGCGGCGATGACCGTTGCCGCCCTGTGTGAAAAACATAATGTTGAATTGGTAGCGATCGGTAACGGTACGGCTTCCCGCGAAACCGAGCGTTTCTATCTTGATGTCCAGAAGCAGTTCCCGAAGGTTACCGCGCAGAAAGTGATCGTCAGCGAAGCTGGCGCGTCGGTTTACTCGGCTTCCGAGCTGGCAGCGCAGGAGTTCCCGGATCTCGACGTTTCTCTGCGTGGCGCAGTATCTATCGCCCGCCGTTTGCAGGATCCGCTGGCGGAGCTGGTGAAAATCGATCCGAAATCTATCGGCGTTGGTCAGTATCAGCATGACGTCAGCCAGACGCAGCTGGCCCGCAAGCTGGATGCAGTAGTAGAAGACTGCGTAAACGCCGTTGGCGTTGATCTGAATACTGCTTCTGTTCCGCTGTTAACTCGCGTGGCGGGCCTGACGCGCATGATGGCGCAAAACATCGTGGCCTGGCGTGATGAAAATGGTCAGTTCCAGAACCGTCAGCAACTGTTAAAAGTGAGCCGTCTGGGGCCGAAAGCCTTCGAACAGTGCGCGGGCTTCTTGCGCATTAACCACGGCGATAACCCGCTGGACGCGTCTACCGTTCACCCGGAAGCCTATCCGGTGGTGGAACGCATTCTGGCAGCAACACAGCAGGCGCTGAAAGATCTGATGGGTAACAGCAGTGAACTGCGTAATCTGAAAGCGTCTGATTTCACCGATGAGAAATTCGGTGTGCCGACAGTAACCGACATCATCAAAGAGCTGGAAAAACCGGGTCGCGATCCGCGTCCGGAATTTAAAACCGCTCAGTTTGCTGATGGCGTCGAAACGATGAACGACCTGCAACCGGGTATGATCCTCGAAGGTGCTGTCACCAACGTCACCAATTTTGGTGCTTTTGTTGATATCGGCGTACATCAGGACGGCCTGGTTCACATCTCTTCTTTGTCGAACAAGTTTGTGGAAGATCCGCATACCGTGGTGAAAGCAGGCGACATTGTGAAGGTGAAAGTGCTGGAAGTGGATCTTCAGCGTAAACGTATCGCCCTGACCATGCGTCTGGACGAGCAGCCTGGCGAAACCAACGCTCGTCGCGGCGGCGGTAACGATCGCCCGCAAAACAACCGCCCGGCAGCCAAACCGCGTGGGCGTGAAGCGCAGCCTGCCGGTAATAGCGCGATGATGGATGCGCTGGCGGCAGCAATGGGCAAAAAACGTTAAACGCTCCGACTGGCCTACGGTTCGAATTTGCACGAAATCGTAGGCCAGATAAGGCGTTCACGCCACATCTGGCAACGAACGCCTTGCCTGACATAAAAATGCCGGAGAATATCTCCGGCATTTTTATTCCGCAACGAAACTCACACTATATTTCGTTAATATTTATCACAACATTAACAATTGAAACCTTAATAAAACATTAAGCAGCCATAATAATTCGTCCTCCGAATTATATTTTTGCTCCGATATAACCTTGAGCCACATCAACATTCACGCAGATTATTATCTAAACCAACATTCGCACACATTTTAAGTATTGCTGATAGAAACCATTCTCATTATCATTGTACTGTTGATTATTTAATCTCTCCTTCGTTGGCAAATCATCTGGTCCCATGTCGCTGTCAAACGCCCCATGAGGTAGTTATCCAGTTAATGAGAAACAAGTAGGCACCTATGCAATACACTCCAGATACTGCGTGGAAAATCACTGGCTTTTCCCGTGAAATCAGCCCGGCATATCGTCAGAAGCTGCTTTCTCTTGGCATGTTACCTGGCTCCTCTTTTAATGTGGTGCGCGTCGCTCCACTCGGCGATCCCATTCATATCGAAACCCGTCGTGTAAGCCTGGTATTACGCAAAAAAGATCTGGCCTTATTAGAAGTGGAAGCGGTTTCCTGTTAATACGGTGATAACAACAATGAAAAAATTAACCATTGGCTTAATTGGTAATCCAAATTCTGGCAAGACAACCTTATTTAACCAGCTCACCGGAGCACGTCAGCGTGTAGGAAACTGGGCTGGCGTTACCGTCGAACGTAAAGAGGGTCAGTTTTCCACCACCGATCATCAGGTCACGCTGGTGGACCTGCCCGGTACTTATTCTCTGACTACTATTTCATCGCAGACGTCGTTGGACGAGCAAATCGCCTGCCACTACATTTTGAGTGGCGACGCCGATCTGCTGATTAACGTGGTGGATGCGTCTAACCTTGAGCGTAACCTGTATCTGACGCTACAGCTGCTGGAACTCGGTATTCCCTGCATCGTGGCGCTGAACATGCTCGACATTGCCGAGAAGCAAAATATTCGCATTGAAATTGATGCGCTGTCGGCGCGTCTTGGCTGCCCGGTGATCCCGCTGGTTTCCACGCGTGGTCGCGGTATCGAAGCTCTGAAACTGGCGATTGACCGCTACAAAGCCAACGACAATGTAGAACTGGTGCATTACGCACAGCCGCTGCTCAACGAAGCAGATTCACTGGCAAAAGTGATGCCGTCCGACATCCCGCTGAAACAGCGTCGCTGGCTGGGTCTGCAAATGCTGGAAGGCGATATCTACAGCCGCGCCTACGCCGGTGAAGCGTCGCAGCATCTGGATGCCGCCCTCGCCCGTCTGCGTAATGAGATGGACGATCCGGCGCTGCATATTGCCGATGCGCGTTACCAGTGTATTGCTGCTATCTGCGATGTGGTAAGCAACACGCTGACGGCAGAACCCAGTCGCTTCACCACGGCAGTGGATAAAATCGTGCTCAACCGTTTCCTCGGGCTGCCGATTTTCCTCTTTGTGATGTACCTGATGTTCCTGCTCGCTATCAACATCGGCGGGGCGTTACAGCCGCTGTTTGACGTCGGCTCCGTGGCGCTATTTGTGCATGGTATTCAGTGGATTGGCTACACGCTCCACTTCCCGGACTGGCTGACTATCTTCCTCGCCCAGGGCCTGGGCGGCGGTATTAACACCGTGCTGCCGCTGGTGCCGCAGATCGGCATGATGTACCTGTTCCTCTCCTTCCTTGAGGACTCCGGCTATATGGCGCGAGCGGCGTTTGTGATGGACCGCCTGATGCAGGCGCTGGGCTTGCCTGGGAAATCCTTTGTGCCGCTGATCGTCGGCTTCGGTTGTAACGTGCCGTCTGTGATGGGTGCGCGAACTCTTGATGCGCCGCGTGAACGCCTGATGACCATTATGATGGCACCGTTTATGTCCTGCGGCGCGCGTCTGGCTATCTTCGCAGTATTTGCGGCTGCCTTCTTCGGGCAGAACGGCGCGCTGGCGGTCTTCTCGCTGTATATGCTGGGTATCGTGATGGCGGTGCTGACTGGCCTGATGCTCAAGTACACCATCATGCGCGGTGAAGCGACGCCGTTTGTCATGGAGCTGCCGGTCTACCACGTACCACACGTTAAGAGTCTGATTATCCAGACCTGGCAGCGTCTGAAAGGCTTCGTGATGCGCGCAGGTAAAGTGATCATCATCGTCAGCATTTTCCTGAGCGCCTTCAACAGCTTCTCGTTGAGCGGGAAAATCGTCGATAACATCAACGACTCGGCACTGGCTTCCGTTAGCCGTGTGATCACCCCGGTCTTCAAACCGATTGGCGTACATGAAGATAACTGGCAGGCAACGGTTGGCCTGTTTACAGGTGCCATGGCGAAAGAAGTGGTGGTGGGTACGCTCAACACTCTCTACACCGCAGAAAATATTCAGGACGAAGAGTTCAATCCAGCAGAATTTAACCTCGGTGAAGAGCTGTTCAGCGCGGTAGATGAAACCTGGCAGAGCCTGAAAGACACCTTCAGTCTTAGCGTACTGATGAACCCCATTGAAGCAAGCAAAGGCGACGGCGAAATGGGTACCGGGGCGATGGGCGTGATGGATCAGAAATTCGGTAGCGCAGCTGCCGCTTACAGCTACCTGATTTTCGTCTTGCTGTATGTACCGTGCATCTCGGTGATGGGAGCCATCGCCCGTGAATCAAGCCGTGGCTGGATGGGCTTCTCCATCCTGTGGGGGCTGAATATCGCTTACTCGCTGGCAACATTGTTCTATCAGGTTGCCAGCTACAGCCAGCATCCAACCTACAGCCTGGTGTGCATTCTGGCGGTTATCCTGTTTAACATCGTGGTTATCGGTTTGCTGCGCCGCGCGCGTAGCCGGGTGGATATCGAACTGCTGGCAACGCGCAAATCGGTAAGCAGTTGCTGTGCAGCCAGCACCACTGGCGATTGCCACTAAGGATACAGCAATGGCTTCGCTCATTCAGGTGCGTGATTTGCTGGCGTTACGGGGTCGTATGGAAGCGGCCCAGATAAGCCAGACATTGAACACTCCACAGCCAATGATTAACGCCATGCTGCAACAACTGGAAAGTATGGGCAAAGCAGTGCGGATTCAGGAAGAACCTGACGGCTGCCTCTCCGGCAGTTGTAAAAGCTGCCCGGAAGGAAAAGCCTGCCTGCGCGAGTGGTGGGCGCTGCGTTAACCTTACTCCACCGCCTGTTTTGAAAAGCCCGGTATGCGTTTGCTACCGGGCTTTTTTTGCGTGCGGCTTTCCATAAAAATGCAATTCTTGCAGCACAGCGTAAGTTCCTCTGAAAGCGTCTCGCAGGGATGAAAACTGGCTAATGCACAGGTGTGGAGTGGCGCGTAGAGTCGCGGCATTCAAACAACAGGTGAAGGAACGCCATGAGCAAAAAGCAGAGTTCAACCCCACACGATGCACTGTTCAAACTCTTTTTACGCCAACCGGACACGGCACGCGATTTTCTTGCGTTCCATTTACCGGCCCCCATTCACGCGCTCTGTGATATGAAAACCCTCAAGCTGGAGTCGAGCAGTTATATTGATGACGATCTGCGTGAAAGCTACTCCGACGTGCTGTGGTCGGTGAAAACCGAGCAAGGACCAGGATACATCTATTGCCTGATTGAACATCAAAGCACCTCAAACAAACTGATCGCATTTCGCATGATGCGTTACGCCATTGCCGCAATGCAAAACCACCTTGATGCCGGATACAAAACGTTGCCGATGGTGGTGCCGTTGTTGTTTTACCATGGTATTGAAAGCCCCTATCCCTATTCGCTGTGTTGGCTGGATTGTTTTGCCGATCCCAAACTGGCAAGGCAGCTCTATGCCTCTGCATTTCCGCTGATTGATGTCACCGTCATGCCTGATGATGAAATCATGCAGCACCGACGTATGGCGCTTTTGGAGTTAATTCAAAAAAATATACGCCAACGCGATCTGTTAGGGCTGGTAGAGCAAATGGCCTGCTTATTAAGTAGTGGATACGCTAATGACAGACAAATCAAAGGGCTGTTTAATTACATATTGCAAACCGGCGATGCGGTACGTTTTAACGATTTTATCGACGGTGTGGCCGAACGTTCACCGAAACACAAGGAGAGTTTGATGACTATTGCGGAAAGATTGCGGCAGGAGGGAGAACAATCCAAAGCCCTACATATAGCCAAAATAATGCTTGAGTCGGGAGTCCCTCTTGCAGACATCATGCGCTTTACCGGGGTGTCAGAAGAAGAGTTGGCTGCGGCGAGTCAGTAGACACTATCCCCTGCTTAAGTGCTACTTTGTGCTATCTTGTATGTAACACAAAGTAGCACTTAAGGAACTAATATGCAGACAGTGAAATTACGGCAACAAGGAGGAGCCATGATCGTTACTATCCCACGAGATCTTGCTACCGATCTTGGATGGTCACCAGGGACGGAACTTACCGTGGAGAAAAAAGGCGATAGTGTTAATTTGCGCCCCACAGAGCACAAACCGCGTGGGCGTCTTACCGTCGCGCAGTTGTTGAGCCAGATCGATGAAAACGAAATTACGGAGTTAAATCAGTCCACAGAAGGATGGGCTGAAGGAAAAAAAGGTAATGAAGCATGGTAAAGGCAAGGACGCCACATCGTGGAGAGATATGGTATTTTAACCCTGATCCGGTTGCCGGACATGAACTTCGCGGACCACATTATTGCATTGTGGTAACGGACAAAGAACTCAACAATGTTTTAAAAGTTGCTATGTGCTGTCCAATTTCAACAGGCGCAAATGCAGCGCGTTCCACAGGGGTGACAGTGAACGTCCTCCCCCATGATACGCAAACCGGTAGCCTGCATGGCGTTGTACTTTGTCACCAGCTAAAAGCCGTCGATCTTATTGCCCGTGGCGCTAAATTTCATACCGTTGCCGATGAAGCATTGATTAGTGAAGTTATCAGTAAACTGGTGAATTTAATCGACCCACAATAATTAGCTCTCACTTACCACCTACACCCTCTGCTTCAACGCCACCAGCAGGTGACAAAACTCGTCCGGATGTGAAATAAACGACGCATGGGCCGCTTTGGCGAAGATGTATGACTCGCTGTGCGGCCAGAGTTTATCCAGCATCGGCACCACTTTGCGCGGCACCAGACCGTCGAGATAGCCATACAATCGCAAAAACGGCATGGACACGTTTTGCAACGACTGACGGAGATCGACCGTTTTCAGAATTTCCAGCCCACCATTAAGCACGTCAACCTCCGGCATCGGTAACGCCAGAACGGTTTTCTTCAGCGCTCGCGCATCCTGGCGCGCCGTTTCTGTACCCATGGTTTGTAACGCAAGGAACCGTTCTACTGTGCGCTGAAAATCTTCACTCAGTTGCTGCTGGAAACCTGCCAGCACGTCCGGTTTTATCCCCGGCCAGCCGTCACGAGCACTGAAACACGGTGACGATGCCACGGTAACCAACGCCTGAACATGCTCGGGATGGGTTAACGCAATCTGGCTTGCCACCAGTCCACCCAGACTCCAGCCCAGCCAGATGGCCTTATCCGGCGCCTGTTGCAGCACCACTTCAGCCATATCAGCAAGCGACATCGCACCAAATCCCTGGCTGCGCCCGAAGCCAGGAAGATCAACAAGATGCAACGTAAAATGCGAGCTAAGTTCCTCGTCAATGCAACGCCACACTTCGGCATTCAGTCCCCATCCGTGCAGCAGCACAAGATGAACATTCCCCTGACCTTTGGTCTGCCACCAGATGTTATTCATCCGCTATTGTTCTCTTTTTACTTACAAGGATGAACATATGCTAACAGTACCGGGATTATGCTGGCTATGCCGAATGCCGCTGGCGTTAGGTCACTGGGGGATTTGTTCGGTATGCTCTCGTGCCGCCCGTACAGATAAAACGCTATGCCCACAATGTGGATTACCTTCCACACACTCACATCTTCCTTGCGGTCGCTGCCTGCAAAAACCGCCGCCCTGGCAAAGACTGGTCACGGTCGCCGACTATGCGCCCCCCTTAAGTCCGCTCATCCACCAGCTTAAGTTTTCGCTACGCAGCGAAATCGCCAGCGCCCTGTCACGTCTGTTACTATTAGAAGTCTTACACGCCCGTCGGACTACCGGATTACAACTGCCGGATCGCATCGTCAGCGTCCCGTTATGGCAGCGCCGTCACTGGCGTCGGGGGTTTAATCAGAGCGACTTGCTGTGTCAGCCGTTATCACGCTGGTTGAATTGCCAATGGGATAGCGAAGCCGTCATGCGTACACGAGCCACTGCGACCCAGCATTTCCTCAGCGCCCGACTACGCAGACGCAATCTGAAGAATGCTTTTCGCCTTGAATTGCCCGTGCAAGGTCGCCATATGGTGATTGTGGATGATGTCGTTACCACCGGAAGTACCGTCGCAGAGATTGCGCAGCTGCTTTTACGCAATGGTGCGGCGACAGTCCAGGTCTGGTGCCTTTGTCGAACCTTGTAGAGCCTCGATGATGGGCGTATTATAACCAACTAAAATAGTCAACTATTAGGCCATTACTATGATCCGTATTTCCGATGCTGCACAAGCGCACTTTGCCAAACTGCTGGCAAACCAGGAAGAAGGGACACAAATCCGCGTATTTGTGATTAACCCTGGCACGCCTAACGCTGAATGTGGTGTTTCTTATTGTCCGCCGGACGCTGTGGAAGCCACCGATACCGCCCTGAAATTTGACCTGCTGACCGCGTATGTTGATGAGTTAAGCGCACCTTACCTGGAAGATGCAGAGATTGATTTTGTTACCGACCAGTTGGGTTCTCAGCTGACGCTGAAAGCACCAAACGCCAAAATGCGTAAAGTAGCTGACGATGCGCCGCTGATGGAGCGTGTGGAGTACATGCTGCAATCGCAGATCAACCCGCAACTTGCCGGTCACGGTGGTCGCGTTTCGCTGATGGAAATCACCGAAGACGGCTACGCCATTCTGCAATTCGGTGGCGGCTGTAACGGTTGTTCTATGGTCGATGTGACGCTGAAAGAAGGGATCGAGAAGCAGCTGCTGAACGAATTCCCGGAGCTGAAAGGTGTACGCGATCTCACCGAACACCAGCGCGGCGAACACTCTTACTACTAAGTTACCCTCTCTTTTGTAGATTGCCCGATGCGACGCTAAAGCGTCTTTTCGGGCCGTCTGCCAGGCATTGTCTCGGCAAATCCAATCCCTA
Organism: Escherichia sp. E1130; assembly: GCF_005781065.1. Taxonomy (NCBI): domain Bacteria; kingdom Pseudomonadati; phylum Pseudomonadota; class Gammaproteobacteria; order Enterobacterales; family Enterobacteriaceae; genus Escherichia; species Escherichia sp. E1130. The sequence goes on from NZ_VATL01000005.1 coordinate 71,577, forward strand.
CGTTTCCCCGCGATAATATGACCAACCTCTCATAATTTAAATTTACCCCGCTCTGGTGATTCTCAAGCACGCGATGTTACCCGTATCATTTGCATGGGCACCAAACACACTCATAACATCTGACTACACTAACTAGTTTTAGAAGTCGTCAGCCATGGTGCTGTTATATCTCTGTTCCCAGTTGGGACGATCAGAATTTATCGTCAGAAGCCTGACGTTACCCATAACAAATGAAAGGCCAGGTAAATCATGCCATTAGTCATTGTTGCTGTCGGTGTAATCTTGTTATTACTCCTGATGATTCGCTTCAAAATGAACGGTTTCATCGCTCTCGTCCTGGTGGCACTTGCTGTTGGATTAATGCAAGGTATGCCACTGGATAAAGTTATTGGCTCTATCAAAGCCGGTGTCGGCGGGACGCTCGGCAGCCTTGCCCTGATCATGGGTTTTGGCGCGATGCTGGGCAAAATGCTGGCAGACTGTGGCGGTGCACAACGTATCGCCACCACGCTGATTGCCAAATTTGGTAAAAAACATATCCAGTGGGCCGTGGTACTAACCGGTTTTACCGTTGGTTTTGCCCTGTTCTATGAAGTGGGCTTCGTACTGATGCTGCCGCTGGTGTTCACCATCGCTGCTGCGGCAAATATCCCGCTGCTGTATGTTGGTGTACCGATGGCCGCTGCGCTGTCTGTCACCCACGGCTTCCTGCCGCCGCATCCGGGCCCGACTGCGATTGCCACCATTTTCAATGCCGATATGGGTAAAACCCTGCTGTACGGCACCATTCTGGCAATCCCGACCGTGATTCTCGCGGGTCCGGTTTACGCTCGCATGCTGAAAGGTATCGATAAGCCAATCCCGGAAGGTCTGTACAGCGCGAAAACCTTCAGCGAAGAAGAGATGCCGAGCTTTGGCGTCAGCGTCTGGACTTCTCTGGTGCCAGTTGTGCTGATGGCGATGCGTGCGATTGCCGAAATGATCCTGCCGAAAGGTCACGCTTTCCTGCCGGTGGCGGAGTTCCTCGGTGACCCGGTAATGGCAACGCTGATTGCCGTGCTGATTGCGATGTTCACCTTTGGTCTGAACCGTGGCCGTTCAATGGATCAGATTAACGACACGCTGGTTTCTTCCATCAAAATCATTGCGATGATGCTGTTGATCATCGGTGGTGGCGGTGCGTTCAAGCAGGTGCTGGTAGACAGCGGCGTGGACAAATACATTGCTTCCATGATGCACGAAACCAACATTTCTCCGCTGCTGATGGCCTGGTCGATTGCTGCCGTACTGCGTATCGCGCTGGGTTCCGCAACCGTTGCGGCAATCACTGCAGGTGGTATCGCTGCGCCGCTGATTGCAACGACAGGCGTTAGCCCAGAGCTGATGGTTATTGCGGTTGGTTCCGGTAGTGTGATTTTCTCGCACGTGAACGATCCGGGCTTCTGGCTGTTCAAAGAGTACTTTAACCTGACTATCGGCGAGACCATCAAATCCTGGTCGATGCTGGAAACCATTATCTCAGTGTGCGGTCTGGTTGGCTGTCTGCTGCTGAATATGGTGATTTGATAATACTGATGGCCGGATGCGGCGTGACCGCCTTATCCGGCCTACGATTCGGTATCAATTAGTAGGCCGGATAAGACGCGTCAAGCGTCGCATCCGGCATCAACCGCACTCTACTTCTTCTTCGCTGCCGCCCTGCGCCGCTTGTCCAGATCCTTAATCAACTTGTTCACCCCATCATCGGCAAACATCGTCTCAAGCGTTGCGGAAAGCTTGCGTCGCCAGTTTTTGTACTGGTAACTGGTTCCAGGAATATTTACCGGTTCCGCCATATCCAGCCAGTCTTCCGGCTGTAGCCCTAACAGGGCGCTGTTGCTGTCGGCAATGTAGCGTTGCAAACCACGATTAAGCGTCGGCGTCATCGCCATCAGCGACGCCTTATGCCCGGTGCGTTTAGGCAGGCAGCCATATTTGTGCAGTGCATCCAGCAGCCCCTGCTTCGCCTGCTCACGATCCTGATACAAACCGCGTAGCACCTCTTCATCCGGATACAGCCCCAGCGTTTTGCCCAGCGTTAAATCACCGCTCTCCCAGTAACCGCGAAGCGTTGGCAGGTCGTGTGTCGCCGCAACTGCCATCGACTGCTCCGGGTACGCTTTCGGCGCGCGGAATGTCTTCTCGTGGTCGCTTTCGAAATAGAGCACTTTATAGGAGTAAACACCGCTACTGCGCAGTTTACCGACAATCTCTACTGGTACAGTGCCGAGATCTTCCCCAATCACCATGCAGCGATGACGCTGACTTTCGAGTGCCAGAATCGAGAGCAGATCATCCACCGGATAGTGAACATATGCCCCCTGATCCGCCGTCTCGCCATACGGTATCCACCACAAACGCAGCATCGACATCACATGGTCAATTCGTAATGCGCCGCAGTTTTGCATGTTCGCGCGCAGCAGCTCGATAAACGGTTCATAGGCGCGCGCGGTGATGATATGCGGGTCCATCGGCGGCAAGCCCCAGTTCTGCCCCAGCGGGCCGAGGATATCCGGCGGCGCGCCAACCGACGCTTTCAGGCAATACAATTCGCGGTCGCACCAAGTTTCTGCCCCACCTTCTGCTACACCAACCGCCAGATCACGATACAAGCCAATCGGCATTTCATAGCCCTGGCTTATCTCCCAGCAGGCGGCAAACTGGCGGTAAGCCAGCCACTGCAACCAGAGATAAAAATCGATGTCATCGCGATGTTCTTCGCAGAACTGACGCACTTCTGGCGAATCCACGTTCTGATACATCTCAGGCCATGCTGGCCAGCCCCAGCGCATTTCGTCTTCTTTCACTTGCTGGGCATGTAGCGCATCAAAGGCTGCCTGCCAAAACAGGCTATCGCCTTGCTCTGCAACAAACTGGCGAAACGCGGTCATCTGCTCATCATCACGTTGCGCGAAACCTTTCCACGCCATCCGCAATGCTGTCATTTTCAGGGCGGTAACCGTGGAGTAATCTACCCAGCCGGCATCCCGCGCCTGTTGCAGCGTCTGCTGCGTGGTCGGCATGTGCCACCAGGCTTGCGCCTCTTCGCTAAGCTGAAAATCTTCAACAGCGTTGACGTCGATATAAATCACGTTCAGCCAGCGGCGAGAAGACGGGCTATATGGGCTGGCGCTTTCCGGGTTTGCCGGATAGAGCGCATGAATCGGATTCAGGCCGATAAACGCTCCACCACGTTTCGCCACATCCACCAGCATAGCTTTGAGATCGCCAAAATCCCCAATACCCCAGTTTTTTTCCGATCGCAGCGTATAAAGCTGAACGCAAGCGCCCCACAGCTTTTGCTTATTGAGCAATGCCTGCGGTTCGTAGCAGCGTTTCGGGGCGACAATCACCCGACAATGAGCACGCTGTTCATCCTGAGTAAGCGTCAGCGTGTGATAACCTTCCGGCAGCTTCGTCGGTAGATTGAACGCGTTACCACCGCTCACGTGGCCTTTGTACTGCGTACCTTCTTCGGTGGTCAGCAACCAGCTAAATTCGCCGCTGCCCTCTACCGCCATTGGCATTTTTTTCCCGGAGGTATACACCATGACATTTGGCACTGGTGTTACCGCCACTTTCGTGGCGGTACTTTGATGCATCGCATCAAGCAAACGCCGTTTGGTTTCGGCGCTAATCGACTGCGGTTTTCCGTGGGCATTGATGTAATTGGGGCTGATCCCCGCCGCCAACGCGGCTTTGTCCAGACGTTTGCTTTCCATCGCGCTTCCTTAGCGTTTTGCCTGCCAGATACGGGCCTGATAATCACGGATTGAGCGATCCGAGCTAAACATACCGCAGCGGGCGGTATTGAGGATCGCCGCGCGAGTCCAGGCCTCCTGGTCGCGGTACAGCACATCCACGCGTTTTTGCGCTTCGACATAAGCCGCAAAGTCCGCCATCACCAGATACGGATCGCCGCCCTGCTTACCGAGGCTATGCAGCATCTGGTCAAACGCGTGTTTATCGCCATCGCTATATTTACCGCTTTCCAGCTCTTTTAATACCGCATCAAGCACCTTATCTTTCTTCCGCCATTTCACCGGATCATAGCCCTTAGCTTTCAGCGCCTTAACCTGCTCCACGGTATGACCAAAGATAAAGATATTCTCTTCACCGACTTTCTCGGCGATCTCCACGTTTGCACCATCCAGCGTGCCGACAGTGAGCGCACCGTTAAGCGCCAGTTTCATATTGCCAGTACCAGAAGCTTCTTTACCTGCGGTGGAGATCTGCTCGGAGATATCCGCCGCCGGGATCAGCATTTCCGCAGCAGATACACAATAATCTGGCAGGAATACAACCCTCAGCTTGTCGCCCACCTGCGGATCGTTGTTGATCACCTCAGCCACTTTGTTGATCGCAAAGATAATGTTCTTCGCGAGGTAGTAGCCTGGCGCCGCTTTCGCGCCGAACAGGAACACGCGCGGTACGCGGTCAGCCTGCGGGTTCTCGCGAATTTCTTTGTACAGCGCCAGAATATGCAACAGATTCAGGTGCTGGCGTTTGTACTCGTGCAGGCGTTTGATCTGAATATCGAAAATCGCCTGAGGATTGATTTCAATACCGGTACGGACTTTCACAAACTCCGCCAGACGAACTTTATTCGCCTGTTTGATCTCGCGATATTGCTGGCGGAATTTCTCGTCATCAGCGAATTTTTCCAGATTGATCAACTGATCGAGATCGTTAGCCCACTCTTTTTTCAGTGACTTATCCAACAATGCCGCCAGTGCCGGGTTGCACTGTTTGATCCAGCGACGCGGGGTAATGCCGTTGGTGACGTTATGGAATTTGTTCGGCCATAGCTGGTGATATTCCGGGAACAGATCTTTCACCACCAGATCCGAGTGCAACGCCGCCACACCGTTTACCGCAAAGCCGCTTACCACGCACATATTGGCCATGCGAACTTGTTTGTCATGCACCACCGCCAGCTTCGCCCATACCGCTTTATCGCCCGGCCAGGTTTTTTCCACCAGCTTCTTAAAGCGGTTGTTGATTTCGTTGATTACCTGCATATGGCGTGGCAGCAGGGCTTTTACCAGTTTCTCATCCCAGCACTCAAGTGCTTCTGGCATTAGGGTATGGTTGGTATAAGCAAAGGTATTGCTGGTGATTGCCCATGCGTCATCCCAGCTCATCTGGTGCTCATCGATTAGCACACGAAGCAGCTCCGGAATAGCGATAGTCGGGTGGGTGTCGTTCAGTTGAATGACTTCGTAATCTGCCAGCTCGTGCAGTTTATGCCCCGCCAGATGGTGACGACGCAGAATGTCGGCAACCGAACAAGCACACTGGAAATATTGCTGCATCAGACGCAGTTTTTTACCGGCAGTATGGTTGTCGTTTGGATAGAGTACTTTAGTCAGTTTTTCAGCGTCGATGCCCTGTTGTTCAGCTCGCAGGAAATCGCCGTCGTTGAATTTGGTGAGGTTAAACGGATGCGCATGTGTCGCTTGCCATAAACGCAGCGGCTGCGCCACACCATTTCGGTAGCCCAGCACAGGTAAATCCCACGCCTGGCCGGTAATGGTAAATGCGGGCTCCCAACGTCCGTCTTTCGTGACCTTGCCACCAATCCCAACCTGCACGTCAAGCGCTTCATTATGGCTGAACCACGGATAGTTACTGCGATGCCAATCATCTGGCGCTTCCATTTGTTGACCGTCAACAAATGACTGACGGAACAGACCATATTGATAGTTCAGACCATAGCCTGTTGCGGATTGTCCGACGGTCGCCATTGAATCGAGGAAACATGCCGCCAGACGGCCCAGACCGCCGTTGCCCAGCGCCGGGTCAGTCTCTTCTTCCAGCAGATCTGTCAGGTTGATGTCATAGGATTTCAGCGAATCCTGAACAGCCTGATACCAACCGAGATTTAACAGGTTGTTGCCCGTCAGACGACCAATCAAAAACTCCATTGAGATGTAATTAACATGGCGCTGATTCGCCGTCGGTTTGGCAAAAGGCTGGGCACGCAACATTTCCGCCAGCGCTTCACTCACGGCCTGCCACCACTGACGAGGGGTCATCTCAGCTGCAGAAGTTAAGCCATAACGCTGCCATTGACGTGACAGGGCTTCCTGAAATTGCTTTTCATTAAAAATGGGTTGTGACATAGGAGTTCCAGTTTTCTTAGACATTAAACACAACGTTATCGTTAGTTTGCCAGGCTCCATGTTGACCTTCCTCATCCTACGGGGGATTAGGCGGGGAGGAGTGACGGGGATGAGCAAGAAAATGTGATCGCGAACACTTAAAGGTAGTGCAATCAACTGCAAAAGCATCGGCCCAGTGCCAAAGAGCGCAAAAAAACCGACGATTAACAGTAAGAAAGGGCGTCGCGTATTATCAAAAAGCGGAAAGCCACTCTATAAATTAAGTAAAGCAGCGAAATAGTTTCAGCAATGAAATACCAATCGTGATTCATCTCATTCTTAATAGATTTATTAAGATCATCTTTTTAGATAGACCTTTCATCATGAATTAAGGAAGCATCATTGCTTTAATAACACTATTGAACCATGAGAAAACACCATAAGATCCAGTATCTACGCTGGATCAGCGTAGTTTTAAGATGAAACATTAATAAAGGTTTTGAATTGTGACAGAGTGCAAATTCAGACACATAAAAAACCGTCATCGCTTGCATTGCACAGATTTCTAGCCGACCTTATAACCATTAATTACGAAGCGCAAAAAAAATAATATTTCCTCAATTTCCACAGTGAAGTGATTAACTATGCTGATTCCGTCAAAATTAAGTCGTCCGGTTCGACTCGACCATACCGTGGTTCGTGAGCGCCTGCTGGCTAAACTTTCCGGCGCGAACAACTTCAGGCTGGTGCTGATCACAAGTCCTGCGGGCTACGGAAAGACCACACTCATATCCCAATGGGCGGCAGGCAAAAACGATTTGGGCTGGTACTCGCTGGATGACGGCGATAACCAGCAAGAACGTTTCGCCAGCTACCTGATTGCCGCAATTCAACAGGCCACCAACGGGCATTGCCCCGCCAGTGAAGTGATGGCGCAAAAGCGGCAATATGCCAGTCTATCCTCACTTTTTGCCCAACTGTTTATCGAACTGGCAGAGTGGCACCAGCCGCTCTACTTGGTTATTGACGATTATCATCTGATCACTAACCCAGTGATTCACGAGTCAATGCGCTTCTTTATTCGTCATCAACCGGAAAATCTGACCCTGGTAGTTTTGTCGCGCAATCTTCCGCAACTGGGTATTGCCAATTTGCGTGTACGTGACCAACTGCTGGAAATTGGCAGCCAGCAACTGGCGTTTACCCACCAGGAAGCCAAGCAGTTTTTTGATTGCCGTCTGTCTTCACCCATCGAAGCCGCTGAAAGTAGCCGGATTTGCGATGACGTTTCTGGTTGGGCAACGGCTTTACAATTAATCGCCCTCTCCGTCCGACAGAATACCCACTCTGCGCACAAATCCGCACGTCGCCTGGCGGGCATTAATGCCAGCCATCTTTCTGATTATCTGGTCGATGAAGTGTTAGATAACGTTGATCTGGCAACACGTCATTTCCTGCTGAAAAGTGCCATTTTGCGATCGATGAACGATACGCTAATCACCCGCGTGACAGGTGAAGACAACGGGCAAATGCGCCTCGAAGAAATTGAGCGTCAGGGACTGTTTTTGCAACGGATGGATGATACCGGCGAGTGGTTCTGCTATCACCCATTGTTTGGCAACTTCCTGCGCCAGCGCTGCCAGTGGGAACTGGCGGCGGAACTGCCCGAAATTCATCGTGCCGCTGCAGAAAGCTGGATGGCGCAAGGTTTTCCCAGCGAAGCTATTCATCATGCGCTGGCCGCGGGCGACGCGCTGATGCTGCGCGATATTCTGCTTAATCACGCCTGGAGTTTGTTCAACCATAGCGAACTGTCACTGCTGGAAGAGTCGCTCAACGCCCTGCCGTGGGACAGCCTGCTGGAAAACCCACAGCTGGTGTTGTTGCAGGCGTGGCTGATGCAAAGCCAACATCGCTATGGCGAAGTGAACACCCTGCTTGCACGTGCCGAGCATGAGATCAAGGACATCAGAGAAGGCACCATGCACGCAGAATTTAACGCTTTGCGCGCCCAGGTGGCGATTAACGACGGCAATCCGGATGAAGCTGAACGGCTGGCAAAACTGGCACTGGAAGAACTGCCTCCGGGCTGGTTCTACAGCCGCATTGTGGCAACCTCCGTGCTTGGCGAAGTGTTGCACTGCAAAGGTGAATTGACCCGTTCACTGGCGTTAATGCAGCAAACCGAACAAATGGCACGTCAGCACGATGTTTGGCACTACGCCTTGTGGAGTTTAATCCAGCAAAGTGAAATTCTGTTTGCCCAAGGGTTCCTGCAAACTGCATGGGAAACACAGGAAAAAGCGTTCCAGTTGATAAACGAGCAGCATCTGGAACAGTTGCCGATGCATGAGTTTCTGGTGCGCATCCGTGCACAGCTGCTATGGGCCTGGGCGCGGCTGGATGAAGCCGAAGCCTCGGCACGAAGCGGGATTGAAGTCTTGTCGTCTTATCAGCCGCAGCAACAGCTTCAGTGCCTGGCAATGTTGATCCAATGCTCGCTGGCCCGTGGCGATTTAGATAACGCCCGTAGCCAGCTAAACCGTCTGGAAAACCTGCTGGGGAATGGCAAATATCACAGCGACTGGATCTCTAACGCCAACAAAGTCCGGGTGATTTACTGGCAAATGACCGGAGATAAAGCGGCTGCCGCCAACTGGCTGAGCCATACTGCGAAACCAGAGTTTGCGAACAATCACTTCCTGCAAGGTCAATGGCGCAACATTGCCCGCGCACAAATCTTGCTGGGAGAGTTTGAACCGGCGGAAATAGTCCTCGAAGAACTGAACGAAAACGCCCGCAGTCTGCGGTTGATGAGCGACCTCAACCGTAACCTGCTTCTACTCAATCAGTTGTACTGGCAAGCCGGGCGTAAAAGCGACGCCCAGCGTGTGTTGCTGGATGCATTAAAACTGGCAAACCGCACTGGATTTATCAGTCATTTTGTTATTGAAGGCGAAGCGATGGCGCAGCAGTTACGTCAGCTGATTCAACTCAATACGTTGCCGGAACTGGAACAGCACCGCGCACAGCGTATTCTGCGGGAAATCAATCAACATCATCGACATAAATTCGCTCATTTCGATGAGAGTTTCGTTGAACGTCTGCTAAATCATCCGGAAGTGCCAGAACTAATCCGCACCAGCCCGCTGACGCAACGTGAATGGCAGGTACTGGGGCTGATTTACTCCGGTTACAGCAACGAGCAAATTGCGGGCGAGCTGGAAGTCGCGGCGACCACTATCAAGACGCATATCCGCAATCTGTACCAAAAACTCGGCGTCGCCCACCGCCAGGCTGCGGTACAACACGCGCAGAAACTGCTGAAGATGATGGGGTATGGAGTGTGAATTTAGCCGGATAACGCGCCAGATCCGGCTGACATCTCTGCATCATTCAACGCTCACTCGCGTTACGCCGTCTGTTTCTATCAGACTGAACCGCACGGGCAAGAAACGCTCCACCACCGCAATATTGGTCAGCAGATGGCATGAGGGATGGGCGACCGTAAATTGTCCCGCGCCCGCCAGCGCCATTGGCAACACTAGCTGGTCAGCAAGATATTCCCCCACCGCCGCCGTGCTTGCCAGGTAGCGCTTCACCTCTTTTATCAGTTGTGCCGCGACCACTTCGGCGCTGACGCGCTTTTCACCGACGACGAAAAAGCGTTCGGTAATATTTTCACTTTCGACTTCAAGCGAGACGGTATTACCCGGCCCCTGGTCGCGCGGCAGGTTATGAATATTCTGCTCATGCAGGGAAAAACTCCCCGCCAGCGTAGCGATTTCACGTTCAGCGACATGCCTCGGCACGCCAGCCAGTAACACCTCACCACGCATCCGCGTAATGTTTCCGCGCTCGCCAAGTAGCAAGGTGTTAAACGATGTCACGGGCGCGACTTCCGTTGCCACCACGCCGCCTCCGGCAGGATAAAAACCGTGGCGTAATAGTGTGGTTTGCTGATGAATTCCTATTTTCGCCAGCAGCGGCTCCAGCACCCGGCGCATAAAATCCGCAGGCGGGGCCGACGGGTTATCAGTGCCGCCGCTCACTTCTACGCGAGAAGGCCCATCGGCAAACCACAGCGCAGGCAGCACCGTTTGCAGCACCAGCGTACAACTTCCGGCGCTACCGATAGCAAAGCGGTAATCGCCGCCACGCACGTTACCGGGCCGGAAGACCAGGCGCTGCGACCCCAGCTCCGCGCCTTCCACCGTTGCTCCGCAAATTTCCGTCGCCGCCTTTACCGCCGTCAGATGCTGGCGCAACAGCCCCGGTTTCGCCCGTCCGGCACGAATGCCGGTGATGGTAAATGGCTTGCCGGTTATCATCGACAGGCTCAGCGCCGAGCGCAGGATCTGCCCGCCGCCTTCGCCCTGTGCGCCATCCAGCGCAATCATCCTTTTCATCATTTATCCTTTTACGCACACCACCTGACGCAGGGTATAGATAACTTCCACCAGATCGCTTTGTGCCGCCATCACCGCATCAATATCTTTATACGCCATCGGGATTTCGTCGATCACTTCGGCATCTTTACGGCATTCCACATGCGCGGTGGCTCGAATTTGGTCTTCCACGCTGAACAGTTTTTTCGCTTTAGTACGGCTCATTACCCGTCCGGCACCGTGGCTGCACGAACAGAACGACTCTTCATTTCCCAGCCCACGGACGATAAAGCTTTTCGCCCCCATCGAACCGGGAATAATTCCATATTGACCAGCACGCGCAGACACCGCCCCTTTACGCGTCACATAGATCTCTTCGCCAAAGTGCTGTTCTTTTTGCACATAGTTGTGGTGACAGTTGATCTCTTCCATCGCCAGCGTTTGCGGCTGTCTTACCTTTTTCTGCGTAACGCTCTGCAACGCCGTTACCACGTTTTCCATCATCGCATCGCGGTTAAGGCTGGCAAAAAGTTGCGCCCAGGCCACGGCTTTCAGGTAATCATCAAAGTATTCCGTACCTTCCATAAAGTACGCCAGGTCACGCGATGGCAGCGTTTCAAGCTGGTCCTGCATCTCTTTTTGCGCCAGATCGATAAAATAAGTTCCGATGGCGTTACCAATTCCGCGTGAACCGGAGTGCAGCATAATCCACACCTGATCCGACTCATCAAGGCAGATTTCAATAAAGTGGTTACCCGTTCCCAGCGTTCCCAGGTGTTTATAGTTGTTAGTGTTAAGGAAACGGGGATATTTTTGCGTTAACCACTGATAACCGGCTTCAAGCTCAGCCCATTTAGCATCGACGTTAACAGGCGGATTTTCCCATGCGCCTTTATCACGACGGCTACGATTATTGGAACGCCCGTGCGGTACGGCAGTTTCAATCGCCTGACGCAGCTCCGCCAGGTTTTCAGGCAGGTCTGCCGCCGTTAACGCAGTACGCAGTGCATTCATTCCACAACCGATATCCACACCCACCGCTGCCGGAATAATCGCCCCTTTGGTCGGGATCACGCTACCAATGGTGGAACCTTTACCCAGGTGTACATCAGGCATTACCGCAATATGTTTGAAAATAAACGGCATCTTCGCCGTATTAATAAGTTGCTGACGCGCATCGGCTTCTACCGGCACGCCTTTGGTCCACATTTTTACCGGGGCATTTTCAGTGGTCAGTAATTCGTAATTCATTTTGTTTTTCTCTTTTCGTTGGTATGTCCTGATAATTGCAACCGTCGTGCCAGAAAATTAAATAAGCAGATTAATTTTTTAATTCATTGTTTTAAAAAAGATTATGTCTTTACGTCCGTAACCGGAGATTTCCCGCAAAGCCGATTTACCGATAATGAAATATCGTCTTTTATAAGGATATCTAAGATGCGTAAAACAGTGGCTTTTGGCTTTGTCGGAACGGTGCTGGATTATGCCGGGCGCGGTAGTCAGCGCTGGTCAAAATGGCGCCCGACACTCTGTTTATGCCAGCAAGAATCGTTGGTCATCGATCGACTGGAATTATTGCACGACGCCCGCTCGCGCTCGCTATTTGAAACGCTTAAACGCGATATCGCCAGCGTTTCGCCAGAAACAGAAGTGGTGAGCGTTGAGATTGAACTGCATAACCCGTGGGATTTCGAAGAGGTTTACGCCTGCCTGCATGATTTTGCCCGTGGCTACGCGTTTCGCCCTGATAAAGAAGAGTATTTAATTCACATCACCACCGGCACCCACGTGGCGCAGATTTGCTGGTTTCTACTGGCGGAAGCGCGTTACCTGCCCGCCCGGCTGATACAATCTTCACCACCGCGCAAAAAAGAACAACCGCGCGGCGCAGGTGAAGTGACGATCATCGATCTCGATTTAAGCCGTTATAACGCCATCGCCAGCCGCTTTGCTGAAGAACGCCAGCAAACCCTCGATTTCCTCAAATCCGGCATTGCCACGCGTAACCCCCAATTCAACCGCATGATTGAGCAGATCGAAAAAGTGGCGATTAAATCCCGCGCGCCAATTCTGCTTAACGGCCCGACAGGCGCAGGTAAGTCATTTCTGGCGCGACGCATCTTTGAATTAAAACAGGCGCGGCATCAGTTTAGCGGCGCGTTTGTTGAGGTGAACTGCGCCACCCTGCGCGGCGATACCGCCATGTCGACGCTGTTTGGTCATGTGAAAGGCGCGTTTACCGGGGCGCGGGAATCGCGGGAAGGGCTGCTACGTAGCGCCAACGGCGGGATGTTGTTTCTCGATGAGATTGGCGAACTGGGCGCAGACGAACAGGCAATGCTGCTGAAAGCCATTGAAGAGAAAACCTTTTATCCGTTTGGCAGCGATCGCCAGGTGAGTAGCGACTTTCAGCTTATCGCCGGAACGGTGCGCGATTTGCGCCAGCTGGTTGCCGAAGGCAAATTTCGCGAAGATCTGTACGCGCGGATCAATCTCTGGACCTTCACCCTGCCGGGTCTACGCCAGCGCCAGGAAGATATTGAACCGAACCTTGATTATGAAGTGGAGCGCCACGCCTCACTCACTGGCGACAGCGTGCGTTTTAACACCGAAGCGCGGCGCACCTGGCTGGCCTTTGCGACATCTCCCCAGGCAACATGGCGCGGTAACTTTCGCGAGCTTTCTGCCAGCGTTACGCGGATGGCAACCTTTGCCACTAGCGGACGCATCACTCTGGAAGTGGTTGAAGATGAGATAAACCGTCTGCGCTATAACTGGCAGGAGAGCCGCCCTTCGGCACTTACGACGTTGTTAGGCGCAGAGGTGGAGAACATCGATCTCTTCGACCGCCTGCAACTGGAAAACGTTATCGCCGTTTGTCGCCAGGCAAAATCGCTTTCCGCTGCCGGACGACAGCTTTTTGATGTTTCGCGCCAGGGCAAAGCCAGCGTCAATGACGCGGATCGGCTACGCAAATACCTGGCGCGTTTTGGTCTGACGTGGGAAGCCGTGCAGGATCAGCACAGCTCCAGTTGAATATGATGGTCCGTCAGCACCTGCATCACGCCCGCTGGCGGCGGGGCGTCGGTGTAGACGGCATCAACCATGTTGATGCTGCCCATATTGACCATCGCGTTACGGCCAAATTTCGAGTGATCGACAACCAGCATAACGTGACGCGAGTTCTCAATAATGGCGCGTTTGGTGCGAACTTCGTGGTAATCGAACTCCAGCAGCGAGCCGTCGCTATCGATGCCGCTGATCCCCAGAATGCCAAAGTCCAGACGGAACTGAGAGATAAAATCGAGCGTCGCTTCGCCAATGATCCCGCCATCGCGGCTGCGTAATTCGCCTCCGGCGAGAATGATGCGAAAATCTTCTTTTACCATCAACGTGTTAGCAACGTTGAGATTGTTGGTGACAATGCGCAAATTGCTGTGATTGAGCAGCGCGTGCGCCACCGCTTCCGGCGTGGTGCCGATATCGATAAACAGCGTCGAGCCGTTGGGGATTTGCTCCGCCACTTTACGGGCGATGCGCTCTTTTTCTTCGGTCTGGGTGGCCTTGCGATCGTGCCACGGCGTGTTAACCGAACTGGAAGGCAGCGCCGCACCGCCATGATGGCGCAGGATCAGGTTTTGCTCTGCCAGCTCGTTGAGGTCGCGGCGAATAGTCTGCGGGCTGACGGAGAAATGTTCTACCAGCTCTTCGGTGCTGACATAACCCTGCTGTTTAACCAGTTCGATAATACCGTTGTGACGTTGTGTTTGTTTCATTTATAAATCCCTGGAATTATTTTCGTTTTCGCGCATTGAGCGAATCAACAAAAGCCATCGCTAAACCCACGGCTAACCCGGCGATGTGTGCTCCGTTCGCCATCGACATCCCAAACAAATCAAACCATCCGGCGACAATCCAGATCAGCGCGAAGATGATTAACCCACGTTGCAGGTAAATGCCACTTTGCGGATCGCGTTCGCCACGTAGCCAGACGTAGCCCATCAGCGCATACACCACGCCAGAAAGCCCGCCAAACCACGGCCCGCTGAATTTTTGCTGCACATAGCCACTTAACAGGGCGCTAATGAGAGTAATGACAATTAGCTTACCGCTGCCGAGGCGTTTTTCCACCGCACCGCCGAGATACCACCACCAGAGCAAGTTAAAGAGGATATGCATTAGTGAGAAATGCATTAACGCATGGGTGAAGTAGCGCCAGAACTCAAATTTCAGCGTCGGATCGAATGGCCAGGCCAACCATAGCATCACGTCCTGATCGCCAAGGATTTGCATGGCGATAAACACCAGCACGCAGGCGATCATCATCACCCAGGTTACCGGACCTGCACGTTCACGCAAGGCAGCAAAGAAAGGATAACGGCGATAATGCAGGCCACTGCCGGTATGGCCCGCCTGCCAGCTGGCAGCGAGATAACGCGGATCAGCCGGGTTTTCGAGAAAACGCGCCAGCTCCGCCCGCACACGTTCAGCCTGGGATTCATCCGCCAGCCAGACATCGCTTTGATTATGTTGTTGAATCGTGAGGATAACACCCTGCGTCGCCATGTAATCGACAAACGCCTGCGCCACGCGGGGGTTAGCAAAAGAGGTAATCATCAACATTGTTGCTGTCGCTTATTCCACACAAAAGGGGACAGTATAAAGCCTTACGCGCCGTACGCCACCTCTGTGGGAAACTGACGTTGCCAGGCTTCAAAACCGCCATCAATGCTATAGACCACATCGTAGCCCTGTTGCAGCAGATACTGCGCCGCGCCTTTGCTGCTATTACCGTGGTAACACATCACCATCACCGGCGTATCGAAGTCGTTATCACGCATAAACGCGCCCAGTGTGTCGTTAGTCAAATGGAAAGCCTGCGCCGCATGCCCCATTGCGAAACTCTGTGGATCGCGAATATCGACCAGCACCGCCTCTTTTTCCTGCAACTTCTGGTGCGCGTCGGCAACGTTAATACATTCGAACTGATCCATGCGTCTCTCTTTCTTTACAAACAAGTGGGCAAATTTACCGCACAGTTTACGTCGAAGCGGCAGATAAACGCCATAATGTTATACATATCACTCTAAAATGTTTTTTCAATGTTACCCAAAGCGCGATTCTTTGCTAATATGTTCGATAACGAACATTTATGAGCTTTAACGAAAGTGAATGAGGGCAGCATGGAAACCAAAGATCTGATTGTGATAGGTGGCGGCATCAATGGTGCTGGTATCGCGGCAGACGCCGCTGGACGCGGTTTATCCGTGCTGATGCTGGAAGCCCAGGATCTCGCTTGCGCGACCTCCTCCGCCAGTTCAAAACTCATTCACGGTGGCCTGCGCTACCTTGAGCACTATGAATTCCGACTGGTCAGCGAGGCGCTGGCCGAACGTGAAGTGCTACTGAAAATGGCGCCGCATATCGCCTTCCCGATGCGTTTTCGCCTGCCGCATCGCCCACATCTGCGCCCGGCGTGGATGATTCGTATTGGTCTGTTTATGTACGATCATCTGGGTAAACGCACCAGCCTGCCGGGATCAACCAGTTTGCGTTTTGGCGCAAATTCAGTGTTAAAACCGGAAATTAAGCGCGGATTCGAATATTCCGACTGTTGGGTAGACGACGCCCGTCTGGTACTCGCCAACGCCCAGATGGTGGTGCGTAAAGGCGGTGAAGTGCTTACTCGTACTCGTGCCACTTCTGCTCGCCGCGAAAACGGCCTGTGGATTGTGGAAGCGGAAGATATCGATACTGGCAAAAAATATACATGGCAGGCGCGCGGCCTGGTTAACGCCACTGGCCCGTGGGTGAAACAGTTCTTCGACGACGGCATGCATTTGCCCTCGCCTTATGGCATTCGCCTGATCAAAGGCAGCCATATTGTGGTGCCGCGCGTGCATACCCAAAAACAAGCCTACATTCTGCAAAACGAAGATAAACGTATTGTCTTTGTGATCCCGTGGATGGACGAGTTTTCCATCATCGGCACCACCGATGTGGAATACAAAGGCGATCCAAAAGCAGTGAAGATTGAAGAGAGTGAAATCAATTACCTGCTGAAAGTGTATAACACGCACTTTAAAAAGCAGTTAAGCCGGGACGATATCGTCTGGACCTACTCCGGCGTGCGCCCACTGTGTGATGACGAGTCCGATTCGCCGCAGGCTATTACCCGTGATTACACCCTTGATATTCATGATGAAAACGGCAAAGCACCGCTGCTGTCGGTATTTGGCGGTAAGCTGACCACCTACCGCAAACTGGCGGAACATGCGCTGGAAAAACTGACGCCGTATTATCAGGGTATTGGCCCGGCGTGGACGAAAGAGAGCGTGCTGCCGGGTGGTGCCATCGAAGGCGACCGCGATGACTACGCCGCCCGCTTGCGCCGCCGCTATCCATTCATTACGGAATCGCTGGCACGTCATTACGCGCGCACTTACGGCAGCAACAGCGAGCTGCTGCTCGGCAATGCGGGGGCGATAAGCGACCTCGGGGAGGATTTCGGTCATGAGTTTTACGAAGCGGAGCTGAAATACTTGGTGGATCACGAATGGGTCCGTCGCGCCGACGATGCCCTGTGGCGTCGCACAAAACAAGGCATGTGGCTGAATGCGGAACAACAATCTCGTGTGAGTCAGTGGCTGGTGGAGTATACGCAGCAGAAGTTGTCGCTGGCGTCGTGATTTAACGTAAAGTGGTCAGGTCAGATTTCAATCTGACCTACTTTTTGATTCAGGGAATTACCGCAAAGCCCACGCCATCATACCCAACGTAACAAAACTAAGGCACGTTCCCCACTCGCTCCACATCCGCCCCTGGCTTCTATTTTTGCTACGCCACTGGCAGTAATATCCCAACGCAAAACCAAGCTGGGCGCTTGTCGGACCGATAAAGCCAGTCCACGGTTGGGCCAAAATGGCGAAAAATTCAGTGGGGGCCAGACAACTGTCAGAAAGAAACTGCGCATATTTTCCAGCAACGCAATTTTCGCTGGTGCGACGTAAAAAATGATATTCCACAGGAGCAGCCAGAAATAAACTGGTGCAAATACCAGCCAACAATGCAGTTTTCTTTTTAATTTAGGTGGCGTTCTGCGAGCAAATTGCCAACCGACGCAGCACATTACACAGAAGAAAAGCGCATATTCGACCGATAACCAAAGTTGTAATTCCAGAAATGAAATACGCCTGATCATGAGCGGGATAGAGAACAGTATCTCCCCCAGAAAACTCAGCGTTATAACAGAAGCAGCCAGCGCAACTACCGTCGGCCATATCAACAACGGTACAATAATAAAGCCGAGAATTAGCGGGGGAATATAAAGTCTGATTTTATTCATCTTTATTGTCCTGATGATTCGGATGATGCGTCATACATCGCGCATAAACACTCATCAACCATCCAGTCATCTTCCCAGACCTGATATCGTGTGCCCTGTTCAGGCTGTTTAAGCGGGTTTTCAATCGCTTGCCGCGCGCGTTCTTTCAGGATGGATTGCTTGTTGTCAGCCCAGGTATTGATTTGGGCGGTAATAGTTTTATCGTCATCATCCTGCTCAAAGCTGCTATTTGTTCCTGCTGACTCAGGCAATATTCACAACAAACCACACATTGCTTCGGCACTGGATAACGGTGAAAGGTGTGATATATCTGCTCAATTAATGCCTGCATGGCGGGGCTGGGTTGCATAATTATCCCCTCGCCCGCTGGTCGCGTGTAAACGGTTGATAGATAAAACGAACATTTGCTGCGTTCAGGCGAATAATAGTAGTATCCATATTATTTCTCCTGCTTTAAGGTTGCGTTTTATACAGCGGCACATATCCCACATCCTCTACCAATTGCTGCCCCTGCGGGCTTAAAAACCAGTCGACGAATTTCTGCGTCTCCGGCGTGGGGTTTTCACGCGTCACCATATAAGCATCAATTATGTACGGATAAGTGCCGTTACGGATATTTTCCTCTGTAGGCGCAACACCGTTTATAGCCAGCAGTTTGATCTGTTTGCGCATTTTGAGCATATTGTCATTCATACGTGTGACGTAATAGTGGAAGGTGTATCCAATGGAAGATGGTGTGTTTTGATAGTCGGCGACTTCGGTAATTAAACCGCCCATAAGATCAATAACAGTGGATTTTTTGGCTGGCAGCATTGGAGTGTCTTGCATAACCAGTCCCTTCATAACCGTTTGGCTTCCTGAATCTTCTGGCCGCTGCCAGACTTTTATGCGGTCGTCACCACCGCCTACTTTATTCCAGCGACTCACTTTACCGCTAAAAATGTCTTTGACCTGCTGTTCGCTAAGCGAATTAACCGGGTTTTTGATATCAACGATAAAGACAAAGGCTTCGCGGGCAAACGCGGTATATTTCAGCTTAACTCCCGCTTCTTCTGCACGTTTTTTCTGTCCTTCAGAAGGTTGCGCGACAAAAATAACTGTCGCAGTACCTTTAATCAGACTATCGTAGGCTTCCGCTGTTCGGGTTTGCTGTAAACCATACGCCTGCCAGGCCAGCGAAGTTTGATCCGCATCTTTCGGCTCCGGTACTAATTCATAATATGCAGAAGCATACAGCGGGTATAAAGCTGTTGCACCGTACACTCTCGGCCATCTTGACCAATCATCGCTGTAACGTAATTCAGGTTCTCCCCGCAGAGAAGTCAGTCCCCGACTCTCTTCTTCCCTGACACTGTTATAGTAGGCTTCCCGGTCGGCGCATCCCGCCAGTAATACTGCACCTAACAGTAAAACGCCTGTGAATTTATTCATCGCGCTGATTCCTTTGCATCGAATTTTATTTCATTGTTGGATACATCGGCACATATCCCACATCTTCCACCAGGCTCTGCCCTACCGATGGCTAAAAGCGGGCTAAT
This sequence comes from Escherichia sp. E1130, assembly GCF_005781065.1. NCBI lineage: Bacteria > Pseudomonadati > Pseudomonadota > Gammaproteobacteria > Enterobacterales > Enterobacteriaceae > Escherichia > Escherichia sp. E1130. The sequence continues at coordinate 90,991 of NZ_VATL01000005.1, forward strand.
CCGTTTCTGCACTGACTCACATATCACTGATATTCCACCCGTAAAACAGCCAGGGCGTTATAACGCCCCGCGGCAGGTAGTCGCCCTGTGGTACTGACGGGGAGAGACAGAAAAGTCACGTCTGCCGTCTGAGCGGATGCTGCCCGGTTTTCTATTAACTTAAATGGTACTCCAACATGAGTAGCAAGAGCGTTCAAATCTACGGACTCCTGTTGGCTATCCATAATCATAATGCCAACGTCTGGGTTATCCTCCGCCTGAAGAATACTTTGCCGACCGTTAACATCTCTCGTTGATGAAATATTTCCATCAAAAACCAGCGTCATTACGGCATCAATATCTTTGTTCGTGCAATTGATCGGAATAGTGGTTGCAACTGGAGAAATACCTGTTGGCTTCACTCCAGCGCCAGCCCGACTTAACTCACTAGCCCAGACATCAGGCATATTAACGGTAAAACTGGTGCCCTCATTAATTGTGCAGCCTTGTGGAACCTCAATATTTAAGTTGCCAATATAAGCATTAAATACAGGAACGGGGCCATGTTCAGTTGGGAACTGGCTAACGTACAAAGAAACTAGTAGCACACTATTTATTGAGACATCGGATATTATTTTTTTATCCAGTCTGATTTTTATATATCCCTCTGTTCCTGAGGTCCAATCAGATGGTTTACTTCTGTCTGCTGGATAATTGGTGCTATAGTTATCAAAAGGTACTGTTTTATCTGTCATTGTGCCATTTTTATTATAGAGTTTTATATGTGTCGAGACAGATATTTCATGAGTCAGAGGAATAAATATATCGCTCCCCTGATGATCACCAGATGCTCCCGACGGGTCAATTCCAGACACACCGGAAAAATAAACTTCATAATCATCAAGAGAATTGCAATATGCCTTATAACGCCCTATTTTCCAGTTCTGCGTTGGTAATACCGTTCCAGGAGAGTTATTATTGACATCAGAGACAGTAATAGTACCAAAATTATAAGAAAATACTGCTGGCGTACTGTTATTACCAGGAGAACCAGGATAACAAAAAGCGCGATCACGTCCCATATCTTCAGCATACACAATGTTATAGAAATTACTGATTAAAAGAATAGAAAATATAAAAATTGCTTTTACATTTCCCCAAAAACAAGTAAACATCATGCCTCTCCAGTTATCCATGTATCGCTGCTGTACCCATAGCATTATTTTGCAAAACATTTAATTTCACACTCCATACAGGTAAAGCATTATTGTAAAGATCCAACGTCTGCCAGTTAATCTCGCAATATCCTTGCCCCTGACACCAATTCTGTTGACGATGGCTAAATGGTGCGACCATGCCACCATTTATGTTTTTACCATCAATAGATAAATTATAGAGTGTCACATACCAGGGAGTAGGATTAAAAACAGTGACAGCCTCATTGCTTCGCGACCAGCGTAACTGCTGATAAGCGTTAAGTGGATTACCTGATAACGCCTCCGGGCGATAAAATATTTTCATCCGGTTGCGTACAGCTACCTGGAGTTGATTTTCGTGCTTAAGCTGTGAGTCTTGTTCCTGAGCAGGTAACGCAGCAACATTCAGTATAAATAAACTCTCACGATCTGTAGGTAACTGACCACCTACGCGATTAATTCTTATTTTGGTATTTTTATCTTGTTTAAGAACCAATAATGGTGGCGTAGCAATAAATGCCTTATCTGGAAGTAAAGGCTGAGATTCTACTGTCCCATTTAACTGACGTCCATCATCAGGTGTCACGGAAATTTTAACCAGCATATCTTTACTGGCAGTATTTTTAAGCTCGACCGAAATTGATGACTGCTTTTCTGGGTAAACAAAACGGGTACCGCCAACGACAACCCCTGCTTGCGCATTTACGCAACATATTAAAAAGCATATCAGCACATTAATCATAAGTGACGATAAAGGAAACTGATGCATTCGCATCTCCTGGTTGTACATCATTTTTTATCGCTTTATAAGCAGCAAAGAAATGCAATGTATTATCTACCAATGGCGTAAGGGCATAACTGGTACTTTTTATACCATTACTAATACTTTGTTTGTTGTTATCATAAATAGCCAGTGCTAACCCCTCAACAGATCCCTCTTCCAGTTTATACAGAGTGGTATCTTCACTCACTGATGCTCCATCAAATTTGATATTGGCATTACTGACATCACTGCCACATCGGGTTAATTTTATAGAGAAGTCAATTTTTTCAGTGATATCCCCTGAATTTTTAACCCTATAACTGGGAACATCAGGCATGTTAACCGTGAAATTTTTAGACTCATCGGCAACAATACAAGTCTTTGCCGTTATTATTCCTTCTATACGTACAATACCTGCATGCGTTGTATCATCAGCAATGGATGACATGGATATCACAGAGAATAACAGAGCAATTAAATTCCAATAGCGAGTCATATTATCCTCACTGATAGTCTATATCAAAGTACAACAGTGCATTCGCCTGCCCCGCATGTACGTTTTGCTGAGTTGACTTATAGCGGAGTTTAAAGGCCAAACTGGCATCGCCATTATTATCTAAAACTAATTCCCGGAAGCCTGACTCACCATTAATTGCTATAATTTTATCATTGCTATCTAAAATTTCGACGCCCACTCCAGTTGCGCTATCTGCACTGGAAGTAAGGCGTAATAAAGTGGTATTGATAGCATCTGTATCCCCGCTAAACCGCACATTAGCACTAACTCCTGAACTATAAACAGTGCTGGTTGTCGTTGGACACCCTTCCAGATTTATTGTAAATGTACGGCTACCAGAAACATCTCCCACATTTAAAAAATCATTGACGTCATAAGTTCCCATGTTTACTGGCTGGTCTTTACTTCCAGCTGTAATATCACACGTTTTTGCTAATAACTGGCCTGTAAATGTGACCACTACGGTATCGTTAGCCAGTGCATTATATGAAACCACCATCATGGATAATGAAGTGAAAATTAATAAAATAAATTTCTGTAATATATTCATCAGCGGCACTCCAGATTTGCATAGCTAATAGCATTATCTAGCTCACTTTCCGGTAATTGATAGCTTGCCTGACATTGCTGATAAGAACTTTCTCCCCACTGTATATTTATTATGCCTTGCAAAGGCAAACCGGAGAGATAAACCTGCCCACTGTCACCCACTATTCCTGTAATCTGAGTGGTTCCCTCAGTGGGTACACTGGCCGTCGCACCAAATGGAACTGGTTTATTACGATAGCTCAAATTAAATAAAGCACGAATACCGACATGGGCATTAAACTCAGCGCGAACTAAAGCGCCTTTACTGGGTATCACTTCCATGCTAGTGGCATCTAATTCTGTATGCATGTTCATAGACATAGGGTCTAAAGAGATATTATTACGCCGATATTCCGTGGCATAAGGTACGACAGCATAGCCACGCCAGTCTGTCTTAACCCCCGTTCCGCGTTCCACATTTACATTGTTTGCCCCAGGTGCTTTTATCAGTATATTTTTTTCACCTAACGGCTGGCTTAGCGTGATACCATTTTCGTGAACAACCAAGGCGCCACTTAAACCATAGTTGAATTGCTGGTTACCATTATTATCGTAGCTGTATCCGGAATTTAGTGAACCATAAGTACCGCGGTAATTTAAACCTACCGAGCCATTTCCGGTATTATTCTGATTGGCAAAATTTTGTTGAATATTATAGTTGAGATTATGTTGTTCCAGCAGTGAGCCAGATACTCCAGCATACTGATTCACATGACCGCTATTATCCTGACTGTAACCATAGGTCGCTGTCATAGAATTTGTCGCAGTGCGCCCATCGACTGCTGGTGATAACCAATTGCTGATCGGCAATGATATATTGACGGATAAGATTCTGTCCGCATCTGAACCTGGTGATTTGCTGTAATTATAAGCAATGTTTAAATAAACCCCATGCACACTCGTATTATAGCCAGCCTGGTATAAGGTATCTTTATTATTCGTATTCCAGTAAGTTTGTTGACTCGCTGCCAAATACATAGAGCCATATTCGCCCAATGGTTGTGATATATTTGCCTGAAATTTTCCTTTTTTGTTATAACGTAAATTATAAAAATCATTCCAGTTATAAACATAGTCTTTTTCATTAAGGGTATCTGGATCGATAACCGTACCCGACATTTGTTTGTATGTGGTATCACTCAACGAATAAAATCCCTCCGTCGAGTAGCGATAACCAATAATCTGAAAAGCTGTACCTGTTTGCACTAACGATTTTGAATATAGAAAACGGTACGATTGCCCTTGATGTTTACTGCCATCAGCAAGTGTGCTATTGGCTTGCGTCAAATCAAATGAGGTCGCACCAAACATACCAAGGTTGAACCCAAGCCCGAGTGCTATTGCCCGATAATTATCAGAGTATTGTATCCCTCCATAGGCGGTAATATCCCAGGGTAACCCCCAAATCAAATCGCCTTGAAAGATATTCGGATTATTTTGATTATAGCTATTACTACGATATTTACCGGCAGTTGCGGAATATTTAATATGTCCTTCGCGTTGAAGGATGGGTACAGCGGCGTAAGGAATAGTATAGACAGTTTCGGAATTATCAGACTCTTTGATCGTAACTTCCAAATCCCCTGCGGAAGACGTAGGGTTCAGATCGTTGATTTCAAAAGGTCCGGGAGGAGTATATGTCTGATAAATAACATAGCCATTTTGTTTAATCGTTACCTGAGCATTACTTTTAGCAATACCGCGCACAGTGGGGGCAAAACCACTTTGGCTATCTGGTAGCATGTTTTCATCGGATTCAAGTTTAGCACCACGAATACTCACGCTGTCGAAAATATCCGATGAAGACCAGGTATCACCTAGTGTTAACTCACTTTTAAAAGGAATAATTACTCGTTGTAACGTACTACTCACATGTGCAATTTTACCCGATGAATTAGCTGAACGACTCCATGTAGAATAATCACGAAAACGCCACGCCCCTAAATTTAAACCTGAACGAAGATTTAAATAATAACTATCAGACGCATAGTCTCCACGATCGCTGTTACCAGAAAAGTCATAATTAATAAGAACTGCCGGGATACCATTATCCCATTCCTCAGGTGGGATATAACCACGTGCTTCATGCTTTAATATTGCCTGCGGGAAGGTCAGTTTGAGTCGTTGCGCATCCAGTTCAGGAGTATATTGAACTTCAGCAAACCATATGCGTAAATCGAGACAATGATTTCCCTCTGCTTGCGCCTGCTCCGGCAATGCACTTTTGTTAATTCCTAAAGTAACTAACTCATCGAGCGAAAAACAGGGAATCAACTGATTCTGCTCATCAGCTTTGAAAGTAACCTTACGTGATGTCAAAGGCGAATCATTGACCCATATTTCAACCTCATAGCTACCTGGCAGATACGTCATCCCTTTCTCAAAACGAGATAAATCAGCAACAGCTTCTGTATCACCCGACAAAAAGGCAGGATTAAAGCGCATACCCGCCACTGAACACGTAGGCAAAAGTGTCAGGAGAAGCGGTATACACAGCCTCATCTGCTTTTTCCTTGCCATCCAGTGTTCGAGTTTTCTGAGCTTTAGGTTCATATCCCTGACCTGAGTTGCTTTAACGTTTTAATCTTCCAGGTTTATTGCATCGTTCCCTTTTGCCTGGCCGTTGTGGCACCGTAATCATTGATAGTTTGATAAGTAATTTCGCCCGCTAACGTCACCGGAGAAGAAACTGTGATGTCACTTTTCGGGGGAACAAACGCATTGGGTAATTTTGCCCCTTGCATCCTGATTCCTGTCACCGTCAGGTAATAGGGAGAAGGATTAATGATTCTCAGCTGTTTACCTTCGTATTTAAATCGCAGCATATCCCGTGCTTTACCAGCCTGAATGGGTAAATTAGTCGGACGGTAAAATAATTTAATTCTGTTTTGTAACGCCAGTTGTAACGTGTTTTTCTGAGTATTCTTCTCATCCGTCGGCGGAATCGCTTTCACATTCATCCAGAATAATGTCTCTCGATCAGTCGGTAACTGCGATTTGCCAATAAACATTATCCTCAATGATGCCTCTTTTCGGGTTGGCAACATAAATAAAGGAGGCGTAACCACAAAATCCTGACTTTTTTTACTGCTTTGATTGTCATCAATCCATGACTGGATTAAATAGCTGGTGTTAGCCCCACCATTCTGTACACTTAACGTAATCTGCTGACTGTCAGATGGATAAACCAGACGCGTAGAACCAAGACCGAAACCACCCGCAGCCATAGCGTTGACAGATATGGCGGACAGCAAAAATAGAGCCGCTGCCCTTATGGCATATTGAGTCTTCAGCAAAGAATTTATATTTCTATTGGCTAAACATTTATTTTTTGAAATCCATCTCATACTGCATCCTTGTAGATGAAATTAATTGTAATTGCTGATACGTGTCTATTTATTATAAATAAACACGTAATATTAATTTCAGGCTACAATTAACTGTAACCTGAAATTATCTTGCTGTAATTATTCGTACAGCACAACGAAACTTGCCGTAGCTTTCACCAGACCTGGTGCAACGGTACTACCGTTCTGCGCATAGCCCGCAGTAAATGCCGCAGTATAATCATGTTTGGCTGCATCGCCAGGAATCACGTAAGCTGCCGAAGAACTACTCCCCTGAGGAGTTTGTGTATTCAGTTTAATCAGACCATCAGCTGTAGTGTTTTTAGAATAAATACGAATCCCTACACCTGTTGCACCTGCTTCGCCAGTACTATCAGCATCAGCGGCCCCTTCAACTTCATTGGCAAGCGTCTGGTTGGCACTGTCTGCTACGCCAGTAAAACGAAATTCAATGTTTTGACTGTCTGTATTGCTGCAGTCGGTCAGTTTAATGTTGAAGTCAGTCTGGTTACTGGCACCCGTTGCTTCGGTATCAATGCCCGTGAAAGCGTTAGAAGGTACGACTGGCAGTACCACTTCAATCTGTTTCGATTCTGTAGCAACCTTACACGTCGCTTTAACCACACGACCAGTAAAGCGGATGTTTCCGCCCATCGCATCGGTGTTGCTATCCATATCGGTGAGTTTTGGATAATCAACGGTGCTCCAGTCTGTATCCGCACCACCAAATTGTGATGCATCGCCTGGCGCAGCAGTTACCGCAGTTGACATCAGCATACCTGATGCGAGTAAAACTACGGATAAATTAGATAGATTGAATTTCATTTATACCTTTCCTTTTGTTAAAAAATCCAAGCAATATTGGCGATTATTTTTACATTCAGCTTTAACAAATCACATTATTTAAATGAATAAAGCTGGTGTGGTTAATCCCAGAAAAATTAAGAGATAGAATGGCTGGAAAATATTATATGAGCTGCTTGGTAATGTAACTAAAAGAATCAATGCTCGCAATAATTGACTTTATATAAAAATACAGTCATTTGAAAACAAAGGAGTTTATTTTAGAAAGAAGAACTGAGGAGTGAGTAAATATATAAACACGACAAATGATTTATTATTTATTTATAATGTTCGTTATATGGAACATTCCCTGATGAGGTACCTTATTAATAAATAACAAATATTAATTATATATTGATAGCATATGTAAATTTTCATGATATTTTGTTTATCTGATATAAAAATGCCGTGTGCCCATTAACGGTAGCTTTAAGGGAACACACGGCAGTTATCACTTTACGAACTTACAATCTCACTGGATCAATATGCCAGATATGATCGGCGTACTCTTTTATCGTACGGTCTGAAGAGAAGTAGCCCATATTGGCGATGTTCAGCATCGCTTTTGCAGTCCACTCTTCCTGACGCTCGTAGAGTTCGTCGACTTTATCCTGACAATCGACATAGCTGCGATAATCCGCCAGCACCTGATAGTGGTCGCCAAAGTTGATCAGCGAATCAACCAGATCGCGGTAACGGCCTGGGTCTTCAGGGCTGAACACGCCGCTGCCGATTTGCGTCAGCACCTGATGCAGCTCTTCATCTTTCTCGTAGTATTCACGCGGTTTGTAACCCTGACGACGCAGTTCTTCCACCTCTTCCGCAGTGTTACCAAAGATAAAGATATTGTCATCACCGACATGATCCAGCATCTCGACGTTCGCGCCGTCCAGCGTACCGATAGTCAGCGCGCCGTTAAGAGCAAACTTCATGTTACTGGTGCCGGAGGCTTCCGTCCCCGCCAGTGAAATCTGTTCAGACAGATCGGCCGCCGGAATGATCAACTGCGCCAGACTAACGCTGTAGTTCGGAATAAACACCACTTTCAGCTTGTCGCCAATCTGCGGATCGTTGTTGATCACTTTAGCAACATCGTTGATCAAATGGATAATGTGCTTCGCCATGTAATAAGCCGAAGCGGCCTTGCCGCCAAAAATATTCACGCGCGGCACCCAATTAGCATCCGGATCGGCCTTGATACGGTTATAACGAGTGATAACGTGCAACACATTCATCAATTGACGTTTGTATTCGTGAATACGTTTGATCTGCACATCAAACAGCGCCTTCGGATTCACCACCACATTCAACTGCTGGGCGATGTACTCGGCCAGACGTTTTTTGTTATCCAGCTTCGCCTGATGCACCGCATGGTTGACCATCGGGAAATCACAGTGCTGTTGCAGCTCGCTCAGCTGGCTAAGGTCGGTGCGCCAGTTACGGCCCAGGTGTTCGTCCAGCACGGCTGAAAGCGATGGGTTTGCTACCGCCAGCCAGCGACGCGGCGTCACACCGTTGGTAACGTTGGTGAAACGACCCGGGAAGATTTTCGCAAAATCAGCAAACAGTGACTGCACCATCAGGTTAGAGTGCAACTCCGAAACACCGTTGACTTTATGACTCACGACAACCGCCAGCCAGGCCATCCGCACACGACGCCCGTTGGATTCATCAATGATTGACGCCCGTCCCAGCAGGTCAGTGTCGTTCGGATACTGCTCTTGCAAGGTTTTCAGGAAATAGTCATTAATTTCAAAGATTATCTGCAAGTGACGCGGCAGAATTTTACCCAGCATATCTACCGGCCAGGTTTCCAGCGCCTCGCTCATCAGCGTGTGGTTGGTGTAAGAGAAGACCTCGCAACACACTTCAAAAGCGTCATCCCAGCTGAATTTATGCTCGTCAATCAGCAGACGCATCAATTCAGGAATCGACAGCACCGGATGGGTGTCATTGAGATGAATCGCGATTTTATCTGCCAGATTATCGTAGGTTTTATGCAGCTGATAATGGCGGCTTAAAATGTCCTGAATGGTCGAGGAAACCAGGAAGTATTCCTGACGCAGACGCAGTTCACGCCCGGAATAAGTGGAGTCGTCCGGGTACAGTACGCGAGATACGTTCTCGGAGTGGTTTTTGTCTTCCACCGCCGCGAAGTAGTCACCCTGATTGAATTTACCCAGGTTAATTTCGCTACTGGCTTGTGCGCTCCATAAACGCAGGGTATTAGTTGCGTCAGTGTCATAGCCGGGGATTATCTGGTCATAAGCAACGGCCAGAATTTCTTCAGTTTCAATCCAGCGAGTTTTCTTGCCTTCTTGCTGAATACGTCCGCCAAAACGCACTTTGTAGCGCGTATTGTGTCGTTTAAATTCCCACGGGTTGCCGTATTCCAGCCAGTAGTCCGGTGACTCTTTCTGGCTGCCGTTAACGATGTTCTGCTTGAACATGCCGTAGTCGTAACGAATACCGTAGCCGCGACCTGGTAACCCTAAAGTCGCCAGAGAATCCAGGAAGCAGGCCGCCAGACGCCCCAGACCGCCGTTACCGAGGCCAGGGTCATTTTCCTCATCAATCAACTCTTCGAGATTCAATCCCATCGACTCCAGCGCTCCCTGGACATCGTCATAAATACCTAACGACAGCATGGCGTTGGAGAGAGTACGACCGATCAAAAACTCCATCGACAGATAGTAAACCTGACGAGTTTCTTGCGACAGCTGGGCACGATTCGAGCGTAACCAGCGCTCCACGAGACGATCGCGCACAGCAAATAACGTTGCGTTCAGCCATTCATGTTTATTGGCAACGACAGGATCCTTGCCAATCGTAAACATCAGTTTATAAGCGATAGAGTGCTTAAGAGCTTCTACGCTAAGCGTGGGCGATGAATATGTAAACGGAGCATTCATATAGGCGTTTCCTGAAAACTATTTCAAGCGATAGTAAAGCTCACGGTACGACTTCGCCGCGACCTGCCAGCTAAAATCCATTGCCATAGCCTGACGTTGCACAAACCGCCACAATGAAGGGCGGGACCATAGAACAAAAGCGCGTCGAATAGCCCGTAACAACGACCAGGCATTACTATCTTCAAAGACAAACCCACTGGCGACGCCATCTGCAAGGTTCTCAAGAGAACAGTCAGAAACCGTATCAGCAAGCCCACCGGTACGCCGCACTAACGGCAGCGTGCCGTACTTCAATCCATAAAGTTGCGTTAAGCCGCACGGTTCAAAACGACTGGGCACCAGAATGACGTCCGCGCCGCCCATAATGCGATGCGAAAATGCTTCGTGATAACCAATCTGTACACCAACCTGACCGGGGTGTTCCGCTGCTGCAGCAAGGAAACCTTCCTGCAATACCGGATCGCCCGCGCCGAGCAGCGCCAGTTGTCCGCCCTGTTCCAGAAGGCCCGGTAAGGCTTCTAACACCAGATCCAGGCCTTTCTGGCTGGTCAGACGGCTCACCACTGCAAAAAGCGGCACTTTATCGTCAACCTTAAGCCCCATTGCGATTTGCAACTGGCGCTTATTCTCCGCTTTATCCTCCAATGAATCGCGGGTGTAACGCGAGGCTAAAAGTAAGTCCGTCTCTGGACTCCAGATTTTCTCGTCCACGCCGTTCAGTACGCCGGAAAGTCGCCCTTCACGATGACGCTGCTGAAGTAAACCTTCCATACCGTAGGCAAACTGTGGTTCAGTAATCTCGCGAGCGTAGGTCGGACTAACCGCTGTAATATGGTCAGCGTAATACAGTCCGGCTTTCAGGAAAGAGATTTGCCCGTTGAACTCCAGCCCGTGAACATTAAAGAATGACCATGGCAATTGGATGTCATTCATGTGATGTGCATAAAACATGCCTTGATAGGCCAGATTGTGCACAGTAAACACCGACTTCGCCGGACGCCCGCGTGCCGCCAGATACGCAGGCGCAAGGCCGGCATGCCAGTCGTGCGCGTGCACCACATCAGGGCGCCAGAATGGGTCCAGCCCACTGGCCATTTCTGCCCCGACCCACCCCAACAGCGCAAAACGCAACACGTTGTCAGTGTAGGCAAATAAGTTGGTATCGTGATACGGGCTTCCGGGACGATTGTAGAGATGCGGCGCGTCAATCAGGTAAATACCAACCCCGTTGTAATGTCCGAACAGCAGCGTGATATGCCCGGCAAAGGTATCACGACGAGATACCACCTGCGCATCGGTCACGCCACGGCGAATATCGGGAAATGCAGGCAACAGTACGCGAGCGTCAACGCCGTCTGCGATTTGTGCTGCGGGTAATGCCCCAATAACATCAGCCAGACCGCCGGTTTTAAGCAGCGGGAACATCTCTGAACATACATGTAAAACCTGCATTATCGCTCCTGTTTATACCCTAACTTCCGTAGCATTTCGCGCGTAACCAGCACGATGCCTTCTTCTGAACGATAGAAACGACGTGCATCTTCCTCTGCATCCTCACCAATCACCATGCCTTCCGGAATGACACACGCGCGGTCAATGACACAGCGGCGCAGACGGCACGAGCGACCTACCCATACTTCCGGTAACAATACGGCGGAATCAATGTTGCAGAATGAATTAACACGAACGCGCGAGAACAGAACGGACTGCACCACCACTGAACCAGAGATTACACAACCGCCGGAAACCAGTGAGTTAAGGGTCATCCCATGGCTACCGGAGCGATCCTGAACGAATTTCGCTGGTGGCAATGATTCATTGTAGGTGCGAATTGGCCAGTTGCGATCGTACATATCCAGTTCCGGCACCACAGAGGCCAGATCAAGGTTCGCTTTCCAGTAAGCTTCCAGCGTTCCCACATCGCGCCAGTACGGCTCGGCGTCTGGGTCAGACTGTACGCAAGATAGAGGGAATGGATGCGCATAAGCCAGGCCTGCTTCGGTGATTTTTGGAATCAAATCTTTACCAAAGTCGTGGCTGGAATTTTCATCACGATCGTCTTCTTCCAGCAATTCATATAGATAGTCGGCGTCAAAGACGTAGATACCCATACTCGCCAGAGATTTGCTCGGATCGTTTGGCATTGATGGCGGGTTAGCAGGTTTTTCAACAAATTCGATAATTTTATCGTTTTCATCGACTGCCATAACGCCAAATGCAGAGGCTTCTTCAATCGGTACTGGCATACAAGCAACAGTACAACGCGCACCTTTTTCGACGTGGTCGATAAGCATTCGCGAGTAGTCTTGCTTGTAGATGTGGTCACCAGCCAGGATCACCACATACTCCGCTTTATAGCGGCGGATGATATCGAGGTTTTGAGTGACCGCGTCTGCGGTACCGCGATACCAGTTTTCCCCTTTCATTCTCTGCTGCGCGGGCAGCAGGTCGACAAACTCGTTCATTTCTTCATTGAAGAACGACCAGCCGCGCTGAATATGCTGCACCAGGGTGTGAGACTGGTACTGGGTGATCACGCCCATACGACGGATCCCAGAGTTGATGCAGTTGGACAGCGCAAAGTCGATAATGCGGAACTTACCGCCGAAGTGTACGGCAGGCTTTGCTCTCTTATTGGTTAAATCCTTCAGGCGGGTACCACGTCCTCCCGCCAGTATCAGGGCAACAGATTTCAATGGCAGCTGGCGCGCCAACATTAAGTGATCGTTCTTCTCTAAACTAACCATGACTAACTCCTTTTTTATCATCTCTGGAACACACACAATCCGTGTGCAGGTCCCGGCCAGACAGCCGTAATCACTGGGTTATCCTCTCCAGCGAATGGGGGAATGGCGTGCCACTCCCCAGCAGGTAAAACAATCTCTGTTACCTCAAGCGTGGCGTTTATTGCGATCAAAAAACGATCCGAAAGCAAAATTTGCAGCTGCTTTGGCCCGTTTTGCCACTCATCCGAGCTTAAAGGTTGAGCATATCGATTCAGCCAACGGACATTGCCATCGCCTTCTTCCCACCAGCGATCCTCTACCAAAGCAGGAATGCGCTTGCGCAAATGGATTAACGCGGCGGTAAACGCCGTTAACCCACTGTTTGCCTGCGACCAGTCCAACCACGTTAGTTGGTTATCCTGACAGTAGGCATTGTTATTGCCATGCTGGCTGTGACCATGTTCATCACCTGCCAGTAACATCGGCGTACCCTGGGAGAGCAACAACGTCGTTAACAGGGCGTGAATGCTGTCGCGCCGCCGTTCAATCAAATCAAGAGTACCGCCTAACCCTTCTTTACCATGATTGTTACTGTAATTGTTGTTGGTCCCGTCGCGATTTTCCTCTCCATTTGCTTCATTGTGTTTATGGTTGAAACAAACGCAGTCGCGAAGCGTAAAACCGTCATGCGCAGTAACGAGATTAATCGCAGCGCTCGGCAGACGGCCATTACGTTTAAAAACATCGCTGGAGGCGGCAAAACGCCCGGCAAACTCACCCAGCGACAAGTTATAGTGCAGCCAGAAACGGCGTGCGGCGTCGCGGAAATGATCATTCCACTCGGCAAACAGCGGTGGGAAATTGCCCACCTGATAACCACCTGGCGCGATATCCCACGGTTCGGCAATCAACTTCACTTGCGAAAGCACTGGGCAATTCTGGATAGCCGTAAACAGCGGCGCATCCTGACGAAACTCCGGTGTTCGCCCCATGACTGCTGCGAGATCGAAGCGGAAACCATCAACGTGGCAGGTTTCCACCCAGTAGCGTAGACAGGCGCTGGCGTACTCCACTACCGCCGGATGGCTCAGATTGAGCGTATTACCACAGCCGGTCCAGTTGTGATAATCGCCGTCTTCTCTTATCCAATAATAGCTACGGTTGTCGATCCCGCGCAGTGAGAATACCGGGCCGTCCAGGTCCAGTTCCGCACTGTGGTTGAGTACGATGTCGAGAATAACTTCAATACCCGCCTTGTGCAGGGCTTTCACTGCGTCGCGGAATTCGTCCAACGCCGTTTCGGGCGAGCTGGCATATGCCGGATGCAGCGCAAACAGCGCCACCGGATTGTAGCCCCAGTAGTTACTTAGCCCCATACGTTGCAGGCGCGGTTCACTGGCAAACTGCGCCACTGGCAACAGTTCCAGTGCGGTAATACCCAACCGTTTTAAATAGTTGATCATCACCGGATGGCCGAGCGCTTTATAGGTGCCGCGGATCTCAACCGGGATCTCCGGATGCAGATAGGTTAATCCTTTGACATGGGCTTCATAAATGATGGTGCTGCCCCACGGCGTGCGCGGCGGGGCATCATCCTCCCAGTCATAGTGATCGACCACCACCACGCATTTCGGCGCAATGGCGGCGTTGTCACGATAATCAGGTTCATTATGGCCTGCATGCAGCAGCGGGTTATCTTTAAACTCACCCTCAATTTGCCGCGCGCAAGGATCAATCAACAACTTCGCCGGGTTAAAGCGATGCCCCACGGCAGGTTGCCAGGGGCCATGTACGCGATACCCATAGTGCAAACCCGGGCGAGCATCCGGCAAGTAACCGTGCCAGACATCGCCGCTGCGTCCTGGCAAGTCATACCGGTGTTCTATGCCCTGAGCGTCAAACACACACAGCTCTACCCGCTCGGCATGAGCGGAAAAGAGCGTGAAGTTGACGCCCTGGCCATCATAGTGCGCGCCAAGGGGAGCAGGTTTGCCAATGGCGAGTTGTGTCATTCTCCCTCCCGCACCAGCCAGATAGTGGCCAGCGGTGGTAGAGTAAGGCTCAATGAATGCTGACGACCGTGGCTGGCGATCTCATCGCTATGTACCGCGCCGCCATTGCCAGCATTGCTGCCGTGGTAGTGCATGGAATCGGTGTTGAGAATCTCACGCCACTTACCTGGCTGATTAATGCCAAAGCGATAATCATGGCGCGGCACCGGCGTAAAGTTGCTGGCAACGATAATTTCGTTACCCTCTTTATCGCGACGCACAAAGATCAGCACCGAGCGCTCATGGTCATCCACCACCAGCCATTCAAAGCCGTAGGCGTCGAAATCCAGCTCGTGCAGAGCTTTGTGGTGACGATAAGTATGGTTCAGATCGCGTACCAGTCGCTGGACACCGTGATGCCAGTTGTCGCCACCTTCCAGCAGATGCCAGTCGAGGCTGGCATCGTGGTTCCACTCACGCCCTTGGGCAAATTCGTTACCCATGAACAACAGTTTCTTGCCCGGGAACGCCCACATCCAGGCATAGTAGGCTCGCAGATTGGCAAACTTCTGCCATGCATCGCCAGGCATCCTGTCGAGAATCGATTTTTTGCCGTGCACCACTTCGTCGTGCGACAGCGGCAGGACGAAGTTTTCAGTGTAGTTGTAGAGCATCCCGAAGGTGAGTTTATTGTGGTGGTATTGACGATAAACCGGGTCGAGCTTCATGTAATCCAGAGTGTCGTGCATCCAGCCGAGGTTCCACTTGTACCAGAAGCCCAGACCACCAATATCCTGCGGGCGGGAAACGTTCGGGAAGTCGGTAGACTCCTCCGCCATCGTCACTGCACCAGGAACTTGTTCACCGATAATACGGTTGGTATTGCGAAGGAATTCAATCGCTTCCAGATTCTCGCGTCCACCATACTCGTTCGGGATCCACTCGCCTTCTTTACGGCTGTAATCACGATAAATCATCGAAGCAACCGCATCGACGCGCAGCGCATCGATACCAAAACGCTCGATCCAGTACAGCGCATTACCAACAAGGAAATTGCTGACCTCACGGCGGCCATAGTTGTAAATCAGGGTGTTCCAGTCCTGATGGTAGCCTTCACGCGGATCGCTGTGTTCATACAGATTTGTGCCGTCAAATTCGGCAAGTGCAAAGTCATCTGTCGGGAAGTGACCCGGCACCCAGTCGAGAATCACGTTCAAACCTGCTGCGTGGGCGGCATCAATGAAATAGCGGAAATCATCGCGAGTGCCAAAACGGCGAGTTGGCGCATACAAACCTGTCGGCTGATAGCCCCAACTGCCATCGAATGGATGTTCGTTAATTGGCAGCAGTTCGAGGTGGGTAAAGCCCATCCATTTAGCGTAAGGCACCAACTGATCGGCAAGTTCGCGATAGCTTAACCAGAAGTTGTTGTCTGCATGACGACGCCATGACCCCAGGTGAACTTCATAGATAGAAATTGGCGCATCAAACTGATTCGCTTTTTTGCGCTCTTCGGTCTGCACGACCTTTTCAGGCAGTCCGCAAATAAGGGAAGCGGTTTCCGGGCGCATCTGCGCTTCGAAGGCATAAGGATCAGACTTCAAACGCAGATTGCCATTGGCATCAATCATTTCGTATTTATAGAGCTGACCGTTATGCGCGCCAGGGATAAACAGTTCCCAAATGCCGCTCTCTTTACGCAGGCGCATCGGGTGACGACGACCATCCCAGTAGTTGAATTGCCCAACAACCGAGACACGGCGGGCATTTGGCGCCCAGACAGAAAAACGCGTGCCGGTAACGCCATCCATAGTATCTGCGTGCGCACCTAAGGTTTCATATGGGCGCAGGTGGGTACCTTCAGATAACAACCAGGCGTCCATTTCCTGGATTAAAGGGCCAAAACGGTAAGGATCATCAATCAGATTCTGCTGGCCATGCCAGACAACCGCCAACTGATAGCGGAAAAAATTTTTACGCCGAGGAACGACGCCGCTGAAGAATCCACGAGAGTCGAGACACTCCAGTTTAGCGACTTTGCGTCCAGTTTTTGGTTCAATTACCCACACATCGGTGGCGTCAGGTAAAAGGGCACGGACTTCCAGTCCCGCTGTGGTTTTATGCATTCCAAGTACGGAAAAAGGATCCGCAAAATGACCTGCAATTAGCGCGTTAATCACGTCTCTATCGATACGATCGGACATGCTTGTCTTCCTGTTTTATTGTGTCACCCCATCCAACTAATTTTTGACATCTGGTTGTGACATTTTTTTGACCTGAACGGCGCAGCACTCTGTGCATCCTCTCTACGCCGTCCTCACTTCAGGTAAGGCATTGAATACGTATGTATCCCGCCACCCTTAAAGAATAGCCAATGCTCTACTTAACTCCCGGTAAATCATGAAACATCTGCGCTTACTCCTGTACTACGCACTAAAAGGGGCAGCATTACGCCCCAAATTTAATGAATAAACATTACGCCAGTTGACGAAGCATCCGGCGTAGCGGCTCCGCGGCCCCCCACAGCAGCTGGTCGCCCACGGTAAAGGCTGACAGGAACTCAGGTCCCATATTCAGCTTACGCAAACGGCCTACCGGCGTGGTCAGCGTACCGGTGACGGCAGCTGGGGTTAGCTCACGCATAGTGATTTCGCGATCGTTTGGAACCACTTTTGCCCACGGGTTATGGGCCGCCAACAGTTCTTCCACGGTCGGAATAGACACATCTTTTTTCAATTTGATGGTGAATGCCTGGCTGTGGCAGCGCAACGCCCCGACACGCACACACAAACCATCTACCGGAATAACGGAAGATGTGTTGAGAATCTTGTTGGTTTCTGCCTGCCCTTTCCATTCTTCGCGGCTCTGACCGTTATCAAGCTGTTTGTCGATCCACGGAATCAGGCTACCCGCCAGCGGCACGCCAAAGTTATCCACTGACAACTCGCCGCTGCGGGTTAAAGTCGTGACTTTGCGTTCAATATCGAGAATAGCAGAGGACGGTGTCGCGAGTTCATCCGCCACATGGCCATACAGTTGGCCCATCTGGGTTAACAACTCACGCATATGTCGCGCACCACCGCCGGAAGCCGCCTGGTAGGTTGCAACGGAAACCCAATCTACAAGATCATTGGCGAATAAACCGCCCAACGACATCAACATCAGGCTTACGGTACAGTTACCGCCAACAAAAGTCCTGATGCCTTTATTTAATCCATCAGTAATGACGTCCTGATTGACTGGGTCAAGAATGATGATGGCGTCATCTTTCATGCGCAGAGACGATGCTGCGTCAATCCAGTAACCTTGCCATCCGCTCTCACGGAGCTTTGGATAGATTTCGTTGGTATAATCGCCGCCCTGACAGGTTACGATGATATCGAGAGCCTTCAGCGCCTCCAGATCAAAGGCATCCTGAAGTGTGCCAGAAGCACCGCCGAAGGAAGGCGCAGCCTGACCAGACTGTGAAGTCGAAAAGAAGACAGGGCGAATGGCGTCGAAGTCGCGCTCTTCAACCATGCGTTGCATGAGAACGGAGCCGACCATACCGCGCCAGCCGATAAAACCAACATTTTTCATAAGCGTTTTTTCCTGCAAAGATGTGTGCTGTATATATGTGCCGGTGTCCTCATGGCACATCTTTCACCATACAAAAAGCAGCCAAAGTCGCAAGTGAAATTAATCAATGATAGCGAAGCCATCAGTAATGCGACTTATCCTGCTTTCGTAGCACGCAGAAAGTCCACGGCAATTATCAGGGAACTTGAGTTATGAATGAAATCATTTCTGCAGCAGTTTTATTGATCTTGATTATGGATCCGCTCGGAAACCTACCTATTTTTATGTCCGTACTGAAACATACAGAACCGAAAAAACGTCGGGCAATCATGGTGCGAGAGTTGCTTATTGCTCTCATGGTGATGCTGGTGTTCCTGTTTGCGGGTGAGAAAATTCTGGCATTTCTTAGCCTGCGGGCAGAAACCGTCTCCATTTCTGGCGGCATCATTCTCTTTCTGATCGCCATTAAGATGATTTTCCCCAGTGCTTCAGGCAATAGCAGTGGGCTTCCGGCAGGTGAAGAGCCGTTTATTGTGCCGCTGGCAATCCCATTAGTAGCAGGGCCGACTATCCTCGCCACATTAATGTTGCTGTCTCACCAATACCCGAATCAGATGGGGCATCTGGTAATTGCGCTGCTGCTGGCCTGGGGCGGCACCTTTGTTATCCTGCTACAGTCATCGCTATTTTTACGTCTGCTGGGCGAGAAAGGAGTGAATGCGCTGGAACGCCTGATGGGATTGATTCTGGTGATGATGGCAACCCAGATGTTCCTCGACGGCATTCGGATGTGGATGAAGGGGTGACGAGAGGCATTACCAGGAAGGAGCCCGGTAGTGTAAGACCTACCGGGCAAACAGACTTAACTCAACAACTGGAACGCAATCATCCCGACGATGGCACCAACAGTGCCGAGGATGGTTTCCATCATGGTCCAGGTTTTCAGCGTTTCGGCTTCGGTCGCACCGGTAAATTTACCGAACAACCAGAAACCAGCGTCGTTAACGTGGCTGACGACAATCGAACCACCAGCGATACAAATCGACAGTGCCGCCATTTGCGCACCGGAGTAGTTCAGTTGTTCAATAACCGGCATCACCAGCCCCACCGCCGTTAAACAGGCAACGGTGGCAGACCCCTGAATGATGCGCACTGCAGCTGCCAGCACGAAGCAGGTGATGGCAATCGGCAGGCCCATGCCGGTTAACGCTTCGCCCAGCGCCGGACCTACGCCAGAGTCAACCAGCACCTGTTTGAACACGCCGCCCGCACCAATCACCAGCAGAATGATCCCCGCCGGTTGCAGCGCGTGACCGCAAATCTCCATCACTTTATCTTTTGGCATGCCCTGACGCATTGCCAGGCCATAAATTGCTACCAGACAAGCAACCAGAATCGCAGTAAACGGATGACCGATAAACTCAAACCATTCGTAAGCAGTGGATCCTTCTGGTACAAAACGCGCAGCAATGGTTTTAAGACCTACCAGCACCAGCGGCAGCAGGATCAGCGACAGGCTGAATCCAAAAGACGGCATTTTGCCTTCGCCGAGATGCGGTTCGCTGATGTCGTCAGGAATATGCAGCTCAACGTAACGGCTGATGAAATTGCCCCACAGCGGCCCGGCAATAATCATTCCCGGAATTGCCGCACACAGGCCAATCAGGATCATCCAGCCAAAGTCGGCGTTCATCTGCGATGCCAGCAGCATCGGCGCTGGTCCAGGCACCAGAAATGCCGCTGCTGCCGCCACGCCTGCGAATAATGGGATTACCAGTTTCACCAGATTCGTACCGGTGTGGCGCGCCATCGAGAAGGCAACGCTAATCAGCAGAACAATCGCCACTTCAAAGAACAGCGGTAGCGCGCAGACCAGCCCCGCAAGGCCGATGGCATAATGCGCGCGGCTGTGACCGAAGGATTTGAGCATTTTGACGGCAATCTGATCGACTGCGCCGGTTTCATGTAAGATCTTGCCAAACATGGCTCCCAGGGCGACAACCACCGCCAGGAAGCCGAGGGTGCCTCCCATCCCTTTTTCCATCGTCGCTGCGATTTTATCGAGCGGCATACCGGAAAAAAGGCCAGCCCCCATGGACACCACCATTAAAGCCAGGAAAGCGTGCATACGCGCCTTCATGACTAAAAACAGCAGCAGTAAAACAGACCCTACTGCTGTTAAAACAAGCGTTAATGTAGTCACTACTTATTTGCCTTTTTTAATAACCTCAATGGTGCTTGCCACAACACCTTCCAGCGGTTGATCGATATCCACCACCAGTACATCGGTTTCGTCCGCACCCGGCTCCTGCAGCGTTTCAAACTGCGTCACCAGCATTTGGGTTTTAAAGAAATGGCCTTTGCGCGCTTTCAGGCGGCTTTCAATCACATCAAAATCGCCTTTCAGGTAGATGAAAGAGAGATTCGGATTACCTTCACGCAGCAAGTCGCGATAGTGTTTTTTCAGTGCAGAGCAGACGATCAGCGACACTTTATTGGTACGCTGCATGGCAAACGCGGCGTCGTTCAGCGCCTGCAACCACGGTTTGCGATCGTCGTCGTTCAGCGGTTCACCAGACGCCATTTTTTCGATATTGCAGCGCGGATGGAGGAAATCGCCATCAAGAAACGCGGCATGAAGTTGATGCGCCACTTCACTGGCGACCGCAGATTTGCCGCTGCCTGAGACGCCCATCAGAACGTAAATGTGGTGATCATGGTTAGTCGTGCTCAAAGTGGTGCCCCCACAGTACAAGAATTAAAAATGTTACGGGTAACTGTTATCGGTAACATTGTCCGGTCGGACAAAATCAGAAGCAATATCCATCCGTGCCTTAAGTGTATAAGTGTGAGCTACTTCAAATTTGTAGGCTTAAATAGATCCACCCGGTGACAAGGTGAAACCTAAATCTAACATTTTCGGCGTCACCGCTTCGCCACGAATACGCGCCAGCAGGCGTTCAGCGCCAATGCTGCCCATCCGCTCACGCGGCGTCAGCACACTTGCCAGCCGTGGCTCCATCACCTGGCCAATGTCATGACCGTGGAAACCGGCAATCGCCATATCGTCAGGAACTTTCAACCCCAGACGCTGACATTCAAACGCCGCGCCGACCGCCAGGTCATCGTTCGTACAGAACACGCCATCCAACTGCGGATATTCCCGCCGCGCCTGACGAATCAGTTCAATACCGGAAGAGTAAGAAGAAGATTGTTCAACCATCACGCTATATGGCACCAGGCCTGCATCCAGCATCGCCTGCTCATATCCCTTCTGTTTGATGATAGTACGTTCGTCGAGACGTGCGCCGAGATAAGCAATGTGTCGATGCCCGCGAGCAATAATAGCGGCAGTCATCTGGCGTGCCGCTTCAAAGTTATTAAAACCGACAGCGATATCGAGGCACGGCGACTGGCTGTCCATCAGCTCCACCACCGGAATACCCGCCACTTCAATCATCTTTAAGGTGCGTGGCGTGTGGGTGCGTTCAGTAAGGATCAGGCCATCGATATTCCAGGAGAGCATCGATTCAAGGCGTTCTTGCTCCATTTCCGGCTTATAACCGTAGTGCGCCAGCATCGTCTGATAACCGTGCGCGTCGGTGACGCTTTCGATTCCGCGTAATACTTCCGCAAAAACCTGGTTGGTGAGAGAAGGTAACAGGACGCCAATCGCCCGGCTGGTGGCGTTAGAGAGGATATCGGGCGCGCGATTGGGAATATAGCCCAGTTCATCAAGAGCGGCGGCAATCTTGCCGCGTAGAGCGACGGAAACCTGCTCCGGGTTACGCAAAAAACGGCTGACCGTCATTTTGGTCACGCCTACACGGTCAGCCACATTCTGAAGTACGGGTCTTTTCTTTTTCATCGTCCTGAAAGGTACAAAAGGGATAGATTCCTTTAGTTTACCACGGACGCATCACAACCTTCCTGATTCCTCAGGAAGGTTTGTGAGATAAATTTAGACTGGCGGTAAATCGAACAGCAGGATTTCACTGTCGCTATCAGCGTGGACGGAAATCGCCTGCTCATCCCAAATCGCCAGACCATCGCTGGTCGAGGCTTTTACGCCGTTAATAGTGACATTACCTTTCACCACCTGGATCCAGACGCGGCGTTCAGCGGAAATCTGATGTATCGACTGCTCATCTTTTACCAGCGCCCAGCGGTACAGTTCCATATCCTGATACACTTTCAGCGAACCGTCACGCGCATCCGGCGAGAGCACCAGCTGTTTGCCCTGCACGGCATCGAAGCGACGCTGTTCATAACGCGGCGTAATACCGTTTTCTTCTGGCATGATCCAGATCTGATACAGGTGCAGACGCTCGGTGCTGCTTGGGTTGTACTCTGAGTGACGAATACCCGTACCCGCACTCATAATCTGGAACTCGCCCGCCGGAACCTGTTCTTTATTGCCCATGCTGTCCTGATGCTCAACAGTACCTTCCAGCACGTAGGTCAAAATTTCCATATCTTTATGCGGGTGAGTGCCGAAGCCCTGCCCTGCTTCAATCACGTCGTCGTTAATCACGCGCAGCGCGGAGAAGCCCATAAAGTTCGGATCGTAATAATTGGCAAAAGAGAAAGTATGCCAGGAGTCCAGCCAGCCATGATTAGCATGACCGCGTTCATTTGCTTTGCGTAAGTAGATCATTTGTATTCGCCCCCTGAATGATTTCGATGGGCTTAGTGTGGACCCGATCTGCCTGGGATGATAGAGGGTGAAAATTGACCCCTCTGTTCAAAAAAATTGAACTATTCGAGGAGCCATCAAACTTACTTCACGAGAGTCACTGTGGAGGGAGAGGCTTGTTCAAAACCGCGTTCAAGGATTTCCAGATTGGTAAGAACTTCAGATTCCTTGACGTAATTTGGCGCACCGTTGGTGATGGTTTGGTACAACGCATCATACACACGTCCATAGTCGCCCATCTCCGGCTTCATCTCTTCTCTGACCGTCACGCCCTCGTCATTGACATACTCCAGCACACCGACCGAATCATCCGCCGCAAATCCAGGTTCGCCCGGCATAATATTAGCCTTCAGGCTGGTTTCCTGCTGGTCGATGCCGTATTTAATAAATGTACCTTTCTTACCGTGAACGATAAATTTCGGATAATCGATTTTCACCAGATGACTGGTTTTAACGATCGCTTTCAGGTCGCCATAAAACAGCTGCGCTTCAAATGTGTCGTCAGGATTGGCTTTATTACGCAGGCTGCGGATGTCATAAGCGACGTGATCCGGGCGACCAAACAGCGAGATAACCTGGTCCAGGGTATGCACACCAAGCCCATAGAATGCGCCATCCTGCGGCAGTCCAGGTTTGGTTTCTGCCACCGGGCGGTAATAGTCAAAATGGCTTTCCACTTCGACAATCTCTCCCAGCTTGCCGCTTTCAATCGCTTTTTTCGCCGTCAGGAAGCAGGAATCAAAACGACGATTCTGATACGGCGTGACGGTCAGCCCTTTACTTTTCGCCAGCGCAAACAGCTCTTTCGCCTGCGCAAGCGTCGGGGTGAACGGTTTTTCGACCAGTACATTTTTCCCGGCTTCCAGCGCGCGCTCCGCGTACTCGAAGTGGCTGTCCGCGTGGGTGCAGACGACAACCAGCTTAACATCGGGATCGTTTAATACTTCGTCGAGATCGCTGGTGAAATGAATATGGGAATAAATGGGGGCCTGTTCTTCCGGCTTCGCATGACGGCGAAAAATATGCGCGACATGCCAGCTATCCTTGCGGTTAAGTACATACGGCAGATGGTAACGGGTGGTGCTTTTGCCGAAGCCAATAAAGGCACAGTTGATGACCATGATTTCGTCCTTTTTAAGGTGGTTATTTACACCTTAGCGCAAAGCGGACGCGGTTCCTATGCCTGGGCTTCAGTACGTCAGATTGTTGGCAAAGTGCACTTTGATCATGCCGGATGCGGCGTGAACGCCTTACCTACACAAAATGGCATCGGTTTGTAGGCCTGATAAGCGTAGCGCATCAGGCAATTTTGCATTTGTCTCAACACGAGGAACACTTCACGTGGACAAAATGGCAAACAAACCAGTACGAAAGCAAAAAAAAAGCCAGCACCCGGCTGGCTAAGTAATACTGGAAGCAATGTGAGCAATGTCGTGCTTTCAGGTTCTCCGCGAGGGTCTTCCTGATCGCGAGACAATAATAATCATTCTCATTCGCACTTGTCCAACACTTTTTGCAAAAAAATGCATTTGACTCGTATTTGAAAGTCAATGATGTTGAAAGGGACATTTACCCGAAAGAGGACAGAGGAATGAGTGAGATAGTAATACGCCACGCAGAAACGCGCGATTATGAGGCCATTCGGCATATCCACGCCCAGCCGGAGGTGTATTACAACACACTACAAGTGCCTCATCCTTCAGAACATATGTGGCTGGAACGACTCGCCGATCGCCCCAGCATCAAGCAACTTGTCGCCTGTATTGATGGAACTGTAGTCGGTCATCTCACCATTGATGTACAGCAACGCCCGCGCCGCAGTCATGTTGCCGATTTTGGTATCTGTGTCGACGCCCGCTGGAAGAATCGCGGCGTCGCCAGCGCCCTGATGCGAGAGATGATTGAAATGTGCGACAACTGGTTGCGGGTAGATCGTATTGAACTAACGGTGTTCGTCGATAACGCGCCAGCAATTAAGGTCTATAAAAAATTCGGCTTTGAGATTGAAGGGACCGGCAAGAAGTACGCATTGCGTAATGGTGAATATGTTGATGCGTATTATATGGCGCGGGTGAAATAGAGAATTTGTAATCTAAGTTTGTCATTTAAGCCCTCACCTACCAGGAGAGGGCTTAAGATATTAGTACCCTGCTGTTAAATCATCCACCGAGCGCGGGTCGGATGCGCCGTACAACTCACCGTCAGGCCCAACCATAATGCTTTGTGTACTGCCCATCGCCTCTTTCAGCGCCACTTTCTGACCTTTTGCTTCCAGCAGCTTGATCGTATCCGGGCTAAACCCCTTCTCGACACGCAGCTCGTCCGGCAACCACTGATGGTGGAAACGCGGCGCATTGGTCGCTTCGGCGACGTTCATCCCATAATCGATGCTATTTACCACCATTTGCAGCACAGTGGTGATAATCCGGCTACCGCCAGGGCTACCAGTCACCAGCCAGGTTTTACCGTCTTTCACCACAATAGTCGGCGACATCGACGACAGCGGACGTTTGTTCGGCCCGACGGCGTTGGCATCACCACCCACCAGCCCGTAAACGTTCGGCACGCCCGGTTTGGCGGAGAAATCATCCATCTGGTTATTGAGCAAAATACCGCTCTCACCCGCGACAATGCCCGTACCGAAGGTGGTGTTCAGCGTATAGGTCACCGCCACCGCGTTACCGTCTTTATCCACTACAGAGTAATGGGTAGTTTGATTACTCTCATAAGGCGCAAGCTTGCCAGGACGAATTTCGCTGGATGGCTTCGCTTTATTGCTATCGATTTGCTCGGCAATGGATTTGGCATAGGCTTTATTGGTCAGCGCCTGCCACGGTACTTTGACAAAATCCGGGTCGCCAAGATATTCCGAGCGGTCGGCGTAGGCGTATTTCTCGGCCTCTGCCATGATTTGCATCGCATCGGCGCTGCCAAAGCCGTATTTCTTCATATCGAAGTTTTCCAGAATATTGAGGATCTGCACGATATGAATCCCGCCGGAAGATGGCGGTGGCATGGAGTAAACCTGATACCCGCGATAATCGCCGCTAATCGGTGTGCGTTCTACTGCTTTATACGCGGCTAAATCTTCTTTCGTAATCAAGCCACCGTTTTTCTGCATCTCCTGAGCGATCTGCTCCGCTATCGTGCCTTTATAGAATTCATCCGGGCCGTTTTCGGCAATCATCTCCAGGCTCTTTGCCAGGTTCGCCTGCACCAGCTTGTCGCCCTTTTTCAGCGGTTCGCCCTCTTTCCAGAAGATAGCTTTGCTGTTTTCGTGATTCGGCAGCACTTCGCTCCCGTAGGTTTTGAGATCGTCGGCCAAAGCGTCGTTAATGATAAAACCATCGCGTGCCAGTTTAAACGCCGGTTGCACCACTTTGTTCAACGGCATGGTGCCGTATTTATCCAACGCCAACGAGAAACCTGCTACCGTACCGGGCGTGCCGGAAGCCAGATGCGAAGTGAGTGATTTTTTGCTGTCCGGGTTGCCCTGATCATCAAGGAACATATCGCGGGTCGCTTTGTCGGGCGCCATTTCGCGGAAATCGATAGCCGTGGTATTGCCATTTTTCGAGCGGATTAACATAAAACCACCGCCGCCCAGATTCCCTGCCTGCGGATGCGTTACCGCCAGCGCGTAGCCCACCGCCACGGCGGCATCAACGGCATTCCCGCCCTCCTTGAGGATATCCACCCCCACCTGAGTGGCAGTAGCATCTACAGACGCCACCATCCCCTGCTTTGCGCGTACCGGATGGAAGACATCTTCCTCCACACCATAAGAAACAGGTGGCGCGGCTGCCGCACTAAAACAACATCCTGAAAGCAAAGCTGCAATCGCCGCCCGGCGTAAAAACGTCGGTTTTATCATCGTTATTCTCCAGTTATGTGTGGGGCAACCCCAGCTAAGCCTGGTATATAACTCTGAATTAATCATCGTTTTGCCGGGAAGCGAGTAAACTTAAAGGATATCTTCAGAGGAGGATACGCGATGAAACGACTTCTGCTTTTGACGGCACTCCTGCCGTTTGTCGGCTTTGCACAGCCCATTAATACTCTGAATAATCCTAACCAGCCGGGGTATCAGATCCCCAGCCAGCAGCGGATGCAAACTCAAATGCAGACTCAGCAAATCCAGCAAAAAGGGATGCTGAATCAGCAACTGAAAACTCAGACGCAATTGCAACAGCAGCATTTAGAAAATCAGATTAATAGCAACTCTCAGCGGGTATTGCAGTCGCAGCCGGGGGAGCTAAATCCTGCCCGGCAGCAAATGCTGCCCAACACCAACGGCGGGATGTTAAACAGTAACCACAATCCGGATAGTTCGCTAAATCAGCAGCATATGCTGCAAGAGAGGAAAAACGGCGACATGCTGAATCCGCCCAGCACGTCGCAGCCTGACATTCCGTTGAAAACTATTGGGCCGTAAAGTTCGGACCAATCACATCAATCGCATCGGTACAGATGCAATCCACGCCCCAGCGCAGCAACTCTGCCGCGCGCTGGGGTTTGTTGACGGTATACACCAGAATCCGCAGTCCAGCGTCTTTCAACTGCATCACTCGCGCTTTATCGAGCAACTTATGATTGAGATGAATAGAGACGCAGCCCAGCCGCGCGGTCAGTTCGCGCCAGTCGTCGCGCCACTCATCAAGCAATAAACCACGCGGCAGTTCCGGTGCCGCCAATTGTGCGGCTTCTAAAGCATCAATCTCAAACGATGACAGCAGCGGCGGCGTCATACCGGCCCACAGTTCACGTGCCACCAGCGCCACCATTTTGCCCGTTAATGGCCCGGTGCCAGTGGTGGGCTTGATTTCGATATTCGCCATCATCCCATGTTCGCGACAGCGTTCCGCCACCTGCGAAAGCAACGGCAGCGGCTCACCTTTAAACGCTTTGCTGTACCAACTGCCTGCATCCACGCGCAGTAAATCCTGCCAGTTCAGCTCGCCCGCAACGCCCCAACCGTTGCTGGTACGTTCGAGATTATCGTCATGGAGCAGGAAGATCTCGCCATCTTTCGATAACTTCGCGTCAAATTCGATCATCTTATGACCGTATTTTGCCCCTACGTCGATTGCCGCCAGGGTGTTTTCCGGGGCCAACTTACCGCCGCCACGATGAGCGACGATGCGGGGATAAGGCCAGTTACTCATACTCGTTGTCCTGTTTCACCATCAAAAAGATGTAGCTGATTTTCCGGCAGATGCAGCCACAGCGTGCTGCCTGCCGTCGGGCGCTCCTGATGCGCCAGTCGCACCACCAGCTTCTGTTCCCCCCAGCGTCCGTGTGCCAGGTTATCTGCGCCGAGGATCTCCAGCGTGTCCATCACCAGTGGCACGCCGCCTTCTGCCTGCGAACTTAGCGCAATATGTTCCGGGCGGATACCGAGGGTCATTTTACGCCCGGCATACTGGCGATAGTAACCGTTTAGCGGCAGCGCAATACCGCCTTCCAGTTCGAAATGCGTGCCTTCGTTATTCACGCGGCCTGTCAGCAGGTTCATCGCCGGACTGCCGATAAAACTCGCCACAAACAGGCTGGCGGGCTTTTCGTACACTTCCACCGGTGTGCCAACCTGTTCGGCAACACCGCCGTTCATTACCATCACGCGCTGGGCGAGGGTCATCGCTTCAACCTGATCGTGGGTAACGTAGAGTGAAGTTGTTTTCAGGCGACGGTGCAGTTGTTGTAGTTCAAGCCGCATCTGCACGCGCAGCTTGGCATCGAGGTTAGAGAGCGGCTCATCAAACAAGAACACCGCCGGCTCACGCACAATCGCGCGCCCCATCGCCACACGCTGGCGCTGACCGCCGGATAGCTCACGCGGGCGACGTTTGAGCAGGCCGTCCAGCTCCAGAATACGCGCCGCTTCTTTAACGCGCTCGGCGATTTGCTGCTTGCCCATGCCGCGGATTTTCAGCCCCCACGCCATGTTCTCCTCAACGCTCATATGCGGATAGAGCGCGTAGTTCTGGAATACCATCGCAATTCCGCGATCTTTCGGCTCCATTTCAGTGACACGCTTGCGGTCGATCCAGATATCGCCCGTCGTTACCCGCTCCAGTCCGGCCACCATTCGCAATAACGTCGATTTCCCGCAGCCAGACGGCCCGACCATCACGATAAATTCGCCATCCGCCACATCAAGGGTCAGCGGTTTAATGACCTGGGTTTTGCCATCCCAGCTTTTGGTTACTGCCTGTAATTTCAGTCCTGCCATCTTATTTCTCACTATCGACCAGGCCGCGCACAAAGGCACGCTGCATCACTAAAACAATCACTACTGGTGGGATCAGGGTTAACAACATCGCCGCCATCACCGAGTTCCATTCCGTGGTGCCTTCGCCAGTGGCGATCATCCCTTTAATCCCTGCCACGGTGGTGCCGAGATCAACGTCGGTAATAATCAACAACGGCCACAAATACTGGTTCCAGCCGTAAATAAAGGTGATCACAAACAGCGCCGCCAGATTGGTTTTTGACAGCGGAAAAACGATGTCGCAAAAGAAACGCATTGGCGACGCGCCGTCGATCCGCGCCGCTTCCACCAGTTCATCCGGCAGCGTCATAAAGAACTGGCGGAACAGGAAGGTAGCGGTCGCCGAGGCCATCAGCGGCAGCGTTAAACCAGCGTAGCTGTCGAGCATCTTCAGGTTGGCGATGACTTCCACCGTCGGGAAGATACGCACTTCAACCGGCAACATCAGGGTGATAAAAATCATCCAGAAGAAGAGGTTACGTAGTGGAAAACGAAACCAGACAATGGCAAATGCCGAGAGCATCGAGACGGTAATTTTGCCGAGCGTAATGCTGAACGCCATCACAAAGCTGTTAAGCAACATCCGCCAGAACGGCGCGCTATTCGTACCAACCCCGTTTACCCAGATATTGTGGATGTTTTCCAGCAGATGCGTGCCGGGAATAAGCGTCATCGGCGCGGCGTAGACTTCTTGTTTATCCAGCGTCGCCGCGACAAACGCCACGTACAGTGGGAAGAGGATCACCGCGATCCCGAGGATCAGCATGGTATGGCTGAATATCGTCAGCCACGGACGGTTCTCAATCATTGGTAACGCACCTTGCTTTCAACATAGCGGAACTGCACCACCGTCAGCACGATGACGAGGAACATCAACACCACCGACTGCGCGGCAGACGAAGCCAGATCCAGTCCGGTAAAGCCTTCGCGGTAGATCTTATAAATCAGCGTCGTGG
Source organism: Escherichia sp. E1130 (assembly GCF_005781065.1). Classification (NCBI taxonomy): domain Bacteria; kingdom Pseudomonadati; phylum Pseudomonadota; class Gammaproteobacteria; order Enterobacterales; family Enterobacteriaceae; genus Escherichia; species Escherichia sp. E1130. The sequence goes on from NZ_VATL01000005.1 coordinate 121,334, forward strand.
TGGCCTGAACCGGCCCGCCGGACGTGGCGGCTGATGCGCCGCGCGATAAATGCGCCCATTTCCGTGAGATAAATGGCACCGCTGCGGCGTTTCAATATTTGCAAAAGAATTACAATCCTATCGCGTCATCCTTCCTCTGACTATCTACCGGAAAATACCGGTAGAGCGTCGATAACCCCACCCCGTAGATAATGGCAAGCTGCTGGCGGGTATGCCCCTTATCCAATAGCCGTGCAATCTGTTCCCGCTCATGCGGCTTTAAAGCGTTGGGCCTTCCACCTATGCGTCCCTGTGCTCTGGCTGCTGCCAACCCGGCCAGTGTTCGTTCGACGATCAGCTCACGTTCCATCTCCGCCAGTGCCGACATGACGTGTGAAAGAAGAAGCGCCCCATGGCACTGCTGGTATCAATACTGTCTGTTAAAGAGCGGAAGTGGGCACCGCGTTCATGCAATTCTGATATCAGTGCGATCAGGTTCTTAACGCTGCGCCCCAGCCTGTCCAGTTTCCACACAACCAAGGTGTCTCCGCTATTAACGCACTTTAAAGCGCGATTCAGACCGGGGCGACTGGCAACTTTTCCGCTCATACGGTCTTCAAAAATGCGGTCACAGTTTGCGCTTGTGAGCGCATTACGCTGTAAATCGCTGTTCTGGTCGATTGTTGATACGCGGATATAACCAATGATGGCCATCAATTTTCCTCCTCTATGTCGCGGTGGGAGGATTTTTGCAGATTTCACTATGTGTAACTGCTTTTCCAAAAACCTTGGTTTGGGAACAGCGGCAAAACGGGATGTGGGTACGGGGGTAAATCAGATACCGGATATGTCGAGTTTTCAGTCGGGACTCTACTGGCAAAAACTTCCAGATAAACTTGTTCAGTGGGTTCCCATTCCTCCCCATGATGGTGACCAGGTTATTACCTTGCCTGTTCCTTTCCCCGGGGGAATTTCAGGCTTTGCAGTTGGTGCCGGATATGAACCAACCAGCGGTAGGATTACCACGTTTGCAATAAATGTTGGCACCGGACCGACATCAACTATTATTTCTCGCGCCAGTGACTCCATTTCTGGTGGTTCATGTATTTTGATAGGTTACTGAAAATATGAATAAATATCTGTATGACAGTAAAACAAATGCTTTCTACCCATTTATTCTGAAGGCTGACTATGAACATTCAGACACCTGGCCGGAAAGTGGAGTGGCGGTAGGGGAAGATGTTTTTCTGGAATTTGTGAGAGTGAATCCAGAGAAAGTCCGGGTTGCCGGAGAAGATGGGATGCCTGTATGGGCAGATGCACCGGAACCGACACCAGAACAAATTATTGACTCGGCAACCTGCGAAAAACAACGACGCATCGATGATGTCAATGATTATATTAACAACAAGCAGTGGCCTGGCAAGGCTGTCATAGGCCGCCTGAAAGGCGAAGAACTGGCTCAATACAATTTGTGGCTGGATTATCTGGATGCACTAGGAATAGTCGATACTTCCAGTGCTCCAGATATTGAATGGCCTATGCCTCCGGCTTCGGCGGAAAGGTAATACCAGGCGCGGTACTGGTATCGACTTTAGTCAGTTTGTAGCGGTACCGCTGCCATTCAGCCAGACGTGGCACGTCAACATCGTCGATGTAGCCTCCTGCCTGAGCATCTGCCAGTGGGGCGATAATCGCCGTTGCCTCCGCCAGTAACGCGGATTTCTGAAATTCCGCAGCGATAATTTGTTCTTTTTTAGATGGTGGTTGTACATCTATCCATGTTGGTTTCCCATTAACATCCGGGCCGCGAGTTTTGCCTTCTGGCGGTGTGCCGCTATATTCCGTAAAAATATCTTCGTCAACATCAACCCCATTTTCAGGCCATGCATTAGCTCGTTTGTAATCATCAAATAATGCCCAGGGATAAAAGGAATTTGTCTCGCCAGAATATCTGTATTTCATTATCAATACCCCACAGCTATATATGAGAGGTTGAATCCACCGGCACCACTCATCCAGGCCTGAAAACCTGTCCTGGTTTGTGACCCCACGACTATTCCATAAGACATTGTAGTCCCCGGAACTGCGCCACCTGACGTGACGTCAGACCACGTGAGATTGACTACGGCCCCTGACGCAAACGCGATCGGAAATGTAGTGCTTGAGAGATTTGAACCAATGCCAAATCCCAGCGTTCCCTTTTGAATAATCAGTCCACCTACAGTTTTGACCCAATTAGGCCCATAACCCTGAAAGCTCATATCCGGTATCTGATTTACCCCCGTACCCACATCCCGTTTTGCCGCTGTTCCCAAACCAAGGTTTTTGACAAAGAGCGCCGGGTCAGGAATATCTGCGCCGTTCTGGTCTTTGGCCAGCTTCTCCGCCAGCTTGTTCAACACCGTGGTCGCAAAGTTCGGATCGTTGCCGAGGGCATCAGCCAGCTCTTTGAGCGTATCCAGCGTCTCAGGGGCGCTGCCTGCAAGCGCCGCAAGTGCTTTGGCCACGAACTCTGTCGTCGCCAGCTTCTTGCTGTTATCGCTATTTGCAGGCGTAGGCGCTGTTGGCGTGCCGGTGAATGTCGGACTGGCTTTCGTCGCGTACTGGGTATGCGGGTCAACTGCCGCGATATGTGCAGCCAGGTCTGTTCCGCTTTTTTCGACCTTTTGTTTGAGGTATGACGTGCGGCTGGCCAGTTGTTTAGCCTGACGGTTAGAAATTCCGTCAGGCCCGCCCAGAACGGGGTCAGAGACCTCAATCTGGTAGATTCCGTCTTCCCACTGCGGGGTTTCAGGTAGGTTTGCCATAATTAACTGCTCCCGTGGTTATAGCTACCGTCATAGTTGACGGTGTTGTTGTAGCGAATGGCGACAGACTGATACTCAAGGCTCGCCAGATGGCAGCGGGCCGGAGCAAAGGCAGCGAGCGTCTGGCGTAACAGCGCCGCCTGATCGTTAGTAATGGGCTGTTGAAGGATGACGCGATAGACCGCCCAGGCTTCCGCATCGCCATGGACGAAAAGCCCGTTGTAAGTGTGTTTGCCGTCGTAGCCAATCTGGCCAGTGCCTTCAATCAGATCCACTTCGCCAAAGCCAAAACGGCGGATAATTTCCCGGATTGACCACGGCGTCCCTTTGTAGCGGTGCAGCTCGATAGCGGATTTGATAAGCATGCGGCGTACATCATCCGATTCCGCCAGCTCCCAGCCATCGCCGAACAGTGAGAACTGCTCGCCCAGCCATGGCAGCGCGGAACTGTCGACGATATCGACGAGATAGACCATCAGTACGCTCAGGTCGATGTTATCCAGCCGCCCGGCCAGTCTTCCCAGCGTTCTGAGGCTGATATCACCCTCAAGCGGCGGCGGCAGTTGCAGCGGTTCAGCCATCGGACACCCCGGTCATGTTAAGAGTGATCGCCGTACAATTTGCCCATTCGTTTTCTGCCACCACCCGCAATGCCGGTGTCACCAGTTCAACCTGGTACACCCCGGAGACGGACAACACGCTGATGATCTGGCTGGGGACAATATCACGCCCCAGCGTGGCGGTACGGGATGCCACCCAGTTCTGTATGGCGCTGTTAGCGCTGTCCTTTACCGAGTTCGCATCCTGATCACGGTAGATAGTGATGTTGGCTTCAATGGTGTAATCCACCTGAACAGGCGTTTTAGCCCGCACGGTATCAGTAAGTGGCCTGACTTTTTCGTCCGAACAGAAACTCTCTACCAGCGTGAGGATGCTGTCGTCCGGCAGACCGGTACTGAGCAGCGGATACAGCTCTACAGTGCCGGGAACCGGGGAAAGCACGGCAACATCGACGATGTTGGGATGGGCCTGCATGGCATGAAAACGGTATGCCATACGGCTTCCGGCGTTAGTGAATGACTCCGGGGCAAGTTTGATACGCTCGCGGAGCCTGTCATTGTCTTCCTGCTCAGAACCGCCAGAACTGGCCGCCAGATTGGTCACCTGCAGATCGACGTTATCAATCTCATCAAGCAACTGACTGACCTGCGCAGGTTGCCAGCCGTTGCCAGCGGCTCCCGGTTCGGTACAGGTGGCCGTGGCATTGACCAGCAGCAATCCGGCTTTCAGCACTACGTCCGTATCGGTGGCAAAAATAATGCTGTCGGAAGCGCTGACGCGGGTGCCCGCCGGAATCAGCACATCAATGGCCAGCGCATCATCCACGGAGAACTGGAGCGTGGTGGTGGCAGGCTGCGCGGCAAGACGGTATACACCGACCAGTTCACCGAGGTAATCAATCATCGGCTCACGGGCAAAGGCGACCAGATTCTGTTTGGCCGCTTCCTGCGTCGCCACCCTGACCAGCATTTCGCGGTATGCCCACAGGTCAATCAACAGGCGTTCAGCCTGAGCGGGATACAGCGTTTTGCCGGTTGCAGCTTCGTACTGTGCAATCATTTCAGCCGTGATTTTATCGGCATCACGTTCAATAAAATCGGGTTCTGTCAGCGCCATAGCAACTCCTGAGTCCGGGGCTGTCCGTCAGAGCCTTTCCAGCTCACCCGGAGCGTAAGATGTTCGCCATCGACGGCGGGTTTAACCGATATAAGCTGGCAGCGAGGCTCCCAGCGGCGGATGGCATCGACGGATTCGCGCACCACATGCGGAATGGCCCGGTCAATAGGCCAGTCGATATAAAGGTGCAGATTGCTGCCAAACTCCGGGCGATGCGGGTCGCTGCCGCGAGGAGTACGCAGGATGATTTGAATGGCCTGCCAGATATCATCCAGCCCCCGGACGATTTCGCCAGGGGCCTGCAGGGCCGGTTGCCAGAATACGGAGGTTGTTTTCATGGGGGCAGTATTGCCCCTGTGCGGGAACGCCGATATTAAAGGCGTTTAAGAAGGTTAATGGGAGTGATGATTGGAGTTCGGGCCGTCAGACAGCATGCTGCCTGTAGAGTGGGCATTGCCGTTGATTTCAAGGTTGCCGTTCACCGTGGTGGTGTCAGCGGTCAAATCAATAGTTTTTCCCTTCAGGCTGATACCTACCGCAACCTCGATTACTACGCGCTCGATACCGCCTTTGACCGTCAGCGTATGGGTCGCGCGGTTATAGCTGAACTCTGCACCATCCGCGTATTTCGTGCCCCGGACGTTTTTGTCGCTGAACGGCGGTTTATCGACTTCTGAGTACACCGCGCCCAGAATGACACCATCCTCGCCGTTGGCATCGAGCAGCACCTCAACCTGCTCCCCCACGTCAGGGAGCCAGTAATCCTTGTTATCCTGGGTATTGCGCTGCAGCACGTTAAGCCAGTTAGTGCGCAGGTTATCGCATTCCGGCAGACGAACGCGGGCCTGAACCTTGTCGGCATCGACGGCGCTGACCGTACCGACCTGACGGGTGACACCTGCCATTATTTCTTCTCCTTTATTACCGTGGACGTGCTGCCGTCCGGTTTATAGACGGTCAGCGTCTGGGTTTTGCCGGTCTTTTTACCTTTCTTCGCCTTGCCCTGCGTGACCGGCCCTCGTGCCACTTCCAGCTCGGTGATGTAGCCGCTGTTACGGTCAAACGCATGGCGGGCAGTGGTTATCAGCCATGGCCCGGATAACTGACCAAAGCCCACCAGTTCAATTTTGTTGCCTGCAGTCAACTGGGGCGTCCCCATCAGCGTCAGGGAGCCGTTCTGCTGGTATTCGTTATGTCTGGCCAGCGCCGAATCTGCTTTAATCCGGGCGCTGTCTGGGTCACTGACGCGGCTGTTGACCTTCAGTGAGTCGGCACTGGTGACTTTTCCGCCTTTGGTTTGTTTGTCGCTTTCGCTGGTACCGCCATCAGCTTCATAAACGATCAGCTTTTTATCGCTGCTCTTCTGGTGTTTTACCTTCGCGGATTTGTAGACGCGGTTGATGGTGTCACGCAGGGAAAAGCGGGCCACATCCTGCGGCTTTAACTGCCTGACCGGCTCCTGACCGCGCAGCGTGGCCAGATGAGAAAAAACCAGCTGGTCGCTGACCACTTTCACGGCATAACCATACTCGCTGGCCAGTCGGCGCAGGAAGCCCACGTCCGTTTCAGCATACTGGGTCACCCGGTCAATTTTAATGGACTCAATACTGCCAACCAGCTTCAGCTGATGCTTTTTGGCAATCCGCCCGGCGATAGCCGCCAGCGTGGTGCTCTCGAAACCACGACTGGATTTTGTCCGCAGGGCGTTGTTGACCGACGTGGCCACACCCCGGATAGCGACAACGGACGCGGGCGAACTCACCTCGATCTCGTCAATAGAGAACGTACCGCAGGACAGCAGCTTCTCGCCCTGATAACCCATTTTCAGTGTCAGCGTGTCACCCTTGCCCGGATACCACTTATCCAGCCAGCGGCCATCGGTGTCGTCCAGTTCCACCTCAATGGTATCGGACTCGCTTTTGATGTTATCGCTGTAGGTTACGCGGGTGACATAGGGGGCGATATCGGTGGTGATGTTCTTCTGCAGATACCACAGCGTGAACACCGGACTCAGAACATCGCTGACGCCGGTTGACGCTGATGCGGCCTGTGCAGTGCTGTTTATCTCAGCCATGGGGCAATATCCTCTTCTGTGGTGGCTTCTTCAGCCTCGATAACCGGAATCAGTAACAACAGCCCCGAGGGCAGCACCGGCGTGATGGCCACGTGCGGATTGGCGGCAATTATCCGGGGATAGCCCAGCGGGTCGCCATAGTACTGCCATGCGAGAGAGTCCCAGCGCTCTCCGTCACGGGTGACATGTTCAAGAAACATCACACACTCCTCGCCAGTATTCTGGCTGCCATGGTGCTTAACCCCGGCGACATACGGGTGAAGGTGGTGCTGGCGGAGTTAAGCTGCCCGGAAACGGCATCCAGCGCCGCCGCGATATTGCTGCCGTCGACTCCGCTCAGCGAAGACTGTGCCTGTTGTACATACGTGGCCGCATCACTGGTGGCTCTGGCCAGACTGATGGCATCAGGCATGGATTCAGAGAGTGCATTAAACGCCGGAACGCTCTTACCTAACGCCCCGGACACGTTGCCCAGTCCGTTCATCAGCCCCGGCATGCGGGTCAGTGCAACGGCGGGGTTATCCTTCATCTTCTGCGCCACCCGAACGGCACTGATAGTGGTCTGGAGAACAGACTGCGCCTGTTTGGCATAATTGACACCGTCGCGAACGTACTGCGCCACCCCGGAAGGTGAAGGAACGGCACCGGAGACCGCCCCGACGCCGGGAACCGTTGTGCGTATCGCAGGAGGCTGTAGCGGGTTTTTCGGGTCGCCGATGTACTCCCGGAGAGACGCGGTGGCATTGACAGCCAGCACGTTGCCGGTGCTGTCGGTTTGCTCGCTGGTCGCAGTAACATCGGTAATCACGAACCAGCCGCGATAGTCACCGTTGCCGAAGACCAGCGCCAGCGCCTGATGGGCCTTCATGGCCGTTCGCAGTCTCGCCAGCTCCACGTCGGGCACACAATAGTGCTGATGGAAGACCAGGCTTATCTGGATCTCGTCCAGCTTATCGCCAACGAACTGCAGGCCGGGCTTACCCTCGATACGGGGATGCTCCACATAATCGACGCCGAACGTGACCTCGAAGCCGTCCCAGTAGGTAATCAGTTCAAACTCAATATCACCCAGTACTGCAAACATCAGCTGTACCTCCTGCGTTGTTGCTGAGCCAGCAGACGCTCCAGCATTTTCTCCAGCTCATGCAGGCTCATATTCAGTGCGCCGGTCAACCCGTCAGGCGCTGCGGTTTCTTTGCCATTGAGGAAAAACTGAGGATTAAAGCTGACCTGAATACCGCCAGATGTCCCACCGCCAGTTGCAACTGCGCCACGACCTGAATATCCCGCAGCCATGATTTCCGGCGACGGGATACGGGGAACATCCGGTGTCATTTCGGTAGCCAGACGCTGCCCGGCCAGTGCAGCAAGTGGTGTGGTGCGCTGCAGGCCGATAGCTGCCCCCTGAGCGATGTTGTCACCGAAGCCCATAAACACGCGGCTCGGCGAATGGATGCCCAGCTTTTCCTTGAACCAGCCACCGACGTTGTCGCCCATATCGGTTACGGTGGTTTTGAGCGACTCCCATTTGTTTTTGATGCCGTTTATCAGCCCGTCGATAAGATGGCCACCGAAGTCAGTGAACTTCGCTGGCAGATCAACGCCGAGATATTTCAGTGCAGCCGCAAAGGCTTTATAGAGCAGACCAACCGGCGACCAGTTGAGTAACAGTTTACCTATCCCAACGATGCCCCCATTAAACGCCTCTTTAATGTCAGCCCAGCGCTGTTTAAACCAGCTACTGACTGTGCCCCAGTTGCGGTAAATAAGGTAAGCTGCCGCCGCGACGGCGGTGATGGCGAGACCAATGGGATTCATAAGCAGCGCCCGACCAATCCAGAGAACGGCCCGCCCGGCGATCATAATGCCGCGAACCAGCCCACCTGACAGCACACCACCCAAAGTTCTGGCTCCTCTGGCGACGGCGCTGAAGCCGGTTATCAGCCAGCGGAGCTTACCGCCTTCACCGAGTGCAATCGTCAGTCGAAGCCAGTTGGCCCGCAGTAAAACGGCATTTTTCCAGACGTTAACAAAGGGGGAAATAAGGAGATTCAGCCCCAACTTGAGACCGATAGTGGCCATCTTGAAAGCGAGTAATGCTCCTACAACCTTTATGGTACCGCTCACGAGTTGCGGGTTTGCCGCTATCCATTTGCCGATACTGTCCATTAAAGGAATAAAAGTCTCACCCAGTTGGATCAAGGCCGGGCGTAGTGACTCACCAATGCTGATGGCTGCCTCGTTAAAACCAATCTGAGTTCTGCGCCAACGACCTTCGAGCGTATTATTTTGTTTTGCAGCATCCTTATCCAGCGTAGACATTGCTGACGGGGTATTCATTTCCTGCTTGCTGGAAAGGTATTTATCCCAGCCCTGACGCATTGACAGTAAATGGTTAACAGTCTGGATATCAGTGAAGACTTCTGCCAGACCAAATGACTCCATTAGCTTCTGCTGGCCTTCCTGATCGCCTCTTGATCCTGCTGCTTTCCATTGCTGTAAAAACGCCTTACCTTTACCGTCGATAAAACGGTTGGCAATCACCAGTGAGGCTTCGTACTGTGAAAAGCCCTGAGCGACGTAATTCTGCATTGACCCCTGATAATCCACCCCGGCTTTAGCATATTTCTGGATGGTATCTCCGCGTCCCATAGCCGCCAGCCAGTTGGACATATTGGTGACCGCTTCCTCAGCAGAGCCGCTACCTTTGCCGACCTCCAGACTGGCAACAATCTGGGTAATTGCATCTTTTCCATAAATACCACGAGCTGCGAAGGCTTTAGCCATGCCGGGTAATGCTTTTGCCATATCCTTCAGCTCAAATGACCCAAGTTTGGCTCCTGTTGCCGCAATACCAAACGCCTGTTCAAGCTCTTTCGCATCAGTGATTCTAAGCGCATCGCTGAAGGCATATGTCATTTTGGCAAGGTCGGTCATATCGGCTTTGGTCGCCGTGGCCGCCTTACCCAACATCCCTGCAAAATTTGCTGCTTGTTCCGGGTTCATACCATCAGCAACCAATTGGCCAACGCCACCCAGCAGAGATTCCTGCAGCTGATTAACCCTGAGCGATGCCTGCCGAATAGCGTTACCAATAGCCTGTTCCTGCCGGGCATCCAGATCCCCTGTGACACTGATATCCCGCAACTGCGATTCAAACGAGGCATATTGTTTGACTGAGGCCATGACCGGTGCCCCCAGTGTTCTGCCGATGGCATAGGTTTCTGCTCCCTGGCCATAGAGCGCCATGCGGTTAGCTTTCAGCGCGTCACTGGTGGCTGATACTGCTGACAGACGGCGCTGCTGGCGCTCAATTTGCTCCATTGTGCGACTTACCCGCAGCAGGTCGCTGTTGAGGCGCTGCATCCGGGAAGAGCCTAACTGGCCATAACGTTCAGTTGCACGGGTTAAGGCATTCTGGCGTTCCTGCAGGCGGCGCGATGTATCGCCCAGGGAATCAAGGGCGCGTCGTGTACCGCTGACGGCAGAACGGAAGCTGCTTCCGACAATGCCGCCAATAATGACGCCGACTGAAAATTCACTGGCCACGGTGGTTATCCTCTGAAAGCGGAAAAACGGAAGGAAAATGTCTGAGAGCCATGCAGAACAGCCGCGAGTAGCGGCTGTTAAGTGATGAGGAGTTACTGATTATCGCCGAACTCGCTTCTGATTTGCTCTTCAGCCTGCTCCAGCCACATCTCCAGATCGTCAGTATCGAGGGCATCAATCTCCCCCGGCTGAAATCTAAACCACCTCGCCAGCAGCCCCTGTGCCTGCATCAGCGTTTTCGTCGCTCTTGCCCAGCCCAGTGACTTGCTGAAATCGTTTCTGCAGCTCCATGTAGTCGGCAAGATCCATGTTATCGAGGTCTTCCGGAAGAATACCGGTGCTACGGGCAATCAGCGGCTCGTCCCAGTCAGCCGGGTCTTTACTGATTTTGCGCACCTGCTTCAGGTCTTTGACCGTCAGGCGTTTCAGTTCAACCTGCTCAACTCTGGTGCCTGCAGCTGTGGTGAAGGGGTAAGACAGCTTAAAAGTATCTGATTGGGTTTGTGACATGATCGTGCTCCTGTGTAAGTTCAGAGCAGTATGTCCGGTGGTGGGACTGGCAGATATTAAAGGGGATTAAGAAGAAAGGGGCCGAAGCCCCTTTGGTATCAGTGAGTGCGAAAGCCTTTGCAGTTACGCAGGAAGGCGATAAGAAGTGCCTTTCCTTCGGATTTGCCGATGCCGGTGAACCAGTGGTCAGGTGGCTCCCATGCCTCAATCAGGTCAGCGAGCTTCCGTGCTTTGGAGCGGGTGCAGTCAATCGGGTCATTGGTTTTACGGGTATTAAAAAGGTTTTCCACCCCCGGAATATCGAGGATGGTAAACCAGGTGCCATTCCCCATGCCAATCGAACCACAGTTCCCGCCTTTATCTTCAATCTCAACGGTCATCGTGGTTCCCCGATGCCAGCTGGGACTTCAGCCTGTACCCCTCAAACTGCCACAGCGCTTCAGTCGCATTGTGCTGCGCTTTAGCGATGGCCACTTTCCTGCCGGTCTCTTCATCAAACAGCCCCGGATGCGCCGTGGCGCTGAATCCACTGCTGACCATAAAGCCATCTGGCATCAGCGCGACAGCAATTGTCAGCGTGGTGCCCGGAACGTGGTGGGTCTGATAACTCAGCGACGCCACTAGGTCGTCTATCGTTTTGCGCTCAACTTTGGGTACCACCATGATCACCCTCCGATATTGATGCGGTAATCAGTCAACTGGTCAACGCCGCCGACGCGGAAGATGTTGGCCAGATAGTCCAGCTCCAGCAGCTCTTCACCATCCAGTACCTGCTTGATGTACGTGCAGGTGAAGCTACTGGAGAACTCGGCGTTCTCATGCTGTTTGAACGTCCCCAGCGGGTTCTTCTTAAACATGATCGTCAGGAAGGTGACCAGCGGAATTTCGTCAATCAGCCCCTGCGAACTGTAGCGCTGAACGCTGGAACGGCACTGCAGCGCCAGCGACTTATACGGGTTCGCGGCAGACAGCATCGCGTCGCGGTAAAAGCTGTTCCACTTGATCTCGCCCTCAAGCTTGTCGAAGCCTGCAGGGAGTTCCACCTTGCCCACCATCCCCAGAGCCTTATGCTCCTGCATGGTCATGGAGACGTCAGGCAGTTTGACCTCCTCGGCCCGGCCCAGCAGGTTAGCGCCATCCAGGTAGATGTTGGCATTCGTGATGCGGTTGATCTCAATCTTTGCCATCAGCTATTCCCCTTCAGGGTTAACAGGTATTCCGAGGTGATCTCGGTCTCAAACGTCAGTCGCTCCAGTGGCGGTGGCGGCGTGTATTTGTAGCTCAGCAACAGGTGACCGGCGGCCAGCTCCGTTTCTTCATTACGGGCCGGATCAAACCAGCAGCTGAAGCCCAGCAGCGCACCGTCGCCAATCAGCTTACGACCGTAGGCGTTGACCGACTCCGTCAGCGCATCAATCAGTGCCTGGGTAATCGGCATGTCGATGTACTGCTGGCTGAAATAACGCAGGGACTCGTTGATCACATCACCGGTGCGGCGAACGTTCTCAAAGTTGCGCATATGGGTGACCGTTGGCCATGCTGCCGTCCGGTTGCCCCACAGACGCAGGCCGCTGCCGTAGCTGCTGAAGACCGTAGTGATGCCCTGTTCGTTGAGCAGGTTCACCTCACTCTGCGGGTCGTCAATCATTGCCGACAGCTGGCGCTCCACGCCGGTGATACCCAGAATCTCCTGGTTGGAGGACGACCACCAGTAGCCCTTGTCCAGGTCGACTTTGGCACGCAGACCTGCAGCACGCTGGCTCAGCGGCTCCAGCCGTTCGCTGTTGGTGGCCGCGTCGTACACCTTGACGTGCGGGTAGCACAGACGGACGCGGTCGGAGCTGGTATTGAAGTTAATGGTGCCTTCCGGGCCACGCCCCGCCAGAGCCTGCGCAAAAGTGGTACCAATCGGCGCGTCGATGTAGGTCACCGCGCCCAGCTTCTCAGCCATGGCGATAAGCTCAACCGAGACGCTGTTCTGGGTGCAGAATACCGGGGCAATCAGGATTTTGGCGAAGTAGCCAAACAGGTTGAAGCTGTCGTTAAGCAGCTTCATGCCGGTACGGTTGCCCGCCGCGTTAACGGCACCGATGATATCAGCCGGGGTGACTTTGGTCGGATCAGCATAGTTATAGCTGGCCTTCACCGTTGCATCTGCAGCAATGCTTTTACCAAGGTTAGTAATCACCCCGGTCTGCGCATCAAGCGAGTAGTCCTGACCTTCCACATAAGGCTGACCGTCGCTGTCCGGTTTCAGTACCAGCTGCGCGACCACCGGATTAGCCAGCTGTGCCTTGCCCGTCGCCTTGTCGAACGTTACGTCTTCATCGGCCACAGCGGTTTTATGCACAGCCGGATCAAGCACGTTAATGACCAGAACGGTGCCTGCCCCATGGTCGTAGATCGCATCCAGTGCCTGCGGAATGGTAAAACCGGTGAGCTGGCTGCCAAACGCCGCTGCATCTTTCTCAGACAGGCACTGCACCAGCGTATTGACGTCCCCCATGGGGGCGGTACCAATCAGGCCAATGACGGCAGACTTCACCGTTTTTACCGGGCGGGCACCGTTTTCCACCTCAATGGTTTCGACGCCATGCAGATAGTTAGCTGCCATGGGAGTCCTCCAGTTTTACATCGTTGTCGCCGCCGTTCCTGCGCTTTGGTGACTGCACAGCCGATGTGCTGGCGGGTTTAGTCTCTTCAGATACCGGCGTCAGATGCTTCAGCGCCACCAGTACCTTCACATAGTCATGCTCCTCCGGCAGGGAAACATTCTTCCCCGGCCAGAGCAGGATTTCGGTTCCGTCCGACAGCGTGACGCCGCTGGCCGGGCCGGAATAGCGGTATTCTTTCATCACTCGCTTTCCTCATAGTTCACTTCGGTTAACAGCGGGCCGGACGGTAAGTCGCTGTCTTCGATAAAGACGCTTTCGGTTGCGAAGTCGAGAGCGTACTGCCACAGCCCCTTGACCTCACCGATAAACACTTCACGGGTCAGCCATATACGACGGCGGCAGTTCGGCGGGGTGTAACCACCGAGGATGCGGCGGACTGCATCCAGAACGTCAATCGCACCTCTTTTACCGTTGAGCTGGCGGAAGACCACCGAGACGCAGAGCTGGATAGTCTGAGGCTGGATCACCGCACCAATATCATCGGGTTTGTCGAAGCGCGAACCGACATAGCTCAGCAGCAACGCCCCGACAGGATGATTCAGGCGGTATTCGGACGGTTTTTCCGGGAAGTACTCCACCTGCAACTGGGGCAGCTTCTCGCGCAACCGGGCCAGCACCGCATCTAGGACGGGCAGAACGTTCATCAGTATTTCTCCAGTAAGCCGTCACGCCCGCCAAAGGTGGGGCGGCGTGCCCGCGCCCGGATTTCACCGGACTCAGGCACATCCTTCTGAGTGGACTGCAGCCCCAGCGTCAGCTTCCCGTCGCGGATAGCCTCAAGCTGACGCCGGGCCTCTTTGTTGTCGTCTTTGACGGTGTCAGGCAGATCACCTTCAGGACGACGGACATACAGGCGGTAACGCACCAGCGTGATGGCAATATCCCGCAGAACGGTAGGCACTTCTGCCAGCGGCAGGGTATAGCGGCCACGAAGGTGCGCATCAATCAACTCCCCGGCGTAGCGAATACAGCTGTCCACAACCGTCACATTCACCGTGGCAGGGGTGTCGAAATCCACAACCTCGTTAGTGAGCTGAATCAGCGTTGACTCAGGCACCTGTTCCTGTAAATCCGCCAGGGTGCAGTACATGTCACACCCCGCGCAGGATGCGGATAACGTCACCTTCGTCCAGTGCCTCATCCAGCGCAATCCCGGCAGAGATACCCGCAGGAGTATCTTCCGTGGCGGCTGTCTGAGGAACGGCGCAGGCGTTTGCATCCGACTGGACGTTCTGCCCCTTAGCAATCGCGGCACCGGCCTCGACCGCAACAATACCCAGTACGTTGACCGGCGTTACATCACCGGCAGCGGCATCCACCTCAGCCACGCCGAGCGCGACGGCTCCGGCCTGACAGGGTGCGTTATCGGCACCGACAAAGCGCTGTTGTGTCAGCGCCGCGCTGGCCGTCACGGTAGTGGTCAGAATGACCTGCTGAGTTGTACCCATGACCGTCTCCTTATTTCACGATGTTGGTGACGAGATACCCGGCATCGCCACCGACCACGGCGACTTTGTAGATATCGGTATAACGGCAGTACTTCACCTTGCCGCCGACGCCGTCGTATTTATCCGCCACCGGCATCCCTTTACGGCGCAGGGTGTAACCGAAGGACGGCTCGTTTTCGTCGGCGCTGTCGGTGCCCGGCTGGGGTTTGCCGACGTAATGCAGCATCAGGTTGTCGCCCCAGATATCGGTCGGGACTTTGTCCTTGTTCTGCGCGTCTTTCATGGAGGCCATGGAGACCGGCTCGCCGATCACCACATCTTCCAGCTGGAAAAGGTCTTTCAGAATTTCGATGGTGATACGCTTGCGCTCGTTGGCACCAATCGCTGCCTGAATCGCCGGGTGGAACTTCAGCAGCGACATGACGCTTGCCCCCATGGTCATCAGGTTCGGACGCAGGCCTGTGGCGTTACGCACCGCTTCGATCCCGCCTTCAATGATGCCAATCGGGTCACCCTGACCACCGGCCCAGCGTTCAGCCGCAGCCAGCGCCTTGACGTTAGCCGCGCGATAGACTTTTTTGTCCTGAGCCAGACGGGCCGCATACAGTTCGCGCTTCAGGTTGACGCCGCTGGTCACACGGCGAATGGCTTTGGCCTCTTCGTTGAACATCGACTCGGCCTGCTCGCGATAGTCCACCGGCGCGGCCAGATCGTGCTCGTTAAGAACCAGGTCCAGTTTGCCGGTTTTCTCGCGCACCAGAACGTTGCTGTCAGCCCCCACGGCACGCTCGGTGTCGTACTCCACAAAGGCGGATTTACCGAAGGTCGGCACGGTCACACCTTCCTTATCGGTCAGTACGATAGGGAAGATGCGTTCGCCGATGAACGCGGCATTTTTATAACCGCGAGCGATACTGGTCAGCACCGGGTCAACGACGCGCTTACCCTTTAAATAGTCAGACATGTTCTCTCCTTAATTACAGGCAGCGGGAGACAGCAGCGTCGTAGCTGATGCCTTCTTTTTTCGACAGTTCCAGCGCTTTCTGATGCAGCGCCAGACGTTCCGGGTCGGCTTCAGCAAACTCTGCTGACGTCGTTTTGATATCCGTGTTCACGCGGTCTTTGGTCGCGTGCTCACTGAAATTCAGTACCGGATCAGTGCTGTCCAGCAGCGTCTTAAACGCCGTGGCCAGCGGGGTGCGGGTATCGCCCTCGGCAAACTCAACCGGCTTGTCACCTGCAGAGACCGCGTCCAGGATGGCCACAACAACTGACTTCGCTTTAGGGGCCAGTCGGCCATCACCAACCAGCTTCTCGGCAAAGGAGACGTTTTCCGCGTGCAGTTTGTCCTGCTTATCCTTCGCTTCCTGTTCCGCCCGCTGGGTGGCTTCCGCTTTCAGACGTGTGTTTTCCGCCTGAAGCGCTTTGATTTCTTCTTCAGTCATGGTGCTGTTCTCTTGTTGAGGGTTGGGATTGTGTTCACTGAAGTCCGGTTCAGACTTCCCGGTGTCGCGGTAAGCCTCTTCGCGCAGGGAGTCAACCTGCCATGAAGGAAGTACCTTGTCGGTCTCATCCAGCCCGAACTGGGCAATCAGGAAATCGCGCAGACGGCCCCATAAAGAGGCGTTGGTGATATCACTCCAGTCGGCAAACTCCACGACGCCTTCTTCTTTCTCACCAAACGACACCTGCTTCAGCCCCTTAATGGAAGGTGGCTGCGCCCCCAGAAAGCCGACATGACGCAGGTAAAGCGTGCCGGGCTTCGGGTTGTTCGGTGAGTCAGGGAGATAGAACGAGGCGGAGACCTTCTTGAAGCGTCCGTTGCCCACCAGTTCGGCAAACTGCGGGTCGAGCTGGTCAGGCTCTGCCAGCAGATCACCGCCGTTAAGCGACAGGGATTTCACCCAGCCCCACGCCGGGTCTTCCGTTTTGGGGTGGCCAATAACGAGTGGTGCTTCATGGACGGACGGGTCATAGGCTTTCACGCAGGCGGCAAGATCGCTTTGCGTGAACGGCAGTTTCGTGCCGTGCATATCGGTATGAGTACCGGCTTTAAAAATGTGAATGGCTGGCATTTTGCTGTCCCGCGTTACGTTGTCGGGGACAGTCTGTGGAAAAAGCGTCAGCAGCGCTTTTAATCTGCTTTAGAAAAAATCGGGGGTATCAGTACGGGAAATGTCACGCTGCGGGCGAATAGTGGTGCAAAGCGGGGGCTGTAAAGCCTTTATAAAGGTAATACAGCCCCTCAGCGGCTGGCAATGATAAATCACCCGCCTGCAGAGACAAAACTCAGCGACGGGCCGCTGCTTCAAGATGGCGGACAATCGTATCGAGGATAGGGACAACCACTTCAGGCTGCAGCTCACCGTCCCTCGTCAGCGGCAGGAACGGACGGGCAGGAAGTTCAACGGACTCATTACGCCCCGTTTTACCACCGAACTGGTGAATCGGCCCATAAATGACATTAGTGCCAACCGCTGCCTGCCGGTCGTCATGGTCGGTTGATACCGACCCCATCAGACGCCCGATATCCTGCAGCGTTTGCCCGTCGCGCTCCTGCGCTGCCAGCGAGGGAGTCCATCCCGGACGCCCCTCATCGAGAAAGTTAAACTGCGTTTCCGCCAGCAGGGTTCCGGCGATTTTGCGCATCACCGGTTCCAGGTCTGTGGCAGCCAGATCCAGCGCACGGAGGCTCCGGCGCAGGGATTCATCGTTAATGGTGACATTGACCAGGTTATCGGAAGCCATCGTTATCCTCTCAGTTCCTGCTGTGCCAGCGGTTGAAGCGTCCCCTGATAGCGGGCAAGGTCGGGACGGTATGCAGCCCCCGGCGCATAAGACCAGCCGACGTCGGTGGCCACCTTCGTGGTGCCGGTATTGAAGGTGGCGACGTTCTGCATCTCGCCTGTTTTCTCTGAGACCAGCTTCAGCTCCCATCCCATGGCTGAGCCAGAACCTGACACCTTCAGGCCACGGGCACGCACATCCGCCGCGCTCAGGGCAATCACGCCACAGCGGCAACGCCAGCCGTTCGGCGGGTAAAACGCCTGCCAGAACGGGTCATCATAGCGCAGCACCAGACCATGCAGAGCCAGATGGCTCTTGCGGGTATGGCTGTCGTTGATGCCGGTATACATCCAGTACGGCCTGTCGTCGACGTTCTCCATCTGCTCGGCCCAGCGACCGGCGCTGTAGAGTACGGACATATTGGTGCGAAAGATGGTGTCGAGCCTCCACGGACTGCCCTGCTGGATGGTGACCGGCTCGCCCGTTACCGGATCGGTGGTGTCACGTGGCCCCCACCATCCCTTACGCTGCAGCTCCGGCTCCAGTTCCTGCCGGAACCAGCGGCCTGTTTTTCCTTCATCGACAGCCTGCTGCAGTGCCCCGCGAATATCTTCCAGGATATCAAGGCGGGTTACTTTGGCGACGGTAAAGGCGCGGGCATGGGCATCCTGCCACATCTCCTCCCAGTCCCACGTGAAGCTATACTCTTTGGACTTCAGGTAACTGATAGCCCGCTTCGGGGGAAGCGTCATGCAGTACGCTAGTTCAGCCGTTGTCACGCTCATGCAGACGCCCCCAGACAGTTGCAACAAACATAATCCGTGCCAGCCGTTCCTGCAGGTCATCCGCGTTCATCTGCGGGTACAGCTCGGCCAGTTCGCCCAGCAGCTCAGACGGGTTAACACCATCCTCTACCCGCTTAAACAGAGGAGCCAGTACGGGTTCCAGCGTGCCATTTAACGCGCCTCCGTTCATCAGAATATCCAGCGCGTCGTCCAGGGCCTGCTGTGCCTGAATATCGGCATCAATGGCCTCGGCAAATGACAGCGGCAGCATGTTCTTCTGGCGTTCTGACGGTGGTGTCTCGTCAATATCGCCGTCCTGCAGCTGGTACTCACGCTTGAAGTATTTCGGGGTGAAGACCACACCGGCGCGGCTGAGTTTCTCGTCGCGGGTCGCCTGGGTATCGTCGACCGTTCCCTGTTCCCACATCTTCCAGACGGGGCTGGCCACATCGCCAAAGTTCATTGATACCGCCATCCTGATAGTCTGATTCACCGCGCTTTCCACGATATCAGCGTCAGCGTCACGGATATCATCGGTGACCTCCAGTCCGGCCTGCGCGGAGGCGCGGTTACTGTTAGCCTCGGTGGTCTGGTTCTGCCCCAGCAGGGCGATGGAGATTTCACTGCGGGCAAGCGTTATCAGGTTCTGATAAATATCGCTGCTGTCGGCCTTGCCTGCGGCCTCCTTAATTTCAATGGAGGAATCGTCAGGGATAGCGGCCACCGCATCCTCCACCATTGCCTCCATGGAGTCCAGCAGCAGGTCAATTTCGCCCTGTGCCGTACCGCGCGGATGCTTGCCGATAACCCACGGTGAGCCGTATTTCTCGGCAAAGCGTACCCAGAACTTCATGCCGCCTTTTTTGAATGTCACGGGCCAGAAGCACATCGACAGGTCAGGGAAGCCATATGGGTTGTCGTAGGTCGCGTCCTGACGCGGTACCACGAACTTGTTCAGTGGTACCGGCTCGCCTTCCAGCCCGGCGTCTTTAGCGCGAAAGCGCAGCAGGTTGTCGTTATCGAACTGGAACCACTCCGGTGGTTTACCCACGATATCGGCAATGGCCCAGGATTTAACAGAGCGTCCCCACATGATCTCACAGGGCTGATACCCGTAGAGAACGGCGTCGGTCATCTCGCCGATGATGCGGGACAGATCCAGATCGTCGAGCATATCCCGGATGAAGCTGAATACCCGTGCCGGGGCATGACCGCGTTCAAGGCCGCGCTCCAGTGATTTGACCGCCGCCTTACGCCTGCGAATGCAGCCGCCGACCAGCGGGTCGGTACGCAGCTCGCGATAGATGCGGATATCCCGGCCCTGAGATTTAAGAATAGGGTCAGGGTTAGGCAGGTACATCCCCAGCCCGAAGAAGTCGATGGAGCGGCTGCGCGAGGCGATCTGCTCCGTCAGCGTTTTATTGGGTTCGGCAAAAGAGACAAACTCATTGGGTGAAACCCAGAGTCCACGGGCCATCAGTAATCCTCCAGCATACGGGCCGCCTGACGACGACGGCGTGAGCTTGCCTTCACCGGCCCTTTGTTAATTTCACGGCTGGCGAAGTACGCCAGCGCCAGCGCGATGGCTGAATCCCCGTGACGCTTACCATTGTCAGACTTCGCTTTTGAGCGCTGTTCCGGCACGCGGGGAACGCCGTTTACCACCTGAACGGCCCGCAGGTCGTCCAGCGTGTCTTCATCCTTTGGTAAGTCCACCAGGTTGCCGTCTTCCAGCGCAGCCTTGACCGGCGGCATATGCTCGCGATACCAGTTTTCAGTTGGCATCACCTGCTTAACCCGGCTGGAGCCGTAGCGCTGCATGGCGTATTCGGCGAGATAAGAGCCGTTACCACGGGCATCAAGCGCCGCCCCCATCAGGTTCGGCAGGCCATCCATCAGGTACCAGGCGATTTGCTCCTGCTGTTTGAACGGCACGTTGCGCAGTTCCATCACAAACGGCACACGGCGAACCAGGTTCTTCTCCTGCAGCAGGGGATAGTCCACCGACAGGTCACCGCTGCGGCCAAAGTCGCGACCCAGGAAAGAACGTGCGTCAGCGGGGAGCGCCTCCAGCAACGGCTTCAGATGCGTATCAAGCCACTCCTGCGTCTCGCTCCAGCGGACGTCGTCGGGCTTCAGCTCGTAGCCCTCCGGGCAGGTCAGGCGCAACACCGGCGTGCCAGCTGACATACGGGACTCAATCAGGGCGCGGGACAGCCAGGCTCCGCCGCCGTTGGCCGGAACACAGTCAAGCTCCTCCGATGCACCTGCACCGTAGAATTTGTACACCGATGCCATCCACGCCAGCTCGGACGCTTCCGACCATTCTTTCCCGGTACGCAGGCAGACGCGGTGGAACAGTCCCTCGGACACGGCCTCCTGAAAAGTAATGCGATGTACGCTGCCCCCCTGACGCCCGGCCCGGATATCACCGATATGCGTATTGAACGGGTTATCGTCACCGTCATGGGTGGAGATAACGCGCACTTTACCGCCCCAGATAAGCATCGCCAGCGCCGCCTTCAGCAGCTCGTCCAGTTGCTCATGGAACGCCGCTTCGTCGATAACGATGATGCCCTGACGGCCACGCAGGTTAGACGGGCGACTTGAGAGCGCGACAACGCGGAAGCCGGAGTCAGGGAATTTGATGGTGTAGGTCTTGATGTGCTTGTCGTCTTCGTCCTCCTCCCAGAAACCCTCTTCGATTTCACTGGCAGCATAGTTGAATGCCCGCGCCCACATCGCACACGCCTGGATATATTCGACGGTCATGTCCTGGTTATAGGCGATGTAATACACGTTCATCCCGCCCGCAGGGGCTGAAGAGGCAGCGGTCAGCACATCATCGGACGCCTCAGCCCAGGTGATACCGGTACGGCGGCTCTTCTCAATCACCTTAAGCGGAGACGTGTCAGCCACCCAGCGCTGCTGGTAGGGCATCAGAACGGCGGGGATATCCAGCGCCGAGGTATCAGGCAAAACGGGAGCAAGCTGGCTCATGTGGCAATCCCCAGAATTTCACGACGCAGCGCCTGTACCGCATCGGTTGACAGTCCACCCTTACGGGCAATCTTCTCGGCGTTGCTGGCCGCCTGCTGCGCTCTGGCCCGGACTTCGGACTGGAACTTCTTAAGGTTGACGGAAGCGCGGGACAGCGTGGCCACGTTCTTTGCAACCTTCGACAGCAGCGCCACGCGCTCTTTAGGGTCGACTTCGCCTTCTTCCGCTTCCTGCAGCTGGACGATGCTCTCGAACAGCTCGGTCTGAATCAGGGCGATCACCGCCTCCGAACGTGCATCCTGATCGTCAGCCGCACCTTCGGTCAGCATACGAGCCGCTTCGGTGGCAGCACGGATAGCGCCATAACGGCGCTCAATCTTCTGGCCATAGCGATGGATAGCCGATTTGCTGATAACGTAACCCTGCTCACGCAGCAGGGACTCCAGCTCGTTATACCCGCTGAAGCCGGATTCAGTCAGCGCCCGCTCAAGCCAGCGACGCACGTCTTCCGGCAGCTTTTCTATCGTGCTGCGTCTGGCCATCATTCACTCCAGTACTTTTCCGGGCGGGCGATGCCTGGGCCGCATTCCACGGTGTATTCCACCAGGTCTACGCCGAGGCGGGTCAGGTCAGCAAACCAGCCGCCGGAGGGTTTCTTCTCCAGATCAACCATCTTGCGGTCTGACAGATAATCCAGCTCACGGCGCAGCTCCAGCGGCGTGGTGTCCGGGTAGATGGCGCGGGACACGTCCAGCAGCAGCGTCTCGCTGGCGGTGTACGGGCGGGTTTTGTTCAGAGCAACCAGCAGACTCCAGCGCAGGGATTCCCGGCGCACGCGGGTGATATCAACCATGGTGACCTCCTGTATGACGGTACTGCTGTACCACTTCCAGTTTGTTGTAGAGTGCGTCCAGCTTGGCCTCGATGACCGTCTGGCCCCGGATGTAATCCTCGCGGCGGACGTAGTTCAGCGGTAAATCCGCCTTAAACCGCATAAATTCTTTTTCCAGCTCGCCCCAGTTGGAGGCGGACTGTTGCAGCGACTGCTCAAGGGAGGCGAACCGCGCCGCCTGACGCTCTTCCGCTTTACTGAACAGCCACTTGGCCATACCGCCGACAAAGCTCATGAAGGTGATGAGAAAGCCCACCACCGTCCAGAATTCAACCTGCAACGTCATTTCTGTAATCCTTCCCGTTCGTCCAGCAGACTGTTTATCTGGCTGCGCCAGCTGCGGCACTGCTTCGCGTTGTCGATGATGTTGGCGAGGACGTCACGCTGGGAGACGCCTGAGTCGCGTAGCCAGGCGTCAGCGGCTTCAGATTGCCCGGACGCTGCGCCAGTGCCGGTGCCAGCGGCGGCAGTTGCGTCTGAATGACCGGTGTCGACGGATGCGTTGTCATATCCGAGCGCGGCGTTGTACTGGCGCACGAAACCGCGAGTAAACACGCACTCAATGGGATGGCTCTTACCTTTTTCATCAATCCAGCGCTGTGTGACATCGTTAATTTGCCCCTGTAGTTGTTTGTTCTGGCTCTCCAGTTGAGCAATCTGCTCAAGGTAACTGGCTTCAGCCTGCTGCCCGACGGCTACCTGCTCCTGATACCGTTTTGCCCAGGCCCGCAGCGCAGCGTTCTCAAGCGTTGCCTGCTCCGTTTTGTACGTGTCGAACGCTGACTGCAGCCGACTGAGCGCTGCGTCACCGTCACGTTTTGCGTCCTCAGAACCGTCGTGATAGCCCCAGCGGTTCAATCCATAAAGAGCAGCCACCAGAACAAGCGCCAGCACCATGCCGCGCCACGGTAATCTTTTAACCAGGTTCCACACAGCTGCTGCCTCCCCATGTGAGATAACGGGGGGCCAGCTCCCGAAGGATGCGCTGCGGATAATGACGGTTCTCTCGCCAGTTGGCAGCGCTGCGCCCGGCATTCACCGTGGCGACATGCCCAAACCAGCGGGTGCTGTCCAGCCCCTGCTGCGTGGCCAGCCGCTTGTCCCGCTGTACCCAGCCCAGACCGCCGTTATAGCCCGACAGCGTCATGGCCATACGTTCGCAGCCGTTGGCGGCGCTGACGCGCTGCCACAGCCAGCGGTCATAGCTGACCAGCGCCCGGATGGCCCACGCCGGATTAAACGGCTCGCGGCTGTTCAGCCCCGGCATCAGCTGGCTTATCCAGTCAGCGGTGGCGGGCATAAATTGCGCCAGCCCCTGAGCGCCAACCGGCGAGACCGCATCAGGTCGCCAGCCGCTTTCCTGATGCAGCTGTGCGGCGAAGTCAGCCACCGGCGCAGACATTCCCCATTCAAGCCGGGCATTACGGATCACATCGTCGCGATACTGCAGCGCGGCCTGCGGTGGCTGGGCTGCGCGGGCCTGACTGAAGAAGCCGCCACACCAGAGCAGCCAGGCAATAACCAGGTTGCCAGCGAGCTGCCACCAGAAGCTGTATTTATCGTTGCGTGGCTCGCCATGCTTAATGGCGGTTACGCCCAGACCAAAGGCAAGCAGGATGATGAGGGTGATTTGAGGCCAGTTCATGATTACAGCCCCGTCGCTACGGCCAGACAGACTGCGGCAACAATCAGTGCACGGCGGATTAGCGCAGCGGAAAAGACCAGGTGAAGGCCAGTCTGGACGGGGAAGCGACCATCAGCCATCAGCCTGTCATCATGCTTCAGGTACTGACCGGGACGGGCCTTGGGGAAAAGCGAACGGTCAAGCCAGTAGCCCAGCACTGCCGCCAGCGTGATGAGGGACAGCTTGTAGACAACCACCGGCAGTTGCTGGGGCGATACAAGACCGATGGTGCCGAGCAGCAGCGCTGAGGTCAACAGCCAGCCGCTGAGACGTGGCTTTTTAACAGAGGGAATGAATTTTTTCAGGTTTTTCATGGGTGTCTCCTTGTTGTGTGGGAGACAGCATCACAAATGTGGCGGGATACGGATTTTAAAGCGCGTTATAAGTGTTCGCAGAGGGAAGCGGCCAGAATGGTGGCACACAAAACACAGGGGAGGCAAGCACGATGACTGAACCGAAACAGACCGGACTTAAAAAAGGGTTCCTCTTTGGGATCAGAACCGGAGAGCAGAATAAAACTTACACGCTAAGCGTGGATGCCAGTTGTCCAACCGAGGCGATTGCAGAACTGAGAAACGCGCTGACGGCGCTTGAAACGCGAAGCAGCCATTTCGCCAGCGGAGAAAACAACGTCATGATGATTGGCAATGTGGCGGCGACATCACGATATAAAGCCGCACCTAATCCTGCTACTCAGTTATCCGGCGGCCAACGAAGACTGGAAGCGGAATCAGCAGTTCCCAGAACGGTTCTTCCTCACCAGTTTTAACCGGGGCCGCTTCTCCCGACCAGTAAAGCCAGGCCCGGTGATACAATTCCAGCACCGGGCAATCACTGTTCAATAACCTCATATCTCCGCGATGCACCGGCTCATCTGTGATGACTTCATATATCGGTGCCGTTCTGATTTCGTCTTCGCCTCTCTCATCGGCCAGTAATGCCCGGAACTTCCTGACTTCACTCAGATGCTGACAGGCAAACAGTGACTGATAGCGGGAAGGTTTGTCAGGAAAATGGCTACGGCGAACTAACTCAAACACCAGACCGACCAGCAGACTTCTGCTGACTCCACTGTCATCTTCCATTTTAGGGCCGGGGTTATAGAGATAGTTATGACCGTGCTTGGAAAGACCATCGGGATACATCTGATGAAGGAAAGCGGCCAGCTCCGGCGCTTCAGGTTCGTATTTTCCGGTAATTACATGGCAAGGCGAAGGCAGACGATTAGCGGAATCAAGTGTGTAATACGTTCCCATTCAGAAAACAATCCTTATCGAACAAACACTGCACGCCGGTAACACATCCAGTAAATCGCGTTAATAGAAAACAGTTATCTATAAACCTCATTCTGACAGTGAAAGAACGACCAGCCCGGTGCGCGAACACCGGGCTGGTCATCAACCCACAGGTATGCACTGTGAGCCGACCAGGGTTCAGTCAGTCTCGCGAGACCAGACTAGCCTGCCATATTTTCACTGATTGCAAAAGGCTTACGGATAATGAAAGAACAATCTTTGCCCATCGTTCCCTGGATTGGCGGAAAACGTCGTCTGGCGAAGCATATTTTACCGTTATTTCCGGCCCATACCTGCTATGTGGAGCCATTCTGCGGAGCAGCTGCGCTTTATTTTCTTAAGACACCCAGCAAGATCGAAGTCATTAACGATATCAACGGTGATCTGGTGAATCTGTATCGGGTGGTAAAACATCACCTGGAAGAGTTTGTCCGCCAGTTCAAATGGGCACTGGTCAGCCGTCAGATTTACAAATGGCTACAGGATACGCCGGAAGAGACACTCACCGACATTCAGCGGGCGGCCCGGTTCTACTACCTGCAGAAACAGGCGTTTGGCGGTAAGGTCGCCGATCACACATTCGGTACCTCTACAACCAGTGCGCCGCGCTTCAATCTGCTGCGTATTGAAGAAGAACTGTCGATGGCACACCTGCGCCTGTCGAGAACGCTGATAGAGCATCTGGACTGGCACCAGTGCATAGAGCGATATGATCGCCCACATACGCTGTTCTACTGTGACCCACCGTACTGGGGAACGGAAGGCTATGGTGTGGAGTTCGGGCTGGAAAACTATGATCACATGGCAGATTTAGCGCGAAGGATCAAAGGGAAGATGATTATATCAGTGAACGATATCCCAGAAATGCGGCAGGCATTCAACGGTCTGAACATGCAGTCGGTTGATATCAGTTACAACCTTAAGCTAGCTGGCAAACCCAGCCCGAAGAAAGAGCTGGTAATTTGTAATTTTTGAAAGAGGTAGTTAAAGGTGGTGGTGCATCTGCAGCACCACCTAAACATTTAATCCTGCCTTGGACAAGTCCAATAATCATTATCTGGCTCTGGTGAATAAGCTTTCAAACAGCCTGCACGCGGGGTCTTACCATCATCTGTCATAGGAACTTTTTCCTTATCAAGTTTCACGGTCAGGTCACCACCGGGAACATCCGTTTTATCGAAAAAAACAGCCTGACATGCTGATTTAGATATTTTCACTTCGTGGGCATTATTTGATATGAACAAATAACAATTATGACCAGAGGCTATGTAGTCACTTGGAATATTATTTTCGTCTTTAATATGAAACTGCACCGTTGTCACCGGGCGTTCGCTATCCTCGGATACTTCGATTTTTTCAAAACTGTCCGCGTACTTATCCAAGCCGGGGAGTTGTTGGCGAATAAACGGTAATTCGCGATTTACAACCGGATTATCTGTTTCAACGCTAAAAACCGCGTGCTCCTTAGCTGTGGTTGACGTATCAGCAGGTTCGGTATTATCTCCACACCCAGATAAAACAAATATCAACGGTAAAAATAATTTGCGCATAGTCATGTCCTTATACCTCTAATGTTCTTAATAGGAACAGATTAACCCGTATTTTTTAATCTCTCGAACGCTGCGGACAGCTCCTTAAGCTGTTTTTCCATATCAATCATTCGCTGTTTTTCCTCAGCGCCTCGCAGCAACTCTTTTCGTACCTCTGGCTCCAGTTGGTTGAGCAGCTCCAATAACTTCAGATCAGACTGGTTGAAATGCTGCTCCTGATTAGCTGGCTGTGCTTTCTCTACCCCAACAGCTTCCCCTTTACCAGTAAGTAGCCAATCTATTGATATGTTCAAATGGGTGCTTAGCGCAACAAGAGCCTCTGCATTAGGTTCTCTTTCTCCACGCAGATAGTTTTGAAGTGAGCGATATGGAATTTTTGATAAGTCTGACAATGCTTTTATTGTCAATTCCTTAGCATCCATCGCTTCGCGCAATCTCTCTTTTATACTCATTTGAACATATCTCAATTTGACATACCCGTTTGGGTGCGTACAATAGACCCAATAGAGTACATCATAACCCAACAGGAACACGGTGCATATGAACAAACAACAAGTTCGGGCACGGCTGGTTGAAAGAGGCAGTAGCTTGCGCCAGTTCGCGCTTAACGCGGGCTATGAGCCACGAACAGTTACCCAGGCTGTCAGCCGCTGGGCAGGCAAAAGCGAACTTCCACGCGGTCGTTTGACTTATCGGATTCTACGAGACCTTTCGGTCGCAATAGGCAAAGAAGTTACCCCCGGCATCCTCAAGGAGGCGTCATGAGTAAACCAAATACATCAAGCTCAGGTACCCGTATTTTGCGTGTCCTTAAGGCTTTACGCGGTCACGCTCTGAACGGTGTTTCTAACGGTGAACTGGCATCGGCTCTGGGCGAGTCACCGGCGAATATCAATCGTGCGCTCAATACCCTTATCGAAGAAGGACTGGCCCTGAAACTGGATAACGGACGTTTTGCTCCTGGAGTCCAGCTCTTACAAATCGCCATGGCGCACAGTACCGAAATGGCGCGGGCACAGGATCGTATTAATGAAATCAACCAGCGCGTTATGGCTGGCAGTCGCTAAGGAGTTGAAATGGGACGCACAAAATCACAACCAGCTGAACTAATGGAAGACGCACCGCTGAGTGATGGCCTCAACGTTAGTCTTAATGCCATGACCGAACATCGCCTCGAAATCATGCAGCAGTTTGGTGATGGGCTGCCGTATGAACGCGATCGTATTGTCCATGAAACTCGTTTTTACATGGCTCAGAGTGCAGAAGCCATGCTGGAGGCGGGTAAGCGACTGGTAATTCTCAAGGAGAATGAACCTCACGGCGATTTTATAAATATTCTCGAAAATGACCTCGGCCTTGAGCCGCGCGTCGCACGCCGCATGATGCAGGCCAGTGTGAAATTTTTGGGTAATGGCGATCAAAATTCAAAACGGACAGCGCTGACCGTTTTAGGTAAGACCAAGTTGTATGAACTGATGGTTCTGGATGACGAAGAACTCGACGCATTAGCTGATGGTGGAACCGTCGCCGGGGCAACGCTTGATGATATTGATCGCATGACCAGCCGCGAACTGAAGGCCGCCCTACGCGAAGCCCGTGAAACCAACGCAGCACAACAGCGCGTACTCGCCGACAAAAACGAAAAAATCGACTCGCTTTCCACAAAACTGGAGAAGAAATCCCGTATCCAGCCGCCCAAGCCTGACGAAGAGGTGAAGAAGCTGCGTGCGGAAGTTACAGCGTTAGCGGTTGAGGCGGAATCTGCCATCGCCGTTCGCTTGTCCAGCGCCTTTGAGACCCTGTGCGCATACTGTGCTGAAAACATGATTGATACCCCCAGAGACTTTATGGCCGGTCTGGTCTGCCAGCTGGAAAGCTCCGCGCGTAGCCTGCGCTCCACATTTGACCTGCCGGACGAGCCGACAGGCAACGCAGCCCCTTCATGGCTGACTGACCCGACGCCAGAGATTAACGGGCAGGAGGCATAACCCATGAGTGCCGCCCTGACTGAACGACTGGTTTATGTTGCCCGCGCGGCACGTGACGCGGGGCATGGTAAGCGTGGTGCGATATATGATGCCGCCTGCGCCGAACTGGGCATGTCCCGCGCCACCCTGCTGCGCAAGCTGAAGGAGGTATCAGTGACTGACAAACGTAAAAAACGCGCCGATGCCGGGCGCAGTGCCCTGAGCCGCGACGAAGCCGCGCTGATATCTGCCACGCTGCGCGAGGCCACCCGTAAGAACGGTAAGCGCCTGTATTCCATCGCGGATGCGGTGGAGACCCTGCGGTCAAACGGCTTTATCATTGCTGGCAGAACGGACGAGGCCACAGGCGAGTTTTTCCCGCTGTCCGAGGACACCATCAGCCGCGCCCTGCGGAACTATGGTCTGCACCCGGAACAGCTTGACGCACCGGCCCCGTCGTCCGAGATGGCCAGCCTGCATCCCAATCACGTCTGGGAGATTGATGCCTCACTTTGTACGCTTTACTACCTGAGCAACGGCCATAAAGGGCTGCAGGTGATGGACAGCGCGAAGTTCTACAAGAACAAGCCTGCCAACATCGCCCGCATCGCCAGTGACCGCGTGTGGAGTTACGAGATTACCGACCATACCAGCGGCTGGATTTACGTTGAGTACGTGATGGGTGCGGAATCTGGTGAGAACCTCTGTTCTGTACTTATCAACGCCATGCAGGAGCGCGGCGGCGCGGACGTGCTGCACGGCGTGCCGAAAATACTCTACCTTGATCCCGGTTCGGCGAACACCGCTGGCATGACGAAAAACATGTGCCGCTCGCTGGGCATCAATCTGATAGCGCACAAGCCGCATAACGCCCGCGCCACCGGGCAGGTGGAAAAGGCCCGTGACATTATCGAACGCAAACTGGAGCCGGGTCTCAAATTCCAGCCGGTTCATAGCCTGGACGAACTGAACGCGCTGGCGGTGAAATGGCGCAGCCACTTTAACGCCACGGCGGTCCACAGCCGCCACGGTAAAACCCGCACGGATATCTGGCTGAAGATTACTGCTGACCAGCTGAAAAAAGCGCCATCCGTTGAGGTTTGCCGCGAACTGGCGGTGGCCGCACCGGAACTCCGCAAGGTCACATCAAAACTGCGTGTCTCGTTCCGGGGCGCTGAGTTTGATGTTTCGACAGTACCGGGCGTACTGGTCGGCGAAAAACTGATGATTACCCGTAACCCGTGGCGCAGCGATGTGGCGCAGGTGGTGCTGACCGGTGAGGACGGTCACGAGACGTTCTTCCTGGTCGAGGAGGTCAGAAAGAACGAGTTCGGCTTTGCCGAAAGCGCGGCGGTATTTGGCGAAAGCTACAAAGCCCTGCCGGAGACCCCGGCGCAGACGGCTGCAAAAGAAATCGAAGAGCTGGTCACGGGCACCGATAACGCCGCCGATGCAGCTGCTGCACGCAAGGCGAAGGCGCTGCCGTTCGGCGGGCGACTTGACCCGTACAAACATATCGACGACACCACGCTTCCGGCCTATATGCCGAAGCGCGGTCAGGCTTCAGACGTGCGCGGGCCGCGTATTGAGCAGCGTCCGCTGACCCATGTGGAGGCCGCGAAAGCCCTGCGCGAGAAGTTCAGCGTTAACGGCCACATCTGGACGCCGGAACATTACCGCCAGTTAACGGCGCAGTACCCGGATGGCGTACCGGAAGCCACGCTGGATGAGGTCATGGTCACCCTGACCACTCCGGCCCGCAACAGCGTTATCAGCATCGTTAACGGTAACTGAGGAGGAAGGCATGCTGGTACTGAAGCAACAACTGAAAGAGGCCCGCATCCCGCAGGCGGTGGTGGCAAGAGCCGTCGCCGTTTCCGAGGCCACGCTGGCCCAGATTGTGAACCATAACGAGTGGCCCCGCACCAGCACGGAGGAGGTGCGCCAGCGTCTGGCGTTATATCTGGAAAGTCAGGGGATTGATACAGCGAAGAGTTTTGATGCTGTACAGGGCGCTGTCACGCCCCGTACAGCGGGTACTACCGATAAAACCAACCTCAGTGAGGAAGAGAACATGTTACTCAAAAAGCAGGTGTTATTTCCAGCAACTAAAAAAGCGTTTGGCCTTTTCCGTGACCCGTTCGCCGATGAAGCTATGCAGGGCGCGGACGATGTGTTCACCACGCCGGATATCCGCTACGTGCGTGAGGCGCTGTTCCAGACTGCCCGCCACGGTGGCTTTCTGGCGGTTATCGGCGAGTCCGGCGCGGGTAAATCCACGCTGCGCCGCGACCTGATTGAACGCGTTAACCGTGAGAACGCGCCGGTGATTGTCATAGAGCCATACATCATCGCCATGGAAGACAATGATGTGAAGGGCAAAACCCTCAAGGCGGCAGCTATCGCCGAAGCCATCATCAGCAGCATAGCGCCACTGGAGAGCATCAAACGCAGCCAGGACGCCCGTTTCCGCCAGCTGCACCGCGTTCTGAAGGACAGCAGCCAGGCGGGTTTCAGCCATGTTCTGGTGATTGAGGAGGCCCACAGTCTGCCCATTCCGACACTGAAGCACCTTAAACGCTTCTTTGAACTGGAGTCCGGCTTCAAAAAGCTGCTGTCCATCGTGCTGATTGGCCAGCCTGAGCTGGCGGACAAACTGTCCGAACGCAACATGGAAGTCCGTGAGGTCGTCCAGCGCTGCGAGGTGGTTGAACTCCTGCCGCTGGACAACAGCCTCGAAGAGTTTCTGACGTTCAAGCTGCAACGCGCCGGTAAGCAACTCGCCGACATCATGGACGCCAGCGCAGTGGAGGCCATCCGCGCCCGCCTGAGTAATCTGGGCAGTAACCGAAAAAGCATGGTCAGCCTGCTGTATCCGCTGGCCGTCAGTAACCTGGTGATAGCTGCCATGAATCTGGCTGCTGAAATCGGGGTTCCGCAGGTCAACGCCGACGTCGTCAAAGGGGTTTAATCATGAAATCCATCGCCGATATCAACCAGCAAATGAGCAAGGTGCAGTCCGCCATTATGGCGCTCAACGCCATGAACACCACCGTGCAGAGCGTCATGATTGCGGGCAGTAAGCCGGTTATCCGTATCGCCCGCAACGGGCACTGTGCCCGTCTGCTGGAGCAGGGCAAAGCGAGTTATACCCATGTTGGCCATGACGGCTCAGGGCGCTTTCGTCAGGGCGTCTTTGAGTTGCATGGCTGCCGTATTACCTGGTCAGAGTCATTACATTAACCATAAGGTGAACAGAGATGAGCGAAGTAAATAAAGAAGACTACATGAAAGACCGCAAGGGGCGTCTGGTGCCGGTTGACCAGGTGTCTGACTATGACCTTGCGATGGATTCTTTCGTTAAAGAACAGGTTGCCGCCGCGAAAGTTAAACGCGATGAACTCAGCGACTTCAAGCGTCGTGCCTTTGACGAGTGCTATGCCTGGCTTGACCTTGTGGCCGAGAAGTACGGCAGAACGCGTGGCGGTGCCAAAGGCAACGTGACCTTCAGCAGCTTCGACGGTGCTCAGCAGATCACCATCCGCGTGCAGGAAACCCTGACCTTCGGGCCAGAGCTGCAGATTGCCAAAGATCTGATAGACGAGTGCGTCACCGAGTGGTCGGAAGGCGCAAACGCCAACCTGCGGGCCATCATCAGCGATGCTTTCCAGGTGGACAAAGAGGGCCAGCTTAATACCGGACGTATTCTTTCCCTGCGCCGCGTCAAGATTCAGGACGAGCGCTGGAACCGTGCTATGGAGGCCATATCGGAATCACTGCAGGTAGCAATGTCCAAAACCTATATTAATTTCCGGGAGAAAGATAAACACGGGAAGCTAATTAATATTCCGTTAGATATCGCTGCCATTTAATTTTAATTCAATTTCTTTTTTATTTCGGCGTCAGTGCCGTGGGCTTCTGCACGCCGAAAACAGCATTGAGGAATAAATCATGTCCATCAAATGTTCCAACTGTAAGAAAGGTATCACCACCCTGAAGTTCAGCGACGCCAGCGTCATTATCTCTGGCAAATACCATGTGCCAGCCGTCCTCATCACGCTGGTATGCCCTCACTGCAGCCAGCATTACTACACCGAAGTTCCGGCCATGGAGTTCATCCCCTGCGAGGCAAAAAAATGAAAGGCATGAAATTATATAACCGCTCCACTATATACAATCTGGCCCTGAAAACCTTTGGCCCTGAAGCACAGGCGCTAAAGCTGATGGAAGAAGCCGCCGAGCTGGCCGCTGCTGCCGCCCGCAACATGAACGGACTGGGCAGTGAAGTTGATCTGGCTGGCGAACTGGCTGACGTTGAAATCATGATTGAACAGTTCCGCCTCAACGGGATGGGCCTGATGATTGATT
This sequence comes from Escherichia sp. E1130, assembly GCF_005781065.1. Taxonomy (NCBI): domain Bacteria; kingdom Pseudomonadati; phylum Pseudomonadota; class Gammaproteobacteria; order Enterobacterales; family Enterobacteriaceae; genus Escherichia; species Escherichia sp. E1130. Next base: position 154,384 of record NZ_VATL01000005.1, read on the forward strand.
TTCATAAGCAGAAAAAGCTGGAACGCCTTGCCGAACGCCTGGGGGTGACTTATGCCGCAGAATAATGAAAAGCTGCTGGAGAAGTTAAAAAAGCTACTTGCGCTGGCTAAATCCGATAACCCCCATGAAGCGGCACTGGCACTGCAACGCGCCCAGAAACTGATGCAAGCCTATAACATCACCCAGGCTGACCTCGCACTCAGTGATATTGATGAAAGCGTCAGTAACTACTGGGCTGCAGGTAGCGTTAATCCGCCGCGTTACATGCTGGGTCTGCTGGACATTATCCAGGTGGCATTTGGCGTTAAGTCTATTATTCACTCCGGCTTTAAACCCAGCGTTGGCTTTTACGGTAATAAAGACCGGGTTGAACTGGCCTCATATACATGGGAGGTACTGGCCAGACAATTAATCATGGCCCGTAAAAACTATATTCGACAGCAGAATAAAAGGATCAAAAACACGACCAAGACCAGCCGTGGTGACAAATTTGCCGAAGGGTGGGTTCTGGCCGTGCGTAGCGAGGTTCATTTATTTGCTATGTCCCGCGAAGAACGGGAGCTGGCAAGCCTCTGGCTTGAACAAAAATACCCTGATTCAGGAACAACCTCTGGCCGCAAAGCCGGTAAATCCCGTGACGCGGACATGTCCCGCCACATCGGTTACAGAGAGGGAGAAAACGTCCGCCTGCATCAGCCTGTCAGCGGGCAGGAACAGCGGAAGCTGGGGAGTAGCTTATGATGGCTGAATCTATTGTATGTGCCCTGTTCTGGTATGGTCTCGTGGGGTGGTGTACCGCTGAACTGCATCGCCGCTCAGGGTTTTACTCACGTTACAGCGGTGCCGGACACTGGATCAGTTGGGCCGTTATGTTCCTGTGCTGGCCTGTAGCGCTTCCTTTATATGTCGATTATATCGGTGGCGCAGGTAAAAGGAGCGGCGATGATGACTAGGCAGCGTCTTATTCAACTCATCCATATTGCCCGCAATGACCTCCAGATGGATGAGGATACCTACCGCCAGATGCTACAGGGGCTGACCGGCAAAGCCTCAACCAAAGGGATGGATACCACACAACTAAACCGCGTGCTGGAATCCATGAAAAAGAAAGGCTTTTGCATTAAGTCTGCCGGGAAAGCCAGGCCCGGCTTACCGCTGGATAGCCATCCGCAGTCAAAGAAAATCCGTGCGCTATGGCTTGAAATGGCTACGGCAGGCGTCGTCCGTGACAGTTCAGAGCAGGCGCTGGCGCTATGGGTTAAACGGGAAACGGGCATCAGCGCGTTACGCTGGCTCAGCAATGAGCAGGCAAGTAGCGTGATTGAGAAACTGAAGAAGTGGCAGCGCAGAGCTGCGGGGGTGAAGCAATGAGCGACCTGAATCAGTTTCGTAGTAAAGGGCCGGAACTGTTGGTAGAGCTGGCACAGCATACCTCTGAGACCGTCCGCGAGATTATTGATATCGAACCCGCAGTTGCCGACCAGATTGGTCAGGCCGTCGCGAACCGCATGATGCAGGTCTGGGGCGGGCAAAACGTCTATTTTCCGATGGGCATGGTCTGGAAGGTCAGCCAGCGCGATCGGGAAATCTTTCTGGAGTTTGACGGGCGCAACCATCACGAACTGGCCCGCAAATTTGGTGTTTCACTACAGTGGGTTTACAGCGTGGTGAAGCGAGTCAGAAAAGAAGAACTGGATCGGATGCAGGGCAAACTGTTTGATGGCGAACTTGATGCCGATATGGGGAAAAAGGAGTAATATCTGCGATCAGGCTGGTGCGAGTTCTGTTTTTTTCGGGCCGGTCTGATTTTCACATACTGTAAGGTTATTGCATATTCCATCCAGTCTCTTCCCATGTTGACCCAGTTCTTCCCATAATTATCTCACTTATTCCCTGTCATTTATCTCAAGTCTAATCAGGCGGCGTCGATCACCGGGAAGGTGTCGAAGAAGGCGTACACCAGGTTCACCACCAACAGGAAGAAACTCACCGGGGCGATAAGCGGCAGCGCAATCTTAAAGAAGCGGCGAATCGGCCCTGCGCCGTCAATAGCTGCGGCTTCAATCAACGAACGGGGAATGGATTGCAGCGCGGCATAGAAGAACAGGAAGTTGTAGCTAATTTGCTTCCACACCGAGGCAAACACCACCAGAAACATCGCCTGACCGCTGTTTTGCGCATGGTTCCAGTCGTAGCCGAACTCTGCGAGAAAATGAGTGATCAGCCCGCGACCGGGGTTAAACAGGAAGATCCACAATACGGCGGCAACGGCGGGAGCCACGGCATACGGCAGCAGCATTAAGGTTTGATAGAAACGGCTGCCGCGCACGATGTACTCCACCAGCGCCGCGAAGAACAACGACACCAGCAAACCGCTGACGGTGACAAAGGTGCTGAATTTTATCGTCGTCCAGAAGGAGTCGAGATAGTAGCTGTCATGGAACAGCGTGACAAAGTTATCCAGGCCGACAAACTGGCTGGAGAAACCAAACGGATCGACGCTTTGTAGCGAGTACCACAACGCTTCGCCCGCAGGCCAGATAAAAAAGATAACGGTGATGATGAGCTGCGGCGCGACCAGCAAATAAGGCAGCCAGCGCGAGCGAAACACCGGACGGGATGATGGCATTACGGTTAATTCCTGAACTGTGCCGGATACGCTTCGCTTATTCTGCCTACACTCGATGGCAGGTCGGATAAGCGAAGCGCACCCGACATTTCACTGGTTAAGACTTCGTCGATTTCTCAAAGCGGCGCAGCAACTGATTCCCACGCTCAACGGCGGTATCCAGCGCCTGCTGTGGCGTCTTCTTACCGGTCCACACGCTTTCCAGTTCTTCATCCACAATCACGCGGATCTGCGGCATGTTGCCCAAACGCAGCCCTTTGGTGAACGGCAACGGCGGCTTGTTCAGCATCTGACGCGTCGCGATATCCGCCCCGGGGTTTTTCTCGTAAAAGCCCTGCTCACGGGTCAGGTCATACGCCGCTTTGGTGATTGGCAGATAACCGGTTTTCTGATGCCACTCGGCAGCGTTTTCTGGCTTCGCGAGGAAGTCGAGGAACTTCGCCACGCCGGTATACGTTTCTTTATCTTTGCCCTGCATCACCCACAGGCTGGCCCCGCCGATAATGGCGTTTTGTGGCGCACCTTTCGCATCGGCGTCGTAAGGCATCATGCCTACGCCGTAGTTGAATTTGGCGTACTCGCGAATGTTGGCAAGAGAACCAGAAGAGGCTGTCGTCATTGCGCAATCACCGTTATAGAACTTCTCGGTGGATTCATCCTTACGCCCGACGTAGCTGAAGTCGCCCTTCTTGTTCATCTCTTCGAGCATGGTGATGTGTTTCACCTGCTCCGGCTTGTTGAATTCAAGCACCGCGTCTGTGCCGTCAAAGCCGTTGTTTTTGCTGGCAAACGGCAGACCGTTCCAGGCGCTAAAGTTTTCCAGTTGGATCCAGCCCTGCCAACCGCTGGCGTAGCCGCAATTCATGCCGGAGGCTTTCAGTTTCGCGGCATAGTCAGCCAGATCCTGCCAGGTTTTCGGCGGCTGTTCCGGGTCTAACCCTGCTTTCTTGAAGGCGTCTTTGTTGTAATAGAGAACGGGAGTCGAGCTGTTGAACGGCTGGGAGAGTAAGTGGCCCGTTTTGCTGTCAGAGTAGTAACCTGAAACCGTCGGCACAAACTGCGACTCATCGAATTGAATCCCCGCCTCTTTAAACACGTCATACACCGGTTTAATGGCTTTCGACGCCATCATGGTGGCAGTACCAACTTCATAAACCTGCAAAATAGCCGGCGCGTTACCGGTACGGAATGCGGCAATCCCCGCGCTTAAATTCTGTTCGTAGTTGCCTTTATAGGTCGGTACAATTTTGTAATCCGGGTTTTCGGCGTTAAAACGTTGGGCCAGAGAGTCCACCTCTTTCCCCAGTTCCCCTTCCATAGAATGCCAGAACGGAATGGTCGTCACTGCCTGCGCATTGCCCATTAACGCCAGTCCGAGCGCCAGTGCTGAAGCTGTATAATGTAACGGTTTCATTGATTATCTCTCTTGTTGTACCGAATGCGCGAATTCACGCGTTTTATGCTCGCGGGGTAACATGACATGCTCGAATTACAGAAAAATAACTCTTTTGTTACATTTTTAAGATAGTAAGGTGTCAGAAAGATGACAAGGCGGTGACGGCGCGGGTGAGGGAAAATGGGAGATGGGGCACGGATATCCCAAGAATGCACTGAAAAGAAGCGATTAACGACCTTCTAATCGCCAGAACGCCTTACCATGAAGAGCAAAAATGGCAGCAAATTCTGCGTCCAGTTTTGCTGCCCGATGAGAAGTACATTTTTCAATTTTAACAATAGATTGCCGCTACACTGGTCTAACGGCAAAGAAGATTTTCATCGCACCACACTCTGCTTCAGCCGTTCATTGGCGGTCTTAATCCATTCCCGGTGGTGTTTTCTATAATGAGGTCTTGAGCGTTTAGCCGTATCAACCACAGCAACATACTGCTCGTTGGCTTCACGTAGTCGACTCATTTTCGCCAGCATTTCCGCATAGTAAATACGCGCCTGCGGGCCGGGGTAATAAGAAACAAGCACCTCAAACTCGCTTTCCGCATCAGCGTATTTTTCCTGGGCGGCTAAGGTTCTGGCGAACAATAAATGCCCGTCTGCCGACTGAAAATCGGGGTTATAACGCATCACATCTTCCAGCGTCTGCTGGCAGGCGGCGAACTCCTGGATGGCAAATTGTGCCTGCGCCAGGCTCAACATCATTGCCGCTTCATGGACGAATATCCCGCTTAACGCCTGCTGATAATGGGGAGCGGCTTCGTGATAACGCCCAAGGCGCGCCAGTTCATTAGCCAACGCATAATGGTTTTGATTCGTCTCGGCAATCGCCAGTTCTTCGGTTAATTTGCGCAGGTGGCGCTCAGGGTTGAGTTTGTCCTGCAGGCGCATCAGCAAAGTATGCCCGTGACGGTCAGCGCCCGTTTCAGGCAGCATCACTATGACGAAATACGCCACGCAGCCAATCACCGGAAAACAGAAAATGATAAAAATCCAGTACCGCTCTTGTCCGGTACGGTAAGCGTGAATACAGCAAAGCAGTTCAAGCATGACAACAACGGCATAATGCATGGGAGCAAACCTTTCCGTGGCAAATAAGTGGTCTGGTTTTAATCCTCCCGGTCTGTTGAAACAAGTCTGTATACGGACGAAGAGCCCGGCAGAACGTGGCTGCCGGGTATTCGATAATTTACCCGCCTAAATATGCACTTCTCACTGCTTCATTCGCCAGCAGCGCGTCGCCAGTATCGGAGAGCACCACATGGCCGTTTTCCAGCACGTAGCCCCGATCCGCCAGTTTTAGCGCCTGGTTGGCGTTCTGCTCGACGAGGAAGATAGTCATCCCCTGCTCGCGCAGCTGCTCGATGGTGTCGAAGATTTGCTGGATGATAATCGGCGCAAGACCGAGCGAGGGCTCATCAAGCAACAACAAACGCGGGTTGCTCATCAGCGCGCGACCAATCGCCAGCATCTGCTGTTCACCGCCGGACATCGTTCCCACCCGCTGAATACGGCGCTCATGCAGACGTGGAAACAGTTCATACACCCACTTTATGCGCTCCTGAAACTGGTCGCGTTCAGCAAAGAAGCCGCCCATCGCCAGGTTCTCTTCCACCGTCATCCGCGAGAAGACGCGACGCCCTTCCGGGACAATCGCTACCGCTTCGCGCATGATTTTCGCCGTCTGCCAGTCGGTAATGTCTTTATCATCAAACACAATTCGCCCGCTGGTGGCGCGCGGGTCGCCGCATAACGTGCCGAGCAAGGTGGTTTTCCCCGCCCCGTTCGCGCCAATGAGGGTGACAATCTCGCCCTGATTGATATGCAGGCTCACCTCATGTAGCGCCTGGATTTTGCCGTAGTGGGCGCTGACTTTGTCAAAGGACAACATGACTTTTTCCATCTTATGCCTCACCTAAATAGGCACGGATCACGTCCGGGTTATTACGGATTTGCTCCGGCGTACCGTTTGCCAGCGGCGTACCCTGATTGACCACGTAGATTCTGTCTGAAATTCCCATCACCAGCTTCATATCGTGTTCAATCAACAAGATAGTGGTGTTGTGATGGTTACGCAGTTCGGCAATCAGCTCATCCAGTTCTTTCGTCTCTTTCGGGTTAAGACCTGCTGCCGGTTCGTCGAGCATTAAAATCTCCGGCTGCGTCACCATACAGCGGGCAATCTCAAGACGGCGTTGGTCACCGTAAGCCAGGTTACTCGCCTGACGGTTGGCGTGTTCCAGCAAACCAATGCGCTCAAGCCAGGTGGCGGCGCGGTCGAGCGCTTCGCTCTGGGCGCGACGGAAAGAGGGCGTTTTCAACAGGCCAGAGAACAGCCCGGTTTTCAGTTGCTGATGCTGCGCCACCAGCAGGTTTTCAATCACCGTCATTTCGCGGAACAGACGCACATGCTGGAAGGTACGCACCACGCCCAGGCGGGCAATTTGCTGCCCCGGTAAACCTTCCAGATGCTGATCGCGCAGTAAAATGGTGCCTCCAGTGGGTTTGTAGAATCCGGTCAGGCAGTTAAAGACCGTGGTTTTTCCGGCGCCGTTAGGACCGATTAACGAGACGATCTCCTGCGGGTACAGTTCAAGATTGACGTTGTTCACAGCCAGCAGGCCGCCGAAGCGCATCATCAGGCCGTTAACAGATAATAATGGCTGACTCATGCCTGCTCTCCTTTCGCTGCGCCGTTTTTCAGCTTCAGTTGCGGGCGCGTCATGGGCAGCAAGCCCTGCGGACGCCAGATCATCATCAGCACCATCAAACCACCGAGCATTAACATGCTGTATTCGTTGAAATCACGCATCAACTCGCGCGACACCACCAGCAAAATTGCCGCCAGAATCACCGCAAATTGCGAGCCCATACCGCCGAGCACCACTATCGCCAGTACAAACGCCGATTCGGCAAAGGTGAAGGATTCCGGGCTGACAAAGCCCTGACGCGCCGCAAACAGCGTTCCGGCAAAACCGGCAAACGCGGCACTGATGGTAAAGGCAGTCAGCTTGATACGACGCGGACTTAAGCCCAGTGAACGACAGGCTATCTCGTCTTCACGCAACGCTTCCCACGCACGGCCCAGCGGCATCCGCAGTAAGCGGTTAATGACAAACAGGCTTAATACCACCAGCAGCAACGCCACCAGGTAGAGGAAGATAACGCGATCGGAGGGATCGTATTTCAGGCCAAAGAAATTACTGAAGGTGTCCCAGCCGCCTTCACGGGCGGTACGGCTGAACTCAAGGCCGAAGAAAGTCGGTTTCGGGATCTGACTGATACCGTTTGGGCCGCCGGTAATCTCGGTGTTATTGAGCAGCAATATGCGCACAATTTCGCCGAAACCGAGGGTAACGATCGCCAGATAGTCACCGCGCAGACGCAGCACCGGGAAGCCAAGCAGAAAGCCCGCCGCCGCTGCCATTAACCCGGCAATAGGCAGACAGGTCCAGAAGCCAAGACCGTAATAGTGATTGAGCAGCGCAAAGGTGTAAGCGCCGATGGCGTAAAAGCCACCGTAGCCCAGCACCAGCAAGCCGGAAAGCCCCACCACTACGTTCAGCCCGAGGCCGAGGATAATGTAGATCATGGTCAGGGTGGCAATATCCACCGTCCCGCGCGACACCATAAACGGCCACGCCACCGCAAGCACCAGCAGCGCCACGAGGAACAGCTTTTGCTTCACCGTGGAGCCATCAATGGCTGGCAGAATAAACTTCGGCCCGGAAACGCTTTTTAGCCCTTTCTGGAAAGCAGGTCGCACAAGCTGGAAGAAAAAGACCACCGCCGTGCCGATAAACACCCACTCCCAACGGACATCCGAAGCCGTGTCGACCACCAGTTTGGTGCCGTCCAGCTCCAGCTGCACGCCCATAAAGACGCCAGCGAGGATAAAGAACATCGCGGCAGAGAGCAGCGCCATTGCAATATGCATCGGTTTCATACTTTCTCTACCTCCGGACGGCCCAAAATACCGGTCGGCATCACCAGCAGCACCAGAATCAGCAGGGCGAATGAGACCACATCTTTATATTCCGTACTCAGATAGGCAGAAGAGAGCGCCTCCGCAATCCCCAGGATCAGCCCGCCAATCATCGCCCCCGGAATACTGCCAATCCCGCCGAGTACCGCAGCGGTAAAGGCTTTCATCCCGGCCATAAAGCCGATGTAGGGGTTAATTACGCCGTAGAACTGACCGAGCAGTACGCCCGCCACCGCCGCCATCGCCGCACCAATCACAAAGGTCAGCGCAATCACCCGGTCGGTGTTGATGCCAAGCAGGCTCGCCATTTTCAGGTCTTCGGCGCAGGCACGACAGGCGCGCCCCATGCGGGAATAGCGAATGAAAATCGTCAGCGCCAGCATGGCGAGGAAGGTGACAATCCAGATCACCGCCTGCATGGTAGTAATAGAGGCAGAGAAGTTTTCGCTATGGCCCACCACCCACTGCCCGTTAAACAGGCTGGGCAGCGCCACGTCGCGCGAACCTTCGGTCAGGCTGACGTAGTTTTGCAGGAAGATGGACATGCCGATTGCAGAGATGAGCGCAATCAGGCGCTTAGAGTTGCGCACCGGGCGATAGGCCACCCGTTCGATACTCCAGCCGTAGGCGCTGGCAATGACTATCGCGCCGACGAATCCCGCCGCCACCAGCAACCAGCCGGTATCAATGCCCATCATCATCAGTGCGGCGATGATCATAAATGAGACATAGCTGCCAATCATATAAACCTCGCCGTGGGCGAAGTTGATCATGCCGATAATGCCGTAAACCATGGTGTAGCCGATGGCTATCAACGCGTAGGTACTGCCCAGCGTGACGCCGTTAAACATCTGCTGCAAGAAATACAAAAACTGCTCAGACATAAGGTAACCTTTCTAAACCCGCCCGCATTTCACGGGCGGTGGGATGATCACTTGGCTGCCGTGGATGAACCGTCGGCGTGCCACTGGAAGACACCAAAATCAAATCCCTTAAGATCGCCTTTTTCATCCCAGTTCAGCGGCCCAATCACGGTATTTGCACCGTTAGCTTTTAAATCTTTCACCAGCGCCAGCGGTTCATCGCTGCCGGTACGCTCAAGGGCAGTCGCCAGAGATTGCACCGCCGCGTAGGTGATCCAGACATAGGGGCCGGTTGGATCTTTTTTGTCGGCTTTCAGTGCATCAACGATGCCCTGGTTTGCCGGATCCTGGTCATAGCGCTTTGGCATGGTGACCAACATACCTTCGGCGGCATCACCGGCAATGTTCGACAGCGACGCATTACCCACACCTTCCGGCCCCATAAACTGGGTTTTCAGCCCGACGGAACGGGCCTGGCGCAGCATCTGCCCCATTTCCGGGTAGTAACCACCGTAGTAAACAAAGTCGATATTTTCTTTTTTCAGGCGGGCAATCAGCGCGGAGAAATCTTTCTCGCCAGCGGTAATGCCGTCGAAGAAAACGATGTTGGCATTAGCCGCTTTCAGACCGTCCTGCACCGAACGCGCCAGCCCTTCGCCATACTGTTGTTTGTCGTGAATGATGGCGATGCGCTGGGGCTTCACCGTCTCAAGAATGTATTTCGCCGCCGTTGGCCCCTGGGAGGAATCCAGTCCGGCAGTACGCATAATGTGTTGATAACCGCGTTGGGTCAGTTCCGGGTTGGTCGCTCCCGGTGAGATCATCAAAATACCTTCGTCTTCGTAGATATCTGATGCAGGTTGGGTAGAAGAAGAACACAGATGACCAATAACGTATTTAATGCCGTCATTAACGATTTTGTTGGCGACCGCAACGGCTTGTTTCGGGTCACAGGCATCGTCATATTCCACGCCAACCAGCTTATCGCCCTTAATTCCCCCTTTGGCATTGATGTCTTTGATTGCCTGACGCGCGCCGTTAAATTCCATATCGCCCCACTGGGCAACCGGGCCGGACATCGCGCCGACAACGGCAACTTTAATATCGTCGGCCAACGCGGTGTGTGATATTGCCAGTGCAATCATCCCTGCGATGATAGTTTTCGCATTCCGTTTCATTATTCAAAATCCCCACTCGTAATGTTGTGCTGCTTTGTTTTTATGTATTCAGAAATCAGACTGTTCTTTTTTTATACTGCACTGTTTTTACCTGTCTGATTAAGGGTTTAGCACAGTATATTGTGATAATAGCGATTAAAATCCCTATTTTTCAGTCGATTAAGAACAGATAATATTCTGAATATGTTGATAGATAAACAGAAAAAAGCGTCGTTGTCAGCATAAAATAACGGCATAAAGGGCGGAACAATTCACTACCCATCAGGGGATTATGCTGGACAATTTTCATTCTCTAATGTTTTTAATTTGTAATTATTGCTGAAAAAAAATTAATCACCTGCCAAAAGAAATAAAAAAGAGAAAGCCTCCGATTAAATTATTTCGCTACACTGGTTCCACTTTTGTGATTTACACGGGTTACCCATGAAGCTGACCATCATTCGATTAGAAAACTTTAGCGACCAGGACCGGATTGACCTGCAAAAGATCTGGCCGGAGTATTCCCCTTCCTCTTTACAGGTTGACGATAACCACCGTATCTACGCCGCGCGTTTTAACGAGCGCCTTCTCGCGGCCGTGCGGGTAACCTTAAGCGGCACCGAAGGGGCACTGGATTCCCTGCGCGTGCGGGAAGTCACCCGCCGTCGCGGTGTGGGGCAATATCTGCTGGAAGAGGTTTTGCGTAACAATCCTGGCGTTTCATGCTGGTGGATGGCGGATGCTGGCGTGGAAGACCGCAGCGTGATGACAGCGTTTATGCAGGCATTGGGGTTTACGGCACAACAGGGCGGCTGGGAGAAGCGTTAATCGCTCTGTGTAAAAAGCAGTTCAATGGATTTGGTTGGGAAAAATAACGCATTTTCGTTTTCTCCGACCAGCGGGATAAAGCCCAGCGACTGATAAAACGTATGGGCTTTTTCATTCAGCGCCTCGACAAAAAGACCGTGAATACCTACCGCTAAAGAGGCTGACCAGACGACTTTCATGGCATGAGCAACCAATGTTGCTCCCCATCCCTGCCCCTGTAATGAACGATCAATTGCCAGACGCCCAAGAGTGACGCTGGGAATATTTTTGTAGGGAATTTTTTTCTGTTTCGATTTCGAGGGCAATGCGGCTCGTTCAAAACAACTGCCGGATAATGTGTAATATCCCAGCACCTGACGTTCTGGAGTGTTGCGACAAAGGATATACGCTCGCAGAATTTTATTGCGATGTTGACGAACCAGATGTGTCGTCAGAAAGAGATTTAACGCTTCCTCGCCGCAGTCGAATCGCTGTAGATCATAATCTGCATCATCGGTCAGAATCTCTATCGTCAGATCATCCATAAATTATTACATTCCCTGAAGACGTTTTGCCGCGCGTTTTAGCTTTTCACCTGGCGACGGGGGATTACTCAGCGCATCCATCACCCGCGTCCAGGATTCCTCATTGAGGATCATCCGCCGATGCTGTTCAATCACTTCCGCAGCCCGCTGTGAAGCGCTGTTCAACATAAATTGGCTGACGGACTGATTAGATATCGCTGCCGCTTCCTCAATCATACTTTTATCATCGTCAGTTAAACGCAGATCGATACGCTGCTTTTTAACAGCAGACATGTGAACTCTCCTGCTCCGTATAATATGTACGGCACATCACCGTACAATAAGCATATCCTGGATTGTTTAATCTTTCTACAACCATTTCGACAAACACAAAAAAACCCGATAGCCGTTAAGCGCATCGGGCATTTTCATTTATCTATCTGTTACTTCGCATCGGTCGCCGTGCCGTTGGCGTGCCAGTCAAATACGCCGAACTCAAAACCTTTCAGGTCGCCTTTCTCATCCCAGGTCAGCGGCCCCATCACGGTATCCACCGAGTTCGCTTTCAGGTATTTGGCGATCTCCGCCGGATCGTCAGACTGATTCAGGCCCGCCTGCAAAGATTGCAGCGCGGCGTAGGTGGTCCAGACGAACGCACCGCTTGGATCCTGTTTTTTCGCTTTGATCGCGTCAACAATCGGTTTGTTCGCCGGAACCTGATCGTAGTTCTTCGGCTTGGTCACCAGCAGCCCTTCCGCTGACTCGCCCGCGATATTAGACAGCGAGACGTTAGCCACGCCTTCCGGCCCCATAAACTGAGTTTTCAGCCCTGCCGCGCGTGCCTGACGCAGGATTTGCCCCATTTCCGGGTGGTAACCGCCGTAATAAACGAAGTCGATATTCTCTTTCTTCAGACGCGCCACCAGCGTTGAGAAATCTTTTTCCCCGGCGGTGATACCATCAAAGAACACCACGTTAGCATTGCCTTTCTTCAGGCCGTCCTGCACCGCACGCGCCAGACCTTCGCCGTACTGTTGTTTGTCGTGGACGATAGCAATACGCTGCGGTTTCACTTTCTCAAGAATATATTTCGCCGCCGTCGGTCCCTGGTCGGAGTCCAGGCCGGTGGTGCGCATAATCAACTTATAGCCACGCGCAGTCAGCTCTGGCGCGGTTGCCGCTGGGGTGATCATTAAAATGCCTTCGTCTTCGTAGATGTCAGACGCTGGCTGCGTTGATGAAGAACAGAGGTGACCAATCACATATTTAATGCCGTCGTTAACGACTTTGTTCGCCACCGCGACCGCTTGTTTCGGGTCACAGGCATCGTCATATTTTACGATTTGCAGTTTGTTGCCTTTAACGCCGCCTTTGGCGTTGATATCCGCTACCGCCTGCTCTGCGCCAGTAAACTCCTGGTCACCGTACTGGGCCACCGGACCAGACATCGCGCCCACGACCGCAACTTTAATATCTTCCGCCAGAGCCATATTGCTGAATGCCAGCGCGATACATCCTGCCAGTAACGCTTTACCCTTTATATTCATCCTGAGAATCCCCATTCTTCTGGTTATTACGTGTGTTGTGATGTTGTTATTCAGCACTTTATTTCGTTTTATGCATGGCTACCCGTGCTTTAGCAGCATACTCTGCTAAAACATACCCGATTTTTATGATATTGGAATAGCTATTTTGACAGTTTATTAACAATCTGCGTGGGGATTGGCGTTTTGCCGGAGGGGGAAATTGATTATTGCAGAGGCCCAAAAAACAAAAACCCCGGACTCTCATCCAGGGTTCTCTGCTTAACAGCGGAAATTACGCTTCAATAGCAGCGCGAAGTTTTTTCATCGCGTTCTTTTCCAGCTGACGCACACGCTCAGCGGAAACACCGTAACGGTCAGCCAGTTCCTGCAACGTGGACTTGTTGTCTTCGTCCAGCCAGCGCGCGCGGATGATATCCTGGCTACGCTCGTCCAGACCTTGCATCGCATCGGTCAGGCGGTTTGCCGCCTGCTCTTCCCAGTTATCATCTTCAATGCCGTCGGCAAAGTTGGATGATTTATCCTGCAGATAGAGCACCGGAGCCATCGGCTGGCTATCGGAATCGTCGTCGGAAGACAGGTCAAAGGTCATGTCCTGCGCTGCCATACGTGACTCCATCTCACGCACGTCTTTGCTGGTTACGCCCAGTTCACGGGCCACCATTTCGACTTCGTCCTGGTTAAACCAGCCCAGACGCTGCTTGGTTTTACGCAGGTTGAAGAACAGTTTGCGTTGCGCTTTGGTGGTCGCAACTTTGACGATACGCCAGTTACGCAGAACGTATTCGTGGATCTCTGCTTTGATCCAGTGAACGGCGAAGGAGACCAGGCGCACACCCACTTCCGGGTTAAAACGGCGCACTGCTTTCATCAGGCCGATGTTACCTTCCTGAATCAAATCCGCCTGTGGCAGGCCATAGCCCGCATAATTACGAGCAATATGAACAACAAACCGCAGGTGAGACAGGATCAGCGTTTTAGCTGCTTCCAGATCGCCATGGTAATGCAGCTTTTCAGCCAGCGCCCGCTCCTCGTCAGCCGACAACATCGGCCACGCGTTAGCTGCCCGGATGTAGGAATCCAGGTTGCCAACAGGGGCTAAAGCTAAACTTTGCATTTTGTCAGTCATTCAAATCCTCTCAATCGATATCTTCTGGCGCCTCAGTGGTAGCAACAACTGTGCCAGAGCTTAAGAGCAATGAGGTTATCATTCACTGTTTTATCAGACCGTGATTTTATCCACAAGTTCAATGCAACGCTGTGAATAAATTACGCACAAAATGTGACATAGAGATGAAATACCGGGAAGAGACAACGGGGTCTCTTTCCCTGCTACGGAACCCATTGCAGGGAAAGAGTATAACACGCTTTTATTATTCAGGCGTAAAATGGCGTAAATGTTGTACCGTGGCAAGCCAGGCTGCCACCCAGCCAATCATCGAACACACCAGCAGCAAAAGCAGACATTCATCGAACGATAAGCCATTGATATCAAACTTAGTTCCGAAAACCTGCGCCACTTCCGCCACCGCTGACGACAAACGCAGTACCAGAATTTCTGACAAAATTAATGACAACAATGCGCCAGAAAATCCCAACAGCGCACCGCCGTACAGGAACGGGCGAAGGATGAAACCATCCGTCGCACCAATCAGTTTCTGCACGTTGATGGAGTCACGGCGAGCAAAGATGCTCAGACGCACACTGTTGCCGATGACGAGGAACACAGCCGCCACCATCAATACGCCGATCATCGCCGAAACGCGCCCGACCAGCCCGGTCAACGCCGCCAGACGGGCAAACCAGCTGTCATCCATCCGCACTTCGTCAATGCCGTTAATCTGAGTGATTCGATCGCGCAGCGTATTCAGTGACTCCGTCCCCTGAAAATCGAGTTTCGGGATCACCACCGCTACTGCCGGAAGCGGGTTTTCTTCCAGCATATCCAGCGCACCACCAAAGCCAGACCAGTTACGGAACTCGCCCAGTGCGTCTTCACGAGAAAGATAGTTCACTTTCTCCACGCCCTGCTCGGCCTGTAGCTGCGCCACTACGCCTGCTGCGGCGTCATCATCCAGTGTTTTTTGTAGATAAACGGTGATTTGTGGTGACGGATAATACTGCGTCGCCGCCTGGTTAACGTTTTTGTACACCATATAACAGACGCTTGGCAGCGTCAGGGAGATGGCGATGACCATCACGGTTAGAAACGTGGCGAACGGTTTGCTTTTCAGATCCTGCAAAGCGCCGTGGAACGCATAGCGCACCTGTTCGTTGAAAACGTTGGTTTTGCGATTTGCCGGTTTTGGCGAGGACTTCGCGCGTTTCGGCGCGTTACGCCCACCGTCGCCAGAGCCGCCAGCCGATTTACGGAAGCGATCAAGACGCCCGCCAAACTGCCGGATATGATTGATTGCATCGCGCTTATTCATGGCCCACGCCTCCATGCAAGTGACCATCGCTCAGGGTGAGCATGCGATAGGAACGTCGTGAAATCAGGTTGATGTCGTGTGTAGCCATCAATACTGTTACCCCAACGCGATTAAACTCTTCAAACAGACGTAAAATCCCTTCTGACAGCGCATCATCCAGGTTACCGGTCGGTTCGTCCGCCAGCAGTACCGCAGGTTTGTTCACCACCGCGCGGGCAATGCCAACGCGCTGCTGTTCACCGCCAGAAAGCTGTATTGGAAAGTTTTTCGCTTTGTCCAGTAGCCCGACTTTGTCCAGCGCCGCCGATACACGGCGACGAATATCGTCACCGCTGGCACCGGCGATAATCAACGGGATCGCCACGTTATCATAGACAGTACGGTCCATCAGTAGATGGTGATCCTGGAAAATCATGCCGATCTGGCGGCGCAGAAACGGAACTTCACGGTTTTTCAGACGCGTGATGTCATGGCCGCTAAACCAGATTTTCCCGGCGCTTGGCCGCTCAATCCCACAGATCAGCTTCAGGAGGGTACTTTTCCCTGCACCGGAATGACCGGTCAGAAACGCCATCTCACCCGGCTGCATATGAAACGTAACGCCCTGCAGCGCCTGTCTCCCACCGAGATAAGCCTTGCTGACATGTTCAAAGCGAATCATTGTTAATCCTCTCGGGCAAAAAGTGCCTCTATAAAGTCGTCCGCCTTAAACGGACGCAAATCCTCAATACGTTCGCCGACACCAATATAGCGGATAGGAATACCAAACTGGTCAGCCACCGAGAAAATTACCCCGCCTTTCGCCGTGCCGTCCAGTTTCGTTAACGTGATGCCGGTTAAGCCAACCGCTTCGTGGAACAGTTTGGCCTGGCTTACCGCATTCTGCCCGGTGCTGGCATCGATAGTCAGCATAACTTCATGCGGGGCTTCAACGTCGAGTTTCTTCATCACGCGGACGATTTTCTTCAGCTCTTCCATCAGGTGCGATTTGTTCTGCAAGCGTCCGGCGGTATCGGCAATCAGAACGTCAACATTACGCGCCTTCGCAGCCTGAATGGCGTCGAAGATAACAGAGGCGGAATCCGCACCGGTATGCTGAGCAATCACCGGGATATTGTTGCGCTGCCCCCAGACCTGAAGCTGCTCAACCGCTGCCGCACGGAAAGTATCGCCCGCCGCCAGCATGACAGATTTACCTTGCTGTTCAAACTGACGCGCCAGCTTGCCAATCGTCGTGGTTTTCCCCACGCCATTGACGCCGACCATCAGGATCACAAACGGCGCTTTGCCTTCGACGTTCAGTGGTTCATCGACTTTCGCCAGAATCTCGCCCATCTCTTCTTTCAGCAGGCCATAGAGCGCCTCGGCGTCACGAAGCTGCTTGCGGGATGCGCCTTCTGTCAGATTGGTGATGATTTTACGCGTGGTTTCCACACCCACATCGGCGATCAAAAGCTGCTCTTCCAGCTCCTCAAACAGATCATCGTCGATTTTTTTACCGCGGAACAGGCTGATAAATCCGGAACCGAGATTTTCTTTGGTTTTTAACAGGCTGCGTTTCAGGCGCGCGAAGAAACCTTCTTTGGTCGGTTTTTCTTGCTCCTGGGCAATTTCTTCAACCGGCTGCTCTTCTTCTGCCGGAGGAACCACCATCACCGCCTCTTCTGCCGCTTCGGCAGCCAGCGCCTGTGCTTCCAGCTCTTCGTCGGTGATTTCTTCTTTAGCCGCTTCTTCTTGCGCCGCTTCGACAATCTCCACGGTTTCCGCTTCTGCCTGCCATTCTTCTGGCGAAACCTCTTCGGCGTTGACGTCTTCCGGCAACGGCAGCTCTTCACGCTCGATAGCCACTGGCTCCGGCGTGACTTCAGGTTCAACTACCGGTGCTGGCGATTCTTCCACTACGAGTTCTGGCTGCGCACTGGCTTCCGCTTCGACAACAGCGTCAGGCTGCACTTTCTCGCTTTCGGCAACCTGTTCCGTCACTTCCACCACTTCGGCAGCAAAAGTTTCCGCCTCGGCTTCAGTATGGGACTGCGGCAACTCCTCAACAGGTTGTTCAGCAACCTTCGCAGGCTCTTCTGCCTGGACAGTTTCTTCTACAACCGATTGATCATTTTGGACTTCTGTCTCTTTTTCCGGTGTCTGCTCTTTTTGACCAAAGCCCAGCCAGGAAAAAAAGCCACGTTTTTTTTCTTTCGCCATCTGCGACTACACTCCTCGCTGTTGCTTCATGGCACAGCGTTAACGCTATGTACATAGCAGCTAAAAAAATGATGAAATAGTCTATCACTTAACTGAATACACATCACCGCCTGCAATTATGTGTTATCTGGCGGATTGAGCAATTTATCATGAAAAAACCGAATCATTCCGGTAGCGGCCAAATCCGCATTATTGGCGGGCAGTGGCGAGGCCGTAAACTCCCGGTTCCGGACAGCCCTGGCCTGCGCCCCACCACCGATCGCGTGCGCGAAACGTTATTTAACTGGCTGGCTCCGGTTATCGTCGATGCGCAATGTCTGGATTGCTTCGCCGGTAGCGGCGCGCTGGGGCTGGAAGCCTTGTCTCGCTACGCTGCGGGTGCCACGCTGATTGAGATGGATCGTGCGGTGCATCAGCAATTAATCAAGAATCTGGCAACCCTGAAAGCAGATAATGCGCGGGTAGTTAACAGCAATGCAATGTCATTCCTGGCGCAAAAAGGCACACCGCATAATATCGTGTTTGTCGATCCGCCATTCCGCCGAGGCTTGTTGGAAGAAACCATTAATTTACTGGAAGACAACGGCTGGCTGGCTGACGAAGCCTGGATATATGTCGAGAGTGAAGTAGAAAATGGCCTGCCCACTGTTCCGGCAAACTGGTCGTTATATCGGGAAAAAGTGGCGGGTCAAGTTGCTTATCGGTTGTATCAGCGTGAAACACAAGGAGAAAGTGATGCTGATTAATATTGGACGTTTGTTAATGCTTTGCGTATGGGGATTTTTAATCCTCAATCTTGTTCAGCCATTTCCGCGACCGCTGAATATTTTCGTTAACGTGGCGCTGATTTTTACCGTGCTGATGCATGGTATGCAGCTGGCGCTATTGAAATCCACTTTGCCGAAGGATGGTCCGCAGCTTACCACCGCCGAAAAGGTGCGTATTTTCCTTTTCGGCGTGTTTGAACTGCTGGCCTGGCAGAAGAAATTTAAAGTTAAAAAATAACCTTATTCTTCGCCAACAAAGCTGACAAAACGCGTGCCTTTATAGCTCAGCGTACCTTTATCGCCCACTGTCAGGGCGTGGTACTGCTGGGCGTCGAGGCGGAACGTCTGCTCCAGTCCACCGCTTTGCGGTTTGAAGCTTGCCTCATAGCGCATACTGGTGCCAGCCGGAGTCACTTCCTGCTGGCGCGAACGGCGATCGTTAATTGGTTTTTCCCGCTTGTTACTCACCACCACCAGTTTTTGCTGGAGCGGTGCCATATCATTATCAACTTTTTCCCGCCGCTGCTGCATAAAGCGAAATGATGCAGCGACAACAATTAAGCCAATGATAACAATAAAGAAAAGAGGTGGTTTACTCATCTTTGTACCTTATCGGAAAATGCGGAAATAAGCATACCCTGCCCGTTATGGTGTTGTCATCTGTCCGCCCTCGCCACTAAACTGAATAGCAAGACTGTAGGCATTCCGCTTACTAAATAATAACGAATTCAAGGAACTAAGATGCTTTGGTCGTTTATCGCTGTCTGTCTTTCCGCATGGCTATCTGTGGATGCCTCCTATCGTGGTTCAACCTGGCAACGCTGGGTGTTTAAGCCGTTAACTCTTCTTCTCCTGCTATTACTGGCCTGGCAAGCGCCGATGTTCGACGCCATTAGCTATCTGGTGCTGGCGGGGCTATGTGCGTCGCTGCTGGGCGATGCGCTAACGCTATTGCCACGTCAGCGTCTGATGTACGCCATTGGCGCATTTTTCCTCTCGCACCTGCTGTACACCATCTATTTCGCCAGCCAGATGACGCTCTCTTTCTTCTGGCCATTGCCGCTGGTGCTGCTGGTACTGGGCGCGCTGTTGCTGGCCATTATCTGGACACGCCTGGAAGAGTTACGTTGGCCCATTTGTACCTTTGTCGGTATGACGCTGGTGATGGTGTGGCTGGCAGGCGAACTGTGGTTCTTCCGCCCGACCGCTCCGGCGCTCTCTGCGTTTGTCGGCGCTTCGTTACTGTTTATCAGCAACTTTGTCTGGCTGGGTAGCCACTATCGCCGCCGCTTCCGGGCCGATAACGCGATTGCTGCTGCCTGCTACTTTGCCGGTCACTTCCTCATCGTCCGCTCGCTGTATCTCTGATAAAACTTGACTCTGGAGTCGACTCCAGAGTGTATCCTTCGGTTAATGAGAAAAAACTTAACCGGAGGATGCCATGTCGACTCCTGACAATCTCGGCAAGAAAGCCCCTCAATTTGCTGCGTTCAAACCGCTAACACCAGTAAAGAACGCTAACGACTGTTGCTGCGACGGCGCATGTTCCAGTACGCCAACACTCTCCGAAAACGTCTCCGGCAACCGCTATAGCTGGAAAGTCAGCGGTATGGACTGTGCCGCCTGTGCGCGCAAGGTAGAAAATGCCGTGCGCCAGCTTGCAGGCGTGAATCAGGTGCAGGTGTTGTTCGCCACCGAGAAGCTGGTGGTTGATGCCGACAATGACATCCGTGCACAAGTTGAATCTGCGGTGCAAAAAG
The DNA here is from genome assembly GCF_005781065.1 of Escherichia sp. E1130. Taxonomy (NCBI): domain Bacteria; kingdom Pseudomonadati; phylum Pseudomonadota; class Gammaproteobacteria; order Enterobacterales; family Enterobacteriaceae; genus Escherichia; species Escherichia sp. E1130. The sequence goes on from NZ_VATL01000005.1 coordinate 174,503, forward strand.
CAGGCTATTCCCTGCGCGATGAACAGGCCGCCGACGAACCGCAAGCATCGCGCCTGAAAGAGAATCTGCCGCTGATTACGCTTATCGTGATGATGGCAATCAGTTGGGGACTGGAGCAGTTCAATCATCCGTTTGGTCAACTGGCGTTTATCGCGACCACGCTGGTTGGGCTGTACCCAATTGCTCGTCAGGCATTACGGCTGATCAAATCCGGCAGTTACTTTGCTATTGAAACGTTAATGAGCGTAGCCGCCATTGGTGCGCTGTTTATTGGCGCAACGGCTGAAGCCGCGATGGTGTTGCTGCTGTTTTTGATTGGTGAACGACTGGAAGGCTGGGCCGCCAGCCGCGCGCGTCAGGGCGTCAGCGCGCTAATGGCGCTGAAACCGGAAACCGCCACGCGCCTGCGTAACGGTGAGCGGGAAGAGGTGGCGATCAATAGCCTGCGCCCTGGCGATGTGATTGAAGTTGCGGCAGGTGGGCGTTTGCCTGCCGACGGTACACTGCTCTCGCCATTTGCCAGTTTTGATGAAAGCGCCCTGACCGGCGAATCCATTCCTGTGGAGCGCGCGACGGGCGATAAAGTTCCTGCAGGCGCCACCAGCGTAGACCGTCTGGTAACGCTGGAAGTGCTGTCAGAACCGGGTGCCAGCGCCATTGACCGGATTCTGAAACTGATCGAAGAGGCCGAAGAGCGCCGCGCGCCCATTGAGCGGTTTATCGACCGTTTCAGCCGTATCTATACGCCCGCGATTATGGCCGTCGCTCTGCTGGTAACGCTGGTTCCGCCGCTGCTGTTTGCCGCAAGCTGGCAGGAGTGGATTTATAAAGGGCTGACGCTGCTACTGATTGGTTGCCCGTGTGCGCTGGTGATTTCTACGCCTGCGGCGATAACCTCCGGGCTGGCGGCTGCAGCGCGTCGTGGGGCATTGATTAAAGGTGGCGCGGCACTGGAACAGCTAGGTCGCGTTACCCAGGTGGCGTTTGATAAAACCGGAACGCTGACCGTCGGGAAACCACGCGTTACCGCCATCCATCCGGCAACGGGTATTAGCGAATCTGAACTGCTGACACTGGCGGCGGCAGTCGAGCAAGGCGCAACGCATCCACTTGCGCAAGCCATAGTTCGTGAAGCGCAGGTCGCTGCACTCGCCATTCCCGCCGCCGAGTCACAGCGGGCGTTGGTCGGGTCTGGCATTGAAGCGCAGGTTAACGGTGAGCGCGTATTGATTTGCGCTGCCGGAAAACATCCTGCTGATGCATTCGCCGGTTTGATTAATGAACTGGAAAGCGCCGGGCAAACGGTAGTGCTGGTGGTACGTAACGATGACGTGCTGGGTGTCATTGCATTGCAGGACACCCTGCGCGCCGATGCCGCAACTGCTATCAATGAACTGAACGCGCTGGGCGTCAAAGGGGTGATCCTCACCGGCGATAATCCACGCGCAGCGGCGGCAATCGCCGGGGAGCTGGGGCTGGAGTTTAAAGCTGGATTGTTGCCGGAAGATAAAGTCAAAGCGGTGACTGAGCTGAATCAACATGCGCCGCTGGCAATGGTCGGTGACGGTATTAACGACGCGCCAGCAATGAAAGCTGCCGCCATCGGAATTGCAATGGGTAGCGGCACAGACGTGGCGCTGGAAACCGCCGACGCAGCATTAACCCATAACCACCTGCGCGGTCTGGTGCAAATGATTGAACTGGCGCGCGCCACTCACGCCAATATCCGCCAGAACATCACCATTGCGCTGGGGCTGAAAGGCGTTTTCCTCATCACTACGCTATTAGGGATGACCGGGTTGTGGCTGGCAGTGCTGGCAGATACGGGGGCGACGGTGCTGGTGACGGCGAATGCGTTAAGGTTGTTGCGCAGGAGATAAAGGTGTTGCCTGATAGCCTCTGGCTATCAGGCTTAGTGCTGAGGCGGGAACGGCGGCATGGTCAGAATAGCGTAATATAGCGCTAACATCAGAATGACTGAGATAACACAGCATGCAGCAACCAGGCGGGATGCTAATGATGGCCTTTTGAACATCAACCACAGGGCATAAGCAAGCCCAACACCGTTAAGTAAAGGTAAAAAAATCATTAGCCAGAGCCAACCCCAGGCAAGTACCCCCAGCCATCCCCCCACGACGATAAAAACAGGGATCAGCCAATTGGGAGTGAAGATCGCCAGCAATCCCAGCAATGCCAGACAAACTGGAATTAAATAATCCATTTTTGTATTCCATTACGCTTGCGTGCCGGATGCGGCGTGAACGCCTTATCCGGCCTACATAAGGCATCGAACTCGTAGGCATGATAAGACGCGACAGCGTCGCATCAGGCATTGCGCACCGTATCGCCAGATGCAGCTTGAACGTTTTATCCGTCCTACAAACCCGTTGCAAACCGCAAAATTGAGCGCGATCGGTCCGCTAGCCTGCTCCACCTTAACCCGATTTGCGAATCAAATAACGATAAGGCAGTCCATCCGTCTCTTTAGCAACCAGTTCGTGTTCCATAAAGGTACAAAACCCAGGAATATCTCGGGTCGTCGCCGGATCGTCGGCGATAATCAGTAACGTTTCGCCAGGCTGCATATTGCGCACGGTTTTGCGCACCATCATCACCGGTTCCGGGCAGCGCAGGCCAAGCGCGTCGAGTGTGTGGTCAGGGCTGGAAAAGAGATCGGTCATTTTCTTCTCATCACATAAAAAAACGGCGCTAGTTTACGCTCTGTATGTCCGTTAGCAAACCAGGTTAACGATTGCGTGAAAATTAGCCATTGCATTGTCAACGTAAAGCAGTATCATGCGGCGGCTCGAAAAAAGGGTAAGAACGTTATTTAATCAAGGTAAAATAGCGTGTCGTACGTATTGGGTTCCCTCACCCCAATGGTTAATCAAAAAGGTACAATATGAACGTTTCCTCACAAACTCAACGCTATAAGGCGTTGTTCTGGTTATCGTTATTTCATCTGCTGGTGATCACCTCCAGTAACTATCTGGTTCAGCTTCCGGTCTCCATTTTTGGTTTTCACACCACCTGGGGTGCGTTTAGCTTTCCGTTTATCTTTCTCGCTACCGACCTGACCGTGCGTATTTTTGGCGCACCGCTGGCCCGTCGTATCATCTTTGCAGTGATGATCCCGGCGTTATTGATCTCCTATGTCATCTCGTCGCTGTTCTATATGGGTTCATGGCAGGGATTCGGCGCTCTCGCCCACTTCAACCTGTTTGTCGCCCGTATCGCTGCCGCCAGTTTTATGGCCTACGCACTGGGGCAGATCCTCGACGTGCATGTATTTAACCGCCTGCGCCAGAATCGCCGCTGGTGGCTGGCACCGACGGCGTCCACACTGTTCGGTAACGTCAGTGACACACTGGCCTTCTTCTTCATTGCTTTCTGGCGTAGTCCGGATGCCTTTATGGCCGAACACTGGATGGAAATCGCGCTGGTTGATTACTGTTTCAAAGTGTTAATCAGCATCGTTTTTTTCCTGCCAATGTATGGCGTATTACTCAATATGCTATTGAAAAGACTGGCAGATAAATCCGAAATCAACGCTTTGCAGGCCAGTTAAAGGTTCGTTATCAGACTTGTGATAAGATGGATGAATGAGCCGTTATGGCCGTTTATCGAAAGGAAGATGTCAATGCGCAATCTGGTTAAATATGTCGGAATTGGCCTGCTGGTTATGGGGCTTGCGGCCTGTGATGATAAAGACACTAACGCTACAGCGGAAGGTACAGTCGCGGAAAGTAACGCTACCGCGAATCCCGTCAACCTGCTTGATGGCAAGTTAAGCTTCTCGCTGCCAGCGGATATGACCGACCAGAGCGGTAAGCTGGGAACACAGGCCAATAACATGCACGTCTGGTCCGACGCCACCGGGCAGAAAGCGGTGATTGTTATTATGGGCGATGATCCGAAAGAAGACCTGGCTGTGCTGGCGAAGCGTCTGGAAGATCAGCAACGTAGCCGCGATCCACAGCTGCAAGTGGTGACCAACAAAGCCATTGAGCTGAAAGGTCACAAAATGCAGCAGTTAGACAGCGTTATCTCTGCTAAAGGCCAGACGGCGTACTCTTCCGTCATTCTGGGTAACGTGGGCAACCAACTGCTGACAATGCAAATCACACTGCCTGCTGACGATCAGCAAAAAGCGCAGACCACCGCAGAAAACATCATTAACACGCTGGTTATTCAGTAAGTTTTAAGATGACGAAACGGCCTCAGGTGCTTCCACCGGAGGCCGTTTTTTTAATCGCCACGTCAGCAATAACGCGATTGCGACCAGCCCCGCCGCCGCCAGATAAATCACCGGTACGCCCGCCCAACTCATCACCAGCCCTGCCAGTGGTCCGGTCACGCCAAGCGATAAATCCATAAATACGGTGTAGGTTGCCAGCGCCGCCCCCTGATTCTGCTGCGGCACCGCTTTGACCGCCACTACGCCCAATGCCGGGAACACCAGCGAAAAGCCCGCCCCCGCCAGTAAGACGCCGATTTTCGCCATCCACGGCATAGTCGCCACGCCAACCAGCAGTAGGCCGATTATCTCAACGCTAAAGCAGAGCATCGCCACGTTTAAGCCACCAATGCGGTTTATGCCGTTAGGGAATAACAATCGCGTTCCAACAAACGCACAGCTAAACAACGTCAGCGCGAAGGCCGCACCGTCCCAGCCTTTAGCGTCATAAAACAGCGTGATAAAGGTGGCGATAACGCCAAACCCGGCGGAAGCCAACGCCAGCGCCATACCGTACAGCCAGACGCGCCCAAGTACCGCGCGAAACGGCAGAGGTTTGCCTTTACTGGCTTTCACCGTCGGACGCGGTATTGCCAACAAAATAGCCACCAGCGCCACGCCCATAATGATTAATGCCAACGCCTGCAAACCGCCCCAGTGATAAAACACCACACCTAACGGCGCGCCCATCGCCATCGCTCCGTAAGTGACAATGCCATTCCACGAAATCACTCGCCCGATATGCAGCGAACCGACCACGCCAACGCCCCACAGTGTCGACCCCGTTCCGGCAAAACTTTGCCCAATCCCAAGAATCACGCGCCCCAGGCAAAGTAATAACAGACTGATAATTGGCAGACTGGCGGTTAACCCAGCCACCAGATAACCCAGCCCGCTCAAAAAGCAGCCGCACAAACCGAAGACGACAATCTTTTTTGGCCCCAGCAAATCAGCATAACGCCCGGCATGAGGACGACTCAGCAACGTGGCGAAATATTGCAGACTGATAACCAACCCCGCCCAGAAGGCGCTAAAGCCCATCACATCATGGACATAGCCCGGTAGCACGGCGAGCGGTAACCCAATGGTCAGATAGCTGGCGAAGTTAAACATGACAATGGAGACAATGCGCAAATTCAGGCGCATTCCGTTAAGCGCCGGTTCGGCAACAGGTACGGGCATGAGAAGCACCACATTTTTACAACAGTGTTTCATTTTTACCACGTGGTGGCGTGTAAATCAGCAAGAAGAATCAGAATATTGCTGGCGTGACTCCCGCTACACTTAATACAAAAAGTCATAAGGAAGCCCCAATGGAAACATCTCAACCCGATAAAACGGGCATGCACATTCTACTCAAGCTGGCTTCACTGGTAGTAATCCTCGCGGGTATTCACGCAGCGGCAGATATCATTGTGCAATTGTTACTGGCGCTGTTTTTCGCCATCGTCCTCAATCCACTGGTGACCTGGTTTATTCGTCGCGGAGTTCAGCGTCCCGTTGCCATTACGATTGTAGTCGTAGTGATGTTGATAGCGCTTACTGCGCTGGTCGGTGTGCTGGCGGCATCGTTTAACGAATTCATCTCTATGCTGCCGAAGTTTAATAAGGAGCTGACGCGCAAGCTTTTTAAATTGCAGGAGATGCTGCCTTTTCTTAATTTGCATATGTCGCCGGAACGAATGTTGCAGCGGATGGATTCAGAAAAAGTGGTTACCTTCACCACCGCTTTAATGACCGGGCTTTCCGGGGCCATGGCGAGCGTACTTCTGCTGGTGATGACCGTTGTTTTTATGCTGTTTGAAGTACGCCACGTCCCTTACAAAATGCGCTTTGCGTTGAATAACCCACAGATTCACATCGCCGGATTACACCGCGCATTAAAAGGCGTTTCGCATTATCTGGCATTAAAAACGCTGCTAAGTTTATGGACGGGCGTTATCGTCTGGCTGGGGCTGGCGCTGATGGGCGTGCAGTTTGCGCTGATGTGGGCGGTACTGGCTTTTTTACTCAACTACGTCCCCAATATCGGCGCGGTAATTTCCGCCGTACCGCCAATGATTCAGGTGCTGCTGTTTAATGGTGTTTACGAATGTATTCTGGTCGGCGCATTGTTTTTAGTTGTCCATATGGTCATCGGCAATATTTTAGAACCACGGATGATGGGCCATCGCCTGGGGATGTCCACCATGGTGGTATTTCTTTCGTTGTTGGTTTGGGGATGGCTGCTCGGTCCGGTAGGGATGCTACTTTCGGTGCCATTAACCAGCGTCTGTAAAATCTGGATGGAAACCACTAAAGGCGGTAGCAAACTGGCGATTTTACTGGGGCCAGGCAGACCGAAAAGTCGGTTACCGGGGTAATAGCGCACCCTGATCAGACAATGGCCACCGTTTATCTAACGGTGGCCATTTGATTCGAGAAAATGATGCAATATTATTCAGAAAATTAATTTCTAAAAACCACTCCTTAAGTCAAATATATATAAACACCGAATAATCATTAAATTCCCATCCCAGAGAACGCACTGATTATATTGTGTTATTTTTATTGCCTCATTTTTCTCACTCACTTATAGTTGGTCCCCGCTGGCAGTAATTTAGTCATCTCAAAATGATTTGTTCTGATGTGCACTTACTGACTTATCTCATAAGTAAATTTTTCGCTAAATAAAGAATAGTGATACCAGCAATTACAGTTAAATCCTGCTTTACTCGTAAAAACAATACTTTAATGGGGCTTTAATGAAACACTACATGAAATGGTTTGCTGCTATTGCTGTTGTCGGCGCTTTAGCGGGTTGTGCGCGTACTGCACCAATTGATCAAGTCCACTCAACCGTCAGCGCCGGTCATACCCAGGATCAAGTTAAAAAAGCGATTCTGAAAGCTGGCGTTGAACGCAAATGGATTATGTCCGAAGCCGGACAAGGTGTAATTAAAGCACGTCAACAGTCACGCGATCATTCAGCAGAAATTCGCATTAACTACACGGCATCCAGCTACGATATCAATTATGAAAATAGTCAGAACCTGCAAGCATCAGGCGGACAAATTCATAAAAACTATAATCGCTGGGTCCGCAATCTCGACAAAGATATTCAACTGAATTTGTCGGCTGGCGCAGATTTGTAATTTCCCCTAAAGTCGGGCCGCTTCGGTCCGATAATAATTTAATTCCCTCTTAACAGGTTGTGCCCAACATGTACGAACAGGATTCTCTTAGCGCACTGGATGCGATTACCGAAGCTCAACGCATTGCCTTTGCCCCCATGCTTTTTCAAACAGCTCTCTGCCTGCGTAATGCGGGTGTACTTTCTTATCTGGATCGGCAAGGCAAACATGGCGCAACGCTGTCTGATATCACCGAAAATAGTCATATCAACGAATATGCTGCCAGCGTTCTGTTAGATATGGGCTTAAGCGGGCGAATTATTACCTGCAAAGAGGGAATTTATTACCTGGCGAAAATCGGTCATTACCTCCTGCATGACACCATGACGCGCGTGAATATGGATTTCACCCAGGATGTCTGTTATCAGGGGCTATTCTTCCTCGCCGATTCACTCAATGAAGGCAAACCTTCCGGGTTAAAAGTATTTGGCGACTGGCCGACGATATATCCGGCACTTTCACAATTACCTGACGCTGCCCGTGAAAGCTGGTTCGCGTTTGATCATTACTATTCAGATGGCGCATTTAACGCCGCACTGCCTTATGTATTCGCCAACAACCCCACAACCTTGTACGATGTAGGCGGCAATACCGGTAAGTGGGCTTTGCGCTGCTGTAAATACAACGAAAACATCACCGTTACGTTATTAGATCTGCCACAACAAATCGTGCTCGCCAAAGAAAATATCACGAATGCAGGCTTTTCTGATCGTATAGATTTCCATGCTGTGGATATGCTAAGCGATGCGCCGTTACCGGGCGAGGCTGATATCTGGTGGATGAGTCAATTTTTAGACTGTTTTTCACCCGAACAAATAATTAGCATACTCAGCAAAGTTGCCAGCGTAATGAAGCCCGGGGCAAAACTTTGCATTATGGAGTTGTTCTGGGATGCGCAGCGGTTTGAAGCGGCATCGTTTAGCCTGAATGCCTCCTCACTTTATTTCACCTGCATGGCAAACGGTAACAGTCGTTTCTATAGCGCAGAGAAATTTTACGACTATCTGAATAAAGCAGGATTTCAGGTAGCAGAGCGCCACGATAATTTAGGCGTTGGGCATACATTATTGATATGCCAAAAGAAATAATCGTCACTTAATAATTTTGGTTTACCGCGGGCGCGCGTTGATGAAATTTACATTAAATATTACCGACTGGAAGGCACTGGCGCCTGGACTTAGCGAAGCCCAGCAATGGCAAGCATGGTCGCGCCAGCCTTGGGCGGTTGACCCTGCGGCACCGTTGGCAAAATTATGCGAATTGCCAATGATGACCGCCCGCCGTCTCAGTTCTGGCAGTAAACTGGCCGTGGAGTGCGGTCTGGCAATGCTACGCCGCCATCAAATAGACGCCGTTTTGTATACCAGTCGTCATGGCGAACTGGAACGCAATTACCGCATTGTTCATGCACTGGCAACCGAACAGGCACTCTCTCCGACAGACTTCGCGCTCTCCGTACACAACTCTTCCGTGGGCAACCTGACCATTGCGGCCAAACAACCGATCGTTTCGTCATCGCTTTCGGCTGGTCGCGACAGTTTCCAGCAAGGTTTATGTGAAGTGCTTAGCCTGTTACAAGCGGGATACCAGCGCGTGTTGATGGTCGATTTTGATGGCCTTCTGCCTGAGTTCTATCACCCACAACTGCCAGCAGAAATGCCGACCTGGCCGTACGCCGTCGCGCTGGTGATTGAAGCTGGCGATGACTGGCAATGTGAAACACAGCCAGCCATTGCGGGCAATGAAACATCACTGCCGCAAAGCATGTTATTTTTACAGCACTATTTACAAAACGCTAATAAATTTTCACTGCCTGGCGAGCGCGTGCAATGGCGCTGGAGCCGCAGATGCGTAAGCTGATGTCGCGCCTGGAGTGGGCATGGCGACTGGTTATGACCGGGTTGTGTTTTGCCCTGTTTGGCCTCGGCGGACTACTGCTCTCTGTGGTGTGGTTTAACGTATTGTTAGTTTTGGTGTGGGATACTTCCCGCCGCCGTCGTGTGGCGCGCCGCAGCATTGCCGCCAGTTTTCGTCTGTTTTTAACAGTCGCAAAAGGGCTTGGCGTGCTGGATTATCGGATTGATGGGGCTGAAATTTTACGTCAGGAACGCGGTTGCCTCGTCGTAGCCAATCATCCCACGCTGATCGATTACGTACTGCTGGCGTCAGTCATGCCAGAAACTGACTGCCTGGTGAAAAGCGCGCTGTTAAAAAATCCTTTTCTTGGCGGCGTCGTGCGGGCGGCAGATTATTTAATCAACAGCGAAGCTGAAACCCTCTTACCCCGTTGCCAACAGCGACTGGCACAGGGCGACACTATCTTGATTTTCCCCGAAGGCACGCGAACGAAGCCTGGTGAAAAAATGACGTTGCAGCGCGGGGCAGCGAATATTGCCGTGCGCTGTGCCAGCGATTTACGCATCGTGACGATCGGCTGTAGCGAGCATCTGCTGGATAAACAAAGTAAATGGTATGACGTTCCGCCTGCCAGGCCGTTTTTTACGGTTGAAGTCCGTGGGCGGGTAGAAATCAATAAATTTTACGATGCAACTTCACAAGAACCGGCGCTGGCAGCAAGGCAGTTAAACCGGCATCTTTTGCTTCAATTACAACAAGGTTGTTTACCTCTCTCAGGAATAAATAATGCAAGCGCTTTATCTGGAAATTAAAAATCTCATCATCAGCACCCTCAATCTGGACGAGTTGACTCCTGATGATATCGATACCGATGCGCCGCTGTTCGGCGACGGTTTAGGGCTGGATTCCATCGATGCCCTGGAACTGGGGCTGGCAGTGAAAAATGAATATGGCGTTGTACTTTCCGCGGAAAGTGAAGAGATGCGTCAGCACTTTTTCTCCGTCGCCACTCTGGCCTCTTTCATTGCTGCACAACGCGCCTGAGGAAAGCCATCATGACAGAACAACAAACCGTCTATCAGGAAGTCTCAGCCCTGCTGGTCAAGCTGTTTGAAATCGATCCGCAGGACATCAAACCTGAAGCGCGCCTGTACGAAGATCTGGAACTGGACAGCATCGACGCCGTTGACATGATTGTGCACCTGCAAAAGAAAACCGGTAAGAAAATCAAGCCGGAAGAGTTTAAAGCAGTGCGTACAGTCCAGGATGTCGTAGAGGCCGTAGAACGCCTGCTACAAGAAGCCTGATCTGATGTCGGGCATTCGCTCGCTACCGATTATTAAGCTGCTGACCGGATTATTGCTGCTCGCCTGGCCGTTCGTGATTTGGCTTGGTTTGGCACATAACGGCCTGCATTGGCTGTTGCCGCTGATGGCGCTGCTGCTTTTGTTGCGCCTGCGCCAGACCCGTCGCCAGGCGGGGCCACTACAAGCCGTCACACAAATCGTCGCTGTCGTAGGCATCGCCTTGTGTGTCGCCAGCTTTCTGTTGAAAACGCACCAGCTACTGCTGTTTTACCCGGTAGTGGTTAATACGGTAATGCTGGCGGTTTTTGGCGGTTCGCTGTGGTCGGCAATGCCGATAGTTGAGCGGTTGGCGCGTTTGCAGGAGCCAGACCTTCCAGAAAAGGGCGTGCACTATACCCGCCACGTCACGCAAATCTGGTGCGGCTTTTTCATCATCAACGGCGGAATTGCCCTCTTTACCGCGCTGCATGGCGATATGTCGTTATGGACTGCCTGGAACGGCATGATCGCTTATTTGTTGATGGGAACATTAATGGCTGGTGAATGGCTGGTGCGCCGTCAGGTGATGAAAAGAGATCGCTCATGAAGCAGACCTTACCGCTTGCACGCTGGCTGACTGCGCCACGCCCTGATGACACGCCCATTGCGTGGCTGGACGAAAGCACCTGGACGCTGGGCGATTTGCGTCACGATGTCGCGCAACTTATCTGCCGTTTACAGCAACAGCCCGGGAAACGCTGGGCGCTATGCTTTGAGAACAGCTATCTGTTTATCGTTGCCCTGCTCGCCACGCTACACGCCGGAAAAACGCCGGTGCTTCCGGGGCATAACCGCGTCATCCAGCTTAATGAGCAACGTGAACTGTTCGATGGTGTGCTTAGCGACAGCGAACTTAACTGGCAAGGTTCATTGCTGTTGGTAGCAAGTTCCCCACAAGTCGCGCCACAATCATTCACCTTTGCTGCTATAGCGCCAGACGCTTATATCGAGCTATTTACCTCTGGTTCCACGGGACAGCCGAAGCGGGTGATTAAACCTGTTCATTTGCTGGACCGTGAAGCAGAACTGCTGGCTGAACGATTAGGCGCACGTCTGGCGGGTTGTCGGGTGGTCGGTTCCGTATTACCGCAGCATTTGTACGGCCTGACTTTTCGCATTTTCTTGCCAATGGCGCTGGGATTACCCCTGCATGCCGCCATGCTCTGGTATGTCGAACAGTTTGCCGCGTTGAGTCATCAGCATCGCTATATCTTCATCAGCAGCCCGGCATTTTTGAAGCGTCTGGATGCTCAGCTATCCCCGCCGCCTGTTCAGGTGCTTCTCTCTGCTGGTGGTGAGCTACCGTGGCAGGACGTACAACACACCGCGAGCTGGCTACGCGTCTGGCCTGATGAAATCTACGGCAGCACGGAAACCGGCGTCATTGCCTGGCGTTACCGCGATCAGGAGCAACGACGCTGGCTGCCCTTTCCAGGTATGAAGTTCCAGGCCGAAGGTGATTCTTTTCGCCTCTTTTCACCGCTGATGACGGAAGATAACGGCCTGTTGCTCGACGATGCCTTACAGTTTAGCGAAGACGGCCAGTTCCATCTGATGGGGCGTCGCGGACGCATCGTTAAGATTGAAGAAAAACGTATTTCTCTGCAGGAAGTGGAACAACGTCTGCTGGCGCTGGACGGTATTCGCGAGGTGGCGGCAGTTCCCGTTACGCGCGGCGGGCGTCAGTGCATTGGCGTTTTGCTGGTGCTGGATGACGAAGCTCATCTGCAATGGCAGAACGGTGGCGGGCATAGCCAGGAAATGACCTGGCGGCGATTACTGCGCCCGACGCTGGAGCCAGTTGCCATTCCGCGTTACTGGCGCGTTATTGATGAAATGCCAGTAAACAGTATGAACAAGCGTGTCTATGCGCAATTACAGGAGTTATTTCATGAAGCCCCATGAAATCGAGCGCCATCAGGCACAAGCGAATCACCTTGAGATTGTTTTGCATCTCAGGGCAGATCTGTTCTGGTTTCGCGGTCATTTTGCCGTGCAACCATTACTCCCCGGCGTGGCGCAAATCGACTGGGCGATGAGCTACGCGCTTGCCCTGCTCGCGCCCGGCTGGCGTTTTCACTCCATTCAGAACATAAAATTCCAGGCGCCTTTACTGCCGGATAACCACGTCACCCTCACGCTTAACTGGCAGGAAGATCGCCAGATTCTGAGCTTTAGCTATCAGCGTCACGACGGTGACGCCCGCCACACCGCCAGTAGCGGGAAGATCCGCCTATGTCGGTAAACTTTTCTCCCTGCGTGTTGATCCCCTGCTATAACCACGGCGCAATGATGCCGGGCGTGCTGGCGCGTCTTAAGCCATTTAATCTGCCCTGTATTGTGGTGGATGATGGCAGCGATGCCGCCACGCAACAGCAACTGGATAAGCTGGTTAGCGAACAGCCTGGCGTGACCTTAATTCGCCTGGCAGAAAACGCAGGTAAAGGCGCGGCGGTGATGCGCGGCTTACAGGCGGCGGCAGACGCAGGGTTCAGCCATGCGGTACAGGTGGATGCTGACGGCCAGCACGCGATTGAAGATATCCCCAAACTGCTGGCACTTGCCGAACAGCACCCTGCGGCGCTGATCTCCGGCCAGCCGATTTACGATGAATCCATCCCCCGCTCACGGCTGTACGGGCGCTGGGTCACCCACGTCTGGGTATGGATCGAAACGCTCTCCCTGCAACTGAAAGACAGCATGTGCGGCTTTCGCGTTTATCCGGTTGCGCCAACGCTGCAACTGGCAAAACACGCCACCATCGGCAAGCGGATGGATTTCGACACCGAAGTGATGGTGCGCCTCTACTGGCAGGGAAATACCAGTTATTTCGTGCCGACCCGCGTCACCTATCCGCTGGACGGGCTTTCGCATTTTGATGCCCTGAAAGATAACGTCCGCATCTCGCTCATGCACACGCGTCTGTTTTTCGGCATGTTGCCGCGTATTCCTTCGCTGTTAATGCGCCGCTCTTCCAGCCACTGGGCGCGGCAGAGTGAAGTGAAAGGATTATGGGGAATGCGCCTGATGCTGCTGGTCTGGCGTCTGCTGGGAAGAACGGCGTTTAGCGCGCTGCTTTACCCGGTAGTGGGCGTCTACTGGCTCACCGCCTCCCGTGCGCGTAAAGCATCGCAAGACTGGCTCGCCCGTGTGCGCCAGCATCAACCACAGGCAGCAAAACTCAACAGCTACCAGCACTTTTTACGTTTCGGCAACGCCATGCTCGACAAAATCGCCAGTTGGCGCGGCGAGCTGCAACTGGGGCGCGATGTGCTGTTTGCGCCAGGCGCAGAAGCGGCGCTTGACGTCCGCGATCCGCGCGGCAAATTGCTGCTGGCCTCGCATCTTGGCGATGTGGAAGTGTGCCGGGCGCTGGCAAAAATTCAGGGCTACAAAACCATTAACGCGCTGGTGTTTAGCGAAAACGCCCAACGCTTTAAACAGATAATGCAAGAGATGGCTCCTCAGGCAGGCATTAACCTGCTCCCGGTAACAGATATCGGCCCGGAAACCGCCATCCTGCTGAAAGAGAAGCTGGATAACGGCGAATGGGTGGCGATTGTCGGTGACCGCATCGCCGTCAACCCGCAACGCGGCGGCGACTGGCGCGTCTGCTGGAGTCCGTTTATGGGTCAGCCTGCACCTTTCCCACAGGGGCCGTTTATTCTCGCGTCCATTTTGCGCTGCCCGGTGAATCTGATTTTCGCCCTGCGCCAGCACGGCAAGCTGCATATTCACTGCGAAACCTTTGCCGACCCACTGCAGCTGCCGCGCGGCGAACGCCAACAGGCGCTGCAAAACGCTATCGACCACTACGCCGCGCGTCTGGAACATTACGCGCTCCAGTCGCCCCTCGACTGGTTTAATTTTTTCGATTTCTGGCAACTGCCGGAAATTCAGGACAAGGAGTAAAGGGTGCTTAACGATCCCCGATTTACCGCTGAAGTCGAGCTGACCATTCCCTTTCACGACGTCGATATGATGGGCGTGGCCTGGCACGGTAACTATTTTCGCTACTTTGAAGTGGCCCGCGAGGCGCTGCTCAACCAGTTCAATTACGGCTATCGGCAGATGAAAGAGTCCGGTTATTTGTGGCCGGTGGTCGATGCGCGGGTGAAATATCGCCACGCCCTCACCTTTGAGCAACGCATCCGCGTGCGTGCGCATATCGAAGAGTTCGAAAACCGTCTGCGGATTGGCTATCAGATTTTCGATGCCGAAACGGGAAAACGCGCCACCACCGGATACACCATCCAGGTCGCAGTAGACGAGCAAAGCCGCGAACTGTGCTTTGTCAGCCCCGATATTCTGTTTGAACGCATGGGAGTCAAACCATGAAATTTTTACCGCTGCTGGCGCTGCTGGTTAGCCCGTTTGTCAGCGCCCTGACCCTGGACGATCTTCAGCAACGCTTTACCGAACAGCCGGTGATCCGCGCCCATTTCGATCAAACCCGGACGATTAAAGATCTGCCGCAGCCGCTGAGATCGCAGGGCCAGATGTTGATCGCCCGCGACCAGGGGCTATTGTGGGATCAAACCTCACCGTTCTCCATGCAGCTATTGCTGGACGATAAACGCATGGTGCAGGTGATCAACGGTCAGCCGCCGCAAATCATCACGGCAGAAAATAACCCGCAGATGTTCCAGTTTAACCACCTGCTGCGCGCGCTGTTCCAGGCCGATCGCAAAGTGCTGGAACAAAACTTCCGCGTCGAATTTGCTGACAAAGGCGAAGGCCGCTGGACGCTGCGCCTGACCCCAACCACCACGCCGCTGGATAAAATTTTCAACACCATCGATCTCGCCGGGCAAACCTATCTGGAGAGCATTCAGCTTAATGATAAACAGGGCGATCGCACCGATATTGCTCTTACCCAACATCAACTGACGCCAGCGCAACTGACCGATGACGAACGCCAACGTTTTGCCGCCCAGTAAACGCCCCGCGCTGTTATGGGGGATCGTCTGCCTGGTCATGGCGGCGGCGTTGCTGATTCTGCTGCCGCAATCACGGCTGAACAGTAGCGTGCTGGCAATGTTACCCAAACAGGCGATGGGCGATATTCCCCCAGCGCTGAATGACGGCTTTATGCAGCGTCTGGACCGCCAACTGGTGTGGCTGGTCAGCCCCGGTAAAGAGGCTAATCCCAGGGTGGCTCAGGAGTGGCTGACGCTGCTGCAAAAATCCGCTGCGCTCGGCGACGTTAAAGGGCCAATGGATGCTGCCAGCCAGCAGGCGTGGGGAGCATTTTTCTGGCAGCACCGCAACGGCCTGATTGACCCCGACACTCGCGTCCGCCTGCAAAACGGCGGCGAAGCGCAGGCGCAGTGGATCCTCTCCCAGCTTTATTCTGCGTTCTCCGGGGTAAGCGGCAAGGAGCTGCAAAACGATCCGCTGATGTTAATGCGCGGCTCGCAGCTGGCGATGGCGAAAAACGGCCAGCGTTTACGACTGATGGACGGCTGGCTGGTGACGCAGGATCCCCAGGGCAACTACTGGTATCTGCTGCACGGAGAACTGGCGGGATCGTCGTTTGATATGCAGCAAACCCACAAGCTCATCACGACCCTGAATACGCTGGAAAAAGATCTGAAAACACGTTACCCGCAGGCGCAGCTGCTCTCGCGCGGCACGGTGTTTTACAGCGATTACGCCAGCCAACAGGCGAAGCAGGATATCTCCACCCTGGGCGTGGCAACGCTGCTGGGGGTGATATTGCTGATTGTGGCGGTGTTCCGCTCTCTACGTCCGTTGCTGCTTTGCGTGATTTCCATCGGCATCGGCGCGCTGGCGGGAACGGTCGCCACCTTGTTGATTTTCGGTGAATTACACCTGATGACGCTGGTGATGAGCATGAGCGTTATCGGCATTTCCGCTGACTACACGCTCTATTACCTCACCGAACGGATGGTGCACGGCAACGACGTTTCGCCGTGGCAAAGCCTGGCGAAAGTGCGTAATGCCCTGCTTCTGGCGCTGCTCACCACCGTGGCGGCATATCTGATTATGATGCTCGCCCCCTTCCCCGGTATTCGCCAGATGGCGATTTTTGCCGCCGTCGGGTTGAGCACCTCCTGTCTGACCGTCCTGTTCTGGCATCCGTGGCTGTGTCGTGGCCTGCCGGTGCGTCCGGTTCCGGCGATGGCGCTGATGCTGCGCTGGCTGGCAGCGTGGCGGCGTAATAAAAAACTGTCGCTGGGTCTGCCCGTCGCGCTGGCGCTGTTTTCGCTGGCGGGGATGTCAATGCTGCGCGTCGATGACGATATCTCGCAGTTACAGGCGCTGCCGCAGCATATTCTGGCCCAGGAGAAAGCCATTACCGCCCTGACCGGACAAAGCGTCGATCAAAAATGGTTTGTGGTTTACGGCGACTCCCCACAGCAAACATTAAGACGGCTGGAGAAATTTACCGCTTCGCTGGAGAAGGCGAAAAAAGACGGCCTTATCAGCAACTACCGCACCATTCCGCTGAACTCCCTGGCGCGGCAGGAGGAAGATTTACACCTGCTGAAAACGGCGGCCCCGACGGTAACAAAAGCACTGCAAAATGCCGGGCTGACGGCAGTGAATCCGGATCTCAACGCCATGCCGGTGAACGTTGATGAATGGCTGGCAAGCCCCGCCAGTGAAGGCTGGCGTCTGCTGTGGCTGACGCTGGAAAACGGCGCAAGCGGCGTGCTGGTGCCAGTTGAAGGGGTTAAAAATAGCGCGGCGCTACAGGAAATCTCCACATATTACCCTTGTGGCATTGCCTGGGTTGATCGCAAAAACACCTTTGATGAATTATTCGCACTTTACCGCTACGTCTTAACCGGTTTGTTGCTGGTGGCGCTGGCGGTTATTGCCTGCGGCGCAGTGGCCCGCCTCGGCTGGCGCAAAGGGCTTATCAGCCTTGTACCTTCGGTGCTTTCGCTGGGCTGCGGTCTGGCGGTGCTGGCAATGAGCGGGCAGGCGGTGAATCTCTTTTCGCTGCTGGCGCTGGTGCTGGTGCTTGGCATCGGTATCAACTACACGCTGTTTTTCAGTAATCCGCGCGGTACACCGTTAACTTCACTACTGGCGATCACGCTGGCAATGCTCACCACCTTGCTGACGCTGGGTATGCTGGTATTCAGCACCACCCAGGCCATCAGCAGTTTTGGCATTGTGCTGGTGAGCGGTATTTTCACTGCCTTCCTGCTTTCGCCGCTGGCTATGCCCGATAAAAAGAGAACAAAAAAATGATCAAACCTACCTTCTGGCGAGCGCTCGCCCTGACCGCTACGCTTATCCTCACCGGCTGTAGCCACTCGCAACCAGAACAGGAAGGCCGCCCACAGGCGTGGCTGCAACCTGGCACGCGCATCACGCTACCGGCACCAGGGATTTCACCCGCCGTCAATTCCCAACAACTATTGACCGGCAGCTTCAACGGCAAAACCCAGTCGCTGCTAGTGATGCTTAACGCCGACGACCAGAAAATAACCCTTGCCGGGCTGTCGTCGGTCGGCATTCGCCTGTTTCTGGTGACCTACGATGCGCAAGGGCTACGCGCCGAGCAATCCATCGTCGTCCCACAGTTACCGCCCGCAAGTCAGGTACTGGCTGACGTAATGCTCAGCCACTGGCCGATTAGCGCCTGGCAACCGCAACTCCCCGCAGGCTGGACGCTTCGCGACAACGGCGACAAACGCGAGCTGCGTAACGCCAGCGGCAAACTGGTCACGGAAATCACCTATCTGAATCGCAAGGGCAAACGCGTGCCAATCAGCATTGAGCAGCATGTCTTTAAATACCACATCACCATTCAATACTTAGGTGACTGATATGATTTATATTTCCGTCGTCGGCATGATCAACGCCCTGGGAAATAACCTTGACGAAATCGCGACCAACCTGACTCGCGGTGCCGCTCCCGGAATGCGCCCACGCGCAGGCTGGTTGCAGGGGCATCCGCAGGCAGTCCTGGCTGGCGTGGATGGCGAGCTTCCGCTTATCCCGGAAAAATTCGCTGCGCACCGCTCGCGCAACAATCAGATCCTGCTGGCGGCGCTGGCGCAGATCCAGCCGCAGGTTGATGACGCTATCGCGAAATATGGCCGCGAGCGCATCGCGATTGTGCTTGGCACCAGCACCTCCGGCCTGCATGAAGGCGACACGCACGTTAAGCTGCGCACCAACGGACAGCCGAGCACCACGTGGCACTATGCACAACAGGAACTCGGCGATCCGTCGCGTTTTCTCAGCCACTGGCTGGCGCTCGACGGCCCGGCCTATACCCTTTCAACCGCCTGCTCCTCCAGCGCCAGAGCGATGATCAGCGGGCGCAGACTTATCGAAGCGGGGCTGGTCGATGCCGCCATTGTGGGTGGCGCAGATACCCTGAGCCGAATGCCGATTAACGGTTTTCACAGCCTCGAATCGCTCTCGCCAACCTTATGTCAGCCGTTTGGTCGTGACCGCGCAGGTATCACCATTGGCGAAGGGGCTGGACTAATGCTGCTGACCCGCGAACCGCAGCCCATCGCGTTGCTGGGCGTTGGTGAATCAAGCGACGCTTACCATATTTCGGCCCCGCATCCGCAGGGCGAAGGGGCGATCCGCGCTATTAATCAGGCGCTGACCGATGCGCAGCTTACGCCAGATGACGTCGGCTATATCAACCTGCACGGCACCGCCACACAACTCAACGATCAGATTGAATCAATGGTGGTTAACGCCCTGTTTGGCGAACGCGTACCTTGCAGCTCCACCAAACATTTGACCGGACACTCGCTGGGCGCGGCGGGCATTACCGAGGCGGCAATCAGCATGTTGATCTTACAGCGTGATTTACCGCTGCCCGCTCAGGACTTCAGCCTGTCGCCGCGCGATCCCAGGCTGCCACCGTGTGGCATTATCGAACAACCGCAGCCGCTGGCACGTCCGGTGATCCTGTCCAATTCCTTCGCCTTTGGCGGCAATAACGCCAGCATTCTGCTCGGGAGGGTTTCGTGAGCCACTATTTATCACCCGGCGCTTATCTGCCCCACGACGCGCCCATGTTACTGCTGGAAGAAGTGGTGAGCGTCAGCGATGACAGCGCGGTCTGCCGCGTAACAGTCTCGCCCAGTGGCGTACTGGCACCGTTTCTCGACCCGGACGGCAATCTCCCTGGCTGGTTTGCCCTTGAACTGATGGCGCAAACCGTCGGCGTCTGGTCTGGCTGGCATCGCCACCAGCAGGGCAAAAACAGTATTGAGTTAGGGATGGTACTGGGCGCGCGTGAATTGCTTTGCACCACTGGCATTCTGCTCACAGGCCAGACGCTGACCATTACCGTCAAACTGCTGATGCAAGACGATCGCTTCGGCAGTTTTGAGTGCAGCATCAACGACGGCGAGGCGACGGGCCGCATTAACACCTTCCAGCCGACCGCGGAAGAACTTACCACCCTGTTTCAACAAGGAGCGTCCTGATGAGTCGTTCAGTTCTGGTTACTGGTGCCAGCAAAGGCATTGGTCGCGCCATCGCCTGCCAACTGGCGGCAGACGGCTTTAACATTGGCGTTCACTATCACCGTGACGCCGCAGGCGCTCAGGAAACGCTGAATGCCATTGTCGCCAACGGTGGTAACGGGCGTTTGCTCAGTTTCGACGTCGCAAACCGCGAACAATGTCGGGAAGTGCTGGAGCACGAGATCGCGCAACACGGCGCCTGGTACGGCGTAGTCAGTAACGCCGGGATCGCCCGCGACGCCGCTTTTCCGGCTTTAAGCGATGACGACTGGGATGCAGTGATCCACACCAATCTCGACAGTTTCTACAACGTCATTCAGCCGTGCATTATGCCGATGATCGGTGCGCGCCAGGGCGGACGCATCATCACGCTGTCCTCGGTTTCCGGCGTAATGGGCAATCGCGGCCAGGTGAATTACAGCGCTGCCAAAGCCGGAATTATCGGCGCAACAAAAGCACTGGCTATCGAACTCGCGAAGCGCAAAATCACCGTCAACTGCATCGCGCCGGGACTTATTGATACCGGGATGATCGAAATGGAAGAGAGCGCCCTGAAAGAGGCAATGTCGATGATCCCAATGAAACGCATGGGCCAGGCGGAAGAAGTTGCCGGGCTTGCCAGCTATTTAATGTCTGATATTGCGGGTTACGTCACCCGCCAGGTTATTTCCATCAACGGAGGGATGTTATGACACGTCGCGTAGTGATTACAGGAATGGGCGGCGTGACTGCCTTTGGTGAAAACTGGCAGGACGTTTCTGCACGCTTACTGGCGTATGAAAACGCGGTGCGCAAAATGCCGGAGTGGCAGGTCTACGATGGCCTGCACACCCTGCTTGGCGCGCCTATTGATGATTTCACGCTGCCGGAGCACTACACCCGCAAGCGTATCCGTGCGATGGGCCGCGTGTCGCAAATGTCGACCCGCGCCAGCGAGCTGGCGTTAGAGCAGGCAGGGTTGATTGGCGATCCGATATTAACCAGCGGCGAAACGGGCATTGCGTACGGTTCATCGACCGGCAGTACCGGCCCGGTAAGCGAGTTCGCCACCATGCTGACTGAAAAGCACACCAATAACATCACTGGCACCACCTATGTGCAGATGATGCCGCACACCACCGCCGTTAATACTGGCCTCTTTTTCGGCCTGCGCGGGCGGGTGATCCCAACCTCCAGCGCCTGTACCTCCGGCAGCCAGGCGATCGGTTATGCGTGGGAAGCCATTCGCCACGGTTATCAAACGGTGATGGTTGCTGGTGGTGCCGAAGAGTTATGCCCTTCAGAAGCAGCGGTATTTGATACGCTTTTCGCCACCAGCCAGCACAATGATGCGCCGAAAACCACACCTTCACCGTTCGATGAAAACCGCGACGGGCTGGTGATTGGTGAAGGCGCAGGGACGCTCATCCTCGAAGAACTGGAGCACGCCAAAGCGCGCGGCGCGACCATTTACGGTGAAATCGTCGGCTTTGCGACTAACTGCGACGCCGCGCATATCACCCAGCCACAGCGTGAGACCATGCAGTATTGTATGGAGCAATCGCTGAAAATCGCCGGGTTAAGCGCACAAGATATCGGCTATATTTCAGCGCATGGCACGGCGACCGATCGTGGTGATATGGCAGAAAGTCTGGCGACAGCAACCATTTACGGTGATAATGTGCCGCTCTCCTCGCTGAAAAGTTATTTTGGTCATACGCTTGGTGCCTGTGGCGCGCTCGAAGCCTGGATGAGTCTGCAAATGATGCGCGAAGGCTGGTTTGCTCCTACGCTAAACCTGAATAAACCAGACCCGAATTGTGGCGCGCTGGATTACATCATGCATGAAGCCCGCAAGGTTGATTGTGAGTTTTTGCAGAGTAACAACTTTGCCTTTGGCGGCATTAATACATCCATCATCATTAAACGTTGGCCCTGATATGTATCGGATAGTTCTGGGGAAAGTTTCGACCTTAAGCGCAGCTCCACTGCCACCGGCTTTACACGATCAAGCACCGCAAGGTCCACGACGCGAACGCTGGCTGGCGGGGCGTGCATTGCTTTCGCACACGCTTTCCCCGCTACCGGAGATCATCTATGGCGAACAAGGCAAACCTGCATTCGCGCCGGAAACGCCGCTATGGTTCAACTTAAGCCATAGCGGTGACGATATCGCCCTGCTGTTGAGCGATGAAGGCGAAGTCGGCTGCGATATCGAAGTGATTCGCCCGCGCGCCAACTGGCGCTGGCTGGCGAACGCCGTGTTCAGCCTCGGGGAACATGCTGAGATGGACGCCGTGCATCCTGATCAGCAACTGGAAATGTTCTGGCGCATCTGGACGCGCAAAGAAGCCATCGTTAAACAGCGTGGTGGCAGCGCCTGGCAAATCGTCAGCGTAGACAGCACCTATCAGTCATCGCTGTCAGTTAGCCATTGCCAGCTCGACAATTTAAGCCTGGCAATCTGCACCCCTACCCCCTTTACGCTCACCGCCGACAGTGTGCAATGGATCGATTCAGTTAACTGATCCGCCCGTCCGACTGCCTATCTCTTGATCCAGAACAGGTAATCAGTATGACGAATACTTAAAATCGTCATACTGATTTCCGCCATCTATTTTAATCCATTGGGGTTACCATGCTCTCCACACTCCGCCGCACTCTATTTGCGCTGCTGGCTTGTGCGTCTTTTATCGTTCATGCCGCCGCGCCAGATGAAATCACCACCGCCTGGCCGGTGAATGTCGGGCCACTAAACCCGCATCTTTACACGCCTAACCAGATGTTCGCCCAGAGCATGGTTTATGAACCGCTGGTGAAATATCAGGCAGACGGTTCGGTGATCCCGTGGCTGGCAACAAGCTGGACCCATTCGGAAGATGGCAAAACCTGGACCTTCACTCTGCGTGATGGCGTGAAATTCTCTAACGGCGAACCGTTTGATGCAGAGGCGGCGGCAGAAAACTTCCGCGCAGTGCTCGATAACCGTCAACGTCACGCCTGGCTGGAGCTGGCAAACCAGATTGTTGATGTCAAAGCACTCAGTAAAAACGAGCTGCAAATCACCCTGAAAAGCGCCTACTATCCTTTCCTGCAAGAACTGGCCCTGCCCCGCCCTTTCCGCTTTATCGCCCCCTCGCAGTTTAAAAACCATGAAACCATGAACGGGATTAAAGCGCCGATTGGCACTGGGCCGTGGGTTTTGCAGGAATCGAAACTGAATCAGTACGATGTCTTCGTCCGAAACGAAAACTACTGGGGCGAAAAGCCGGCGATTAAAAAGATCACTTTTAACGTGATCCCGGACCCGACTACCCGCGCGGTAGCGTTTGAAACTGGCGATATCGACCTGCTGTACGGAAACGAAGGGTTATTACCGCTCGATACCTTCGCCCGCTTTAGCCAGAACCCGGCTTACCACACTCAACTGTCACAGCCGATCGAAACCGTGATGCTGGCGCTCAATACCGCCAAAGCCCCCACCAACGAGCTGGCAGTACGTGAAGCTCTTAATTACGCGGTGAACAAAAAATCGCTGATTGATAACGCGTTGTATGGTACCCAGCAAGTCGCCGACACCCTGTTTGCCCCTTCTGTGCCCTACGCCAACCTCGGCCTGAAACCACGCCAGTACGATCCGCAGAAAGCGAAAGAGTTGCTGGAAAAAGCCGGTTGGACGCTACCTGCGGGCAAAGACATCCGCGAGAAAAACGGTCAGCCGCTGCGCATTGAACTGTCGTTCATCGGCACCGATGCGTTAAGTAAATCGATGGCGGAAATCATTCAGGCTGATATGCGCCAGATTGGCGCAGATGTCTCGCTGATTGGCGAAGAAGAGAGCAGTATCTATGCTCGTCAGCGCGACGGTCGTTTTGGCATGATTTTCCACCGCACCTGGGGCGCGCCATACGACCCACACGCCTTCCTGAGTTCAATGCGCGTACCGTCGCACGCTGATTTCCAGGCACAGCAAGGATTAGCCGACAAGCCGCTGATTGATAAAGAGATCGGCGAAGTGCTGGCGACCCATGACGAAACGCAACGTCAGGCGCTGTATCGCGACATTCTGACCCGTCTGCATGACGAGGCGGTTTATCTGCCTATCAGTTACATCTCAATGATGGTGGTATCAAAACCGGAGCTGGGTAACATCCCCTACGCGCCGATCGCCACCGAAATTCCGTTCGAACAGATTAAACCGGTGAAACCTTAATGTTGCGTTACGTATTACGCCGCTTTCTGCTGCTGATCCCGATGGTGCTCGCCGCCTCGGTGATCATTTTTCTGATGCTGCGCCTCGGCACCGGCGACCCGGCGCTCGATTATCTGCGTCTGTCTAACCTGCCGCCGACGCCGGAGATGCTGGCTTCTACCCGCACCATGCTGGGACTGGATCAGCCGCTGTACGTCCAGTACGGCACCTGGTTGTGGAAGGCGCTGCATCTTGACTTTGGTATCTCATTCGCCAGCCAACGCCCGGTGCTGGACGATATGCTGAACTTCCTGCCCGCCACGCTGGAACTTGCAGGTGCGGCGCTGGTATTAATTCTGCTTACCTCAGTGCCACTCGGTATCTGGGCGGCGCGCCATCGCGACCGTCTGCCGGATTTCGCCGTACGTTTTATCGCGTTTCTCGGCGTGTCGATGCCCAACTTCTGGCTGGCGTTTTTACTGGTGATGGCGTTTTCGGTGTATCTGCAATGGCTACCTGCGATGGGCTACGGCGGCTGGCAGCACATCATTTTGCCTGCGGTTTCCATCGCCTTTATGTCGCTGGCGATTAACGCGCGGCTGCTGCGCGCCAGTATGCTGGACGTTGCCGGTCAGCGTCATGTGACCTGGGCGCGACTGCGCGGTTTGAACGACAAACAGACCGAACGCCGCCATATTCTGCGCAATGCGTCGCTGCCGATGATCACCGCCGTGGGGATGCACATCGGCGAGCTTATCGGCGGGACGATGATTATCGAAAACATCTTTGCCTGGCCGGGCGTCGGGCGCTATGCGGTGTCGGCGATTTTTAACCGTGACTATCCGGTTATTCAGTGCTTTACGCTGATGATGGTGGTGGTTTTTGTGGTCTGTAATTTGATTGTTGATTTGCTCAACGCCGCGCTGGACCCGCGCATTCGTCGTCATGAAGGAGCGCACGCGTGAACTTTTTCCTCTCTTCCCGCTGGTCGGTTCGCCTGGCGCTGATCATTATCGCCCTGCTGGCGCTGATTGCGCTCACCAGCCAGTGGTGGCTGCCGTATGACCCCCAGGCGATTGATTTGCCTTCGCGCCTGCTTTCACCGGATGCGCAGCACTGGCTGGGCACCGATCATTTAGGGCGCGATATTTTCTCGCGGCTGATGGCAGCGACCCGCGTGTCGCTCGGTTCGGTAATGGCCTGCCTGCTGCTGGTACTGACATTAGGGCTGGTTATTGGCGGCAGCGCCGGACTGATTGGCGGGCGCGTTGATCAGGCCACCATGCGCGTCGCCGATATGTTTATGACCTTCCCGACCTCGATTCTGTCGTTCTTTATGGTTGGCGTGCTCGGCACCGGGCTGACCAACGTAATTATCGCCATCGCCCTGTCGCACTGGGCGTGGTATGCACGCATGGTGCGCAGCCTGGTGATTTCACTGCGCCAGCGCGAGTTTGTGCTGGCGTCACGGCTTTCTGGTGCGGGCCATGTGCGGGTGTTTGTTGATCATCTGGCAGGTGCGGTGATCCCCTCGCTGCTGGTGCTGGCAACGCTGGATATCGGCCATATGATGCTGCACGTCGCGGGTATGTCCTTCCTCGGCCTCGGCGTGACCGCGCCGACCGCCGAATGGGGCGTGATGATTAACGACGCGCGCCAGTATATCTGGACCCAGCCGCTGCAAATGTTCTGGCCGGGGCTGGCGCTGTTTATCAGCGTGATGGCCTTTAACCTGGTGGGTGACGCACTGCGCGATCATCTGGACCCTCATCTGGTGACGGAGCACGCACACTAATGCCGCAACAGATTGAACTGCGCGATATCGCGCTACAGGCCGCGCAGCCGCTGGTGCACGGCGTATCGTTAACCCTGCAACGCGGGCGTGTGCTGGCGTTAGTCGGCGGTAGCGGCAGCGGAAAATCACTGACCTGCGCCGCGGCGCTGGGCATTCTGCCCGCAGGAGTTCGCCAGACGGCGGGGGAAATTTTAGCCGATGGCAAACCGGTTTCGCCTTGCGCCCTGCGCGGTATCAAAATTGCCACTATCATGCAGAACCCGCGCAGTGCCTTTAATCCGCTGCACACCATGCAGACCCACGCGCGGGAAACCTGCCTGGCGTTAGGGAAACCCGCCGACGACGCCACGCTTACCGCGGCCATAGAAGCGGTGGGGCTGGAAAACGCCGCACGCGTGCTGAAGCTGTACCCGTTCGAGATGAGCGGCGGCATGTTGCAGCGCATGATGATTGCGATGGCGGTGCTGTGTGAATCACCTTTTATCATCGCTGATGAACCCACCACCGACCTTGACGTGGTGGCGCAGGCGCGCATCCTCGATCTGCTGGAAAGCATTATGCAAAAACAAGCGCCGGGAATGCTGCTGGTCACCCATGATATGGGCGTGGTGGCGCGTCTGGCGGATGACGTGGCGGTGATGTCGCACGGTAAGATTGTCGAACAGGGTGATGTAGAAACGCTGTTTAACGCCCCCAAACATGCGGTGACGCGCAGCCTGGTTTCTGCGCATCTCGCCCTCTACGGTATGGAGCTGGCATCATGACTTTACTTAACGTCTGCGACCTTTCCCATCACTATGCGCACGGTGGATTTAGCGGTAAGCACCAGCATCAGGCGGTGCTGAATAACGTTTCCCTGACCCTGAAAAGCGGTGAAACCGTCGCTCTGTTAGGGCGCAGTGGCTGCGGAAAAAGTACCCTCGCGCGGCTGCTGGTAGGCTTAGAATCGCCCTCACAGGGAAATATTAGCTGGCGTGGCGAACCGCTGACGAAACTTAATCGCGCGCAACGTAAAGCGTTTCGCCGCGATATTCAGATGGTGTTTCAGGACTCCATCAGCGCCGTGAATCCGCGCAAAACCGTGCGCGAGATCCTGCGTGAACCGATGCGCCACCTGCTATCGCTGAAAAAATCCGAACAACTGGCGCGCGCCAGCGAAATGCTGAAGGCGGTCGATCTTGACGACAGCGTGCTCGACAAACGCCCACCGCAGTTAAGCGGCGGCCAGCTCCAGCGCGTCTGCCTGGCGCGCGCGCTGGCGGTCGAACCGAAACTGCTGATTCTGGATGAAGCCGTTTCTAACCTTGATCTCGTGTTACAGGCGGGCGTCATTCGCCTGCTGAAAAAGCTACAACAACAGTTTGGCACCGCCTGCCTGTTCATCACCCACGACTTACGTCTTGTAGAACGCTTCTGTCAGCGGGTGATGGTGATGGACAACGGACAAATCGTCGAAACCCAGGTGGTGGGAGATAAATTAACCTTTTCCTCTAACGCCGGACGTGTGCTACAAAACGCGGTATTACCCGCATTCCCCGTGCGCCGTCGCGCCACAGAAAAGGTTTAACGCAAATGCAACGAGTCACCATCACGCTTGATGACGATTTACTGGAGACGCTGGACAGCCTGAGCCAGCGTCGTGGTTATAACAACCGTTCCGAAGCTATCCGCGATATTCTGCGTAGCGCCCTGGCGCAGGAAGCTACCCAGCAGCACGGCACACAAGGTTTCGCGGTGCTGTCGTATGTGTATGAACACGAAAAACGCGACTTAGCCAGCCGTATTGTCTCCACGCAGCATCACCACCACGATCTCTCGGTCGCCACGCTGCATGTGCACATTAATCACGACGACTGTCTGGAAATTGCCGTGCTGAAAGGTGACATGGGCGACGTGCAGCATTTTGCCGATGACGTTATCGCCCAACGCGGCGTGCGGCACGGGCATTTGCAGTGCTTGCCGAAGGAAGATTGAGTTATTTCTAAAACGAGGAAAGAAAAGATATTAACTGAACTTAATTTATATAATTAAGTTCAGTTGCATAGATAGCTCCTGTAAAGGCAGATATTCTGCGTAATGTACGCCGCTAAAATTTATAAATGATTCAAACGCTCATTCAGCGTTTCAATAATATAAGTATTAACAGAGACTTGTTGCTGCGCAGCCGCATTATTAAGGCGTTCACTCAGCGATTCTGGATAGCGTAACGTAAAGGTTTTAATCTTTTCTGTACGCGCATACGGCTCAATACCCGCAGCTTTACAATCCTCAAGATACTCTCGCAGGGAAAGCTCCCCTTCTTTTTGCAGCCCCTGAATGCTGTCAGAGACAAAATCACAATAACCTGACAAGCCCAGGAATTTGCCACGAAATGCATTTAGTTCTGGCACGTAGGTAATAACAGCAGGTTGCCCGGCAATCTCCATAGAGTTTGGCGTCTTCAGTTTGATCATGGTTTTACCCCTATACTTAGTAACCAGTCACGCACGCTTTCTACAGCGCCTTTATCGGTATCTGGCGACGGATGAGGCCGATGGAAACACGCAACGCTCATATTTAGTATGAACTTACAACGCGAACCTCTTCCTTCCTTAATTTCTCCGCCTAATGCTTTAACCAGTGACTCTATATCAGACCACTTGATCCCTTGAGGAACAGGAGATTTAAATATTTGATCCAATGTGTTTTTTTGTTTCTTCCGTAAAGCCTGTACCTGGGTTCTCATGGCATGTCCTTATGACTTCACTTTATGACATCAATAGTATGACATCACAGTATGAAGTCAAGTTTCCCTTCCTTACGCCATTGTCCCAATCGTCTTCCTGAATCGCAGCAGCGCGATGGTGAAAAACGCGCCGCCAATTGCCATCAGCGTCAGGAACTGCGGCCAGACGATTTCGAATCCGGCACCACGGTAGAGAATGGCCTGTGCAAGGCTGACAAAATGTGTCGTCGGCATGGTCAGCATAATGTCCTGCACCATCTGCGGCATACTTTCGCGCGGCGTGGAGCCACCAGAAAGCATTTGCAGCGGCAGCAGCACCAGAATCACCAGCAGCCCCAGTTGCGGCATTGAACGCGCTATCGTCCCCATAAAAATGCCAATTGACGTAGTGGCAAACAGACTGAGCGCCACGCCCAACATAAACAGCGGGATAGAGCCTTCAATCGGTACGCCCAGCACGCCTTTCACCATCAATACCAGCGATAATCCCGATACCACCAGCACCACCAGCCCCATCGACCAGACCTTCGCCATCATGATCTCAAACGGCGTTATCGGCATCACCAATAAATGTTCCACCGTGCCGTGTTCACGCTCGCGGATCAGCGCCGATCCGGTCAGCACAATCGCCAGCATGGTAATGTTGTTGATGATCGCCATCACCCCGCCAAACCACGCAGGATCAAGGTTCGGGTTAAAGCGCATCCGGGTTTCCAGCGATACCAACGGTTCGCTGTTATCACGGTAGCGTGCGACAAAGCTGTTCACTTCACCGTTGATAATATTCTGGATATACCCGTTGCCAGTGAATGCCTGGCTCATGCGCGTGGCATCAACGTTCACCTGAATATCCGGCTGGCGTCCGGCGAGGACATCACGCTGAAAATTAGGCGGGATATTTATCGCGAAGGTATAGCGTCCGGCGTCCAGTCCGGCATCCATCTCATCGGCGGTGATCATCTCCGGTGGCAAAAACCACGGGCGATAGAAGCTGTTAACGATCCGGTTCGATAACTGCGATTGATCCATATCGGCAATGGCGATCGGCGCCAGGTTCAATGATCCTGGCGTGACGGTCGCTGACGAATACACCGACACCGTAAACGAGAAGACAATCAGCGTCAGCATCGCTTTATCGCCGAGCAGGCTGCGCAACTCTTTGATACCCAGATTAAAAATATTGCGTAAATGGCGCATCATCCCTCCTGTTTTTTCAGCAGCAGGATGCTTAAGCCCATCACCAGCGGGATGGCTATCAGCAACGGGATAAAAAGTTGCCACAAATCAGTCAGATCAAGTGCCTTCGAGAACGTCCCGCGGGCGATAGTCAGAAAATGACTGGTCGGGTAAACCTCGCCGATCCAACGTCCAGGCCCTTCCAGCGAAGCTACCGGATCGATCATCCCGGAAAACTGTGTCGCCGGGATCAACGTGATAATCGCCGTACCGAAAATGGCGGCAATCTGGCTTTTCATAAAGGTGGAGATCAGCAGCCCCATTCCAGTGGCGATGATGATATACAGCAGCGCCGCCAGGGTGAGCGTCAGGAAACTGCCTTTATGCGGTACGCCAAACACAAACACCGACAGGCCGCAGAGCAGGAAAAAGTTCAGCATCCCCAGCGCGATGTACGGCAGCTGTTTGCCAAGCAAAAATTCGCTGCGGGTGGTAGGAGTCACGTAAAGGTTGATAATCGACCCAAGCTCTTTTTCCCGCACCACGCTAAGGGCGCTTAGCATTGATGGAATCATCATCAGCAGAAGCGGGATCACCGCCGGAACAATCGCTGGCAGGCTTTTTACGTCCGGGTTATAGCGATAGCGCGTCTCAATGTTCATCAGCCCGCTTTGGCTGGCTGGCGTGGATTGTCGACTCGCCACATCCTGTAGCCAGCTCTGGTGCATGGCCTGCACGTAACCTTTTACCGTTTCGGCACGGCTCGGCATCGCACCGTCGATCCAGACACCGAGTTCCACAGGCGTACCACGCGCGATATCGCGCCCGAAATTGGGTGGGATCTCAATCGCCACCGTGATATCGCCCGCACGCATCCGACGGTCAAGTTCGTCATAACTGGTGAGCGGCGGCTGTTCGATAAAGTAACGGGAACCGGAGAGATTGAGCGTCCACGCCTGGCTACTGACGGTCTGGTCGCGGTCAAGCACCGCAAAGCGCAGGTTTTCCACATCCATACTGATGCCGTAACCCATTATCAGCATCAGGATCACCGTTCCCATCAGCGCCAGCGTCGAACGTACCGGATCGCGTCGCAGTTCCAGTGCTTCGCGACGGCTGTAGCTAAACAGACGGCGCAAGCTAAATCCCTGACGCGGCGCGTGGGTAGTGTCATGTACCACAGGTGGCGCTTCGGCTTCGTTGCTCTGCCCTGCCGCCTCCTGCAAATAGGCGATAAATGCCTCTTCCAGACTGGCGGCTCCACGTTTTTCAACCAGTTCCTGCGGTGTACCGCTGGCAAGCACTTTTCCGGCGTGCATCAGTGAGATACGGTCGCAGCGTTCCGCTTCGTTCATAAAGTGGGTGGAGATGAAGATAGTCACTTTGTCCTGGCGCGAGAGATCGACCATCAACTGCCAGAACATATCCCTCGCCACCGGATCGACGCCAGAAGTGGGTTCATCGAGGATTAACATTTCCGGGCGATGAATCACCGCCACCGCCAGCGAAAGCCGCTGGCGAATGCCGAGCGGCAATGACTCCGGCAGAACATCTTCAACGTCGTTGAGCTTAAAACGCTTGCTCATTTCAGCCACTCGCGCGGGAATTTCCGCTTCCGTGATGTGAAACAAACGGGCATGTAACTCCAGGTTTTGCCGCACGGTGAGTTCGTTATAGAGCGAAAACGCCTGCGACATATAGCCCACCCGACGGCGAGTATCGATATCTTTTGGATCAACCGGTTGCCCGAACAGCCACGCCTCACCTTCGCTGGCGGGCAGTAGTCCGGTAAGCATTTTCATGGTGGTGGATTTACCGCAGCCGTTCGAACCGAGAAAGCCAAAAATCTCCCCGCGTGGAATGCGGAAATTGACGTGATCAACAGCGACAAAGGAACCAAAACGCATGGTCAGATCGCGCGCTTCGATGGCAATCTCTGCGTTTTCAGCTTGATACGGTGGGATCACTACCGCCTGATGCGCCTGGCGTTGCGCTTCTGGTAACAAAGCGATAAACGCTTCTTCCAGCGTGGCGCTTTGCGTTTGCTGCCGCAGCTCTTCGGCGCTGCCGGTCGCCAGCACTTCTCCGGCATTCATCGCTACCAGCCAGTCGAAGCGTTCGGCCTCTTCCATGTAGGCGGTGGCGACCAGCACACTCATGTTGCTTTGTCGCTGGCGAATACTGTCG
Organism: Escherichia sp. E1130; assembly: GCF_005781065.1. Classification (NCBI taxonomy): domain Bacteria; kingdom Pseudomonadati; phylum Pseudomonadota; class Gammaproteobacteria; order Enterobacterales; family Enterobacteriaceae; genus Escherichia; species Escherichia sp. E1130. Next base: position 206,649 of record NZ_VATL01000005.1, read on the forward strand.
ATCAGATCCCAGAACTGGGCGCGGGAGAGCGGGTCAACCCCCGTTGTTGGCTCATCAAGAATCAACAGTTCCGGGTCGTGGATTAACGCACAGCACAGCCCAAGTTTTTGCTTCATCCCGCCGGAGAGTTTCCCTGCCGGACGATCGCGAAATGGTGCTAACCCGGTGCTGGTCAGCAGCTCATTAATTCGCACTTCCCGCTCCGCTTTGTCGTGACCGAACAGGCGGGCGAAAAAATCGACGTTTTCATACACCGACAAGGTGTGGTAGAGGTTTTTGCCCAGCCCTTGCGGCATCCAGGCGATGCGCGGGCAAACGTCGCGGCGATGCTTCGGGTCGCGCATATCGCCGCCCAGCACCATCACGTTGCCCTGCTCAATGACACGAGCACCGGAAATCAATGACAATAAACTCGACTTACCGACGCCGTCCGGGCCAATCAGCCCGACCATGCAGCGGGCCGGAATCTCGAGAGTGATATTGTTCAGCGCAACGGTTTTTCCATAATGCTGGCTCACGCCCACCAGTTGCGCGACAGGCGGGACGGGAACCAGTTCCAGATGCGTCATTGCGGCAACCTCACCACCAGGTCTTCAGGCCACGGAAGTTCTTCATTCACCCGCACCCACGCCACGCCCGGCAAGCCCGTTTTGACATATTCCAGATGCTGCTGGAGTAATTCCGGTGGGATGCGCGCTTTGACGCGAAACATCAGTTTCAGCCGTTCATCGCTGGTTTCGACGGTTTTTGGCGTGAACTGGGCGACGCTGGCGACAAAGCTGATGGTCGCAGGAATACGCAGATCTGGCGCAGCATCGAGGATCAGCCGTGCTTCACCGCCAAGTTTCAGCGTGCCCGCCTGTTCGGTTGGCAGGAAGAAGGTCATGTAGACGTCGCTCAAATCGACCATATTCAGCACCCGACCACCTGCCGCCAGCACTTCGCCTGGCTCGGCAACCCGATACTGCACGCGTCCGTCACGCGGGGCTTTCAGTTCACTGTCATCGATATCTGCGGCAATGCGCCGCTCAGTGGCTTGTGCCGCTTCGACGCGCGTTTGCGCCTGAATGATATTGGTGCGTGCCGCCTCTATAGCGGCTTTAGAAGCCGAAACCTGGGCTTTTGCCGATTCCAGCGCAGCACGGGCGCCTTCGGCAGCGGCGCGGTCGTCATCCAGCTGTTGCGCAGAAATAGCCCCACGATGGGCGAGCGAGCGGGAACGGGTATGACGTTTGGCTACGGAGTCCAGTTCAGCCTGGCGTTGATTAACCAGCGACTGTGCGGCACGAGTTTCACTTTGCCGCTGTTCCAGCAGAGCCTGCGCGGCGGCAACGGCACTTTGCGCCTCTTTGATTTGCGCGATGGCCTCCAGTCGCTGTTCCTGCAACACACGAGTATCCATCTTCGCCAGCACTTCGCCTTTGCGAACAAACTGGCCTTCTTTCACCAGAATGGTGTCGATACGCCCGGCAATTTTGCTGGCGATATCCACTTCCGTCGCTTCAATGCGCCCATTGCTGACGGCAAAGCCTTCCGGCACACCTGCTGGACGCAACAGCCACCACGCCACGATAGCAGCCACCGCCAGTAACCCGACAACCCACCACGCCAGATGGCGCTTAATATTATCCATAATCGACCCGCCATAATCCCTGTAAGCAATCGACGCGTGTTACAACTGCCACCGAACGACGTTCAGCGAATTATTCCATCCGGGATAAGAAGGAAACGGCAAAGGCGGCCAGGGCGCAGCAAACTGAGCACCAACGGGGAAGGTCTGGTGAAAACGGGTAGTAATGTTGTCATCATCAGCATTCCTGGCCGTAAATGAAACACGCATACTCATAAGTTAAATCAATTAAATACTAACAGTTATATTCATGTTGTCTATTTGATTACCATCAGCTTGTGATACATCGCGATGTTCTTCTGTTCGATAGCGTTTTTAACCAAAAATCTTCTGCACAGGTTCTCAGGCACTACTGCGCAGGTTTCCGTAACAGAAAACCCGATGACTATCACATAGCGTTATTATCGCCGAGGTGCAAATATTTACCGAAAGCGAAATAATTTTTTGAAAAGATGATAAAGGCTTATGTATTAAATAAAGCGGTCTCGAACAAGGTCGTTTAAAGCAACAAAATAAAAATATACTCGTCATACTTCAAGTTGCATGTGCTGCGTCTGCGTTCGCTCACCCCAGTCACTTACTCATGTAAGCTCCTGGGGATTCACTCGCTTGTCGCCTTCCTGCAACTCGAATTATTTAGAGTATAAGATAAAGATATTAACTCGGAATTTACCTTAGGATAAATATTTATTTATCAGCATTAACTCACATCTAAAACTTAACACTCCGGGCAATAAATCCGGCTATAGTAAAGTTACTTGTTACATTTGGTGGTATCTCATTGTTATATTTAACTGACTAAAAATACTACTGATACGCTTTCTTATATTAGCAGAAAGTACACATGGAGTTTAAAATGAATATATATATCGGATGGCTATTTAAATTAATCCCTTTAATTATGGGGATAATATGTATTGCATTGGGTGATTTTGTATTAGCAGGTTCCGGGCAAAGTGAGTATTTTGTGGCGGGACATGTACTTATTTCGCTTTCTGCAATATGTCTGGCGTTATTCACTACTGCATTTATTATTATTTCGCAGTTAACGCATGGTGTGAATAAGCTCTACAGCACACTTTTTCCTGTTATTGGTTACGCTGGGTCTGTCGCAACTATGATTTGGGGATGGTTGCTGCTGGCAAGTGATAATGTCATGGCCGATGAATTTGTTGCCGGACATGTTATTTTCGGTGTTGGGATGATTGCTGCCTGCGTATCAACCGTGGCGGCGTCTTCCGGGCATTTTCTGCTAATTCCCAAAAACGCCTCGGGCAGTAAGAGTGATGGTACGCCGTTGCAGGCTTATTCTTCGACAATCGGTAATGGCTTAATTGCCGTTCCCGTTCTGCTTACTCTCTTTGGTTTCATTTGGTCAGTCGCGCTGTTACGTAGTGCAAATATCACACCACATTATGTTGCTGGTCACGTACTGCTGGGGTTAACGGCAATTTGCGCTTGTCTTATTGGTCTTGTCGCCACTATTGTCCATCAAACGCGGAATACGTTCTCAATGAAAGAGCATTGGCTGTGGTGCTATTGGGTTATTTTACTTGGCTCACTGACGGTTATTCAGGGGATCTACGTTTTAGTCAGTTCTGATGAAAGTGCTAGACTGGCACCCGGCATTATTCTTATTTGTCTGGGAATGATTTGCTACAGTATTTTCTCCAAAGTGTGGTTGTTGGCGCTGGTATGGCGACGCACCTGTTCGTTAACCAACAGAATACCCATGATTCCGGTATTTACCTGTCTGTTTTGCCTGTTCCTCGCAGCGTTCCTTGCTGAAATTGCGCAAACCGACATGGCTTATTTTATTCCTTCGCGAGTTTTGGTTGGCTTAGGTGCAGTGTGTTTTACACTGTTTTCCATCGTTTCTATATTAGAAGCGGGGTCTGCGAAAAAATAATAGAAAAGGCTTCAGATAAGGCGTCGAGCGTCTTATCTGGACTTTGTTCAGGTAATCCCCCCCTGGTTACACCGCGAAAACGAGGGGGGGGCATTTTGCCTCTTATTCTGCCGCCAAATCCTGCGCACAAGCCCACGCACTGGACCACGCCCACTGGAAGTTATAGCCCCCTAGCCAGCCGGTAACGTCCATCACTTCGCCGATAAAGTACAAGCCCGGAACTTTACGTGCTTCCATCGTTCGTGAAGAGAGTTCATTGGTGTCCACGCCGCCGAGCGTCACTTCGGCGGTGCGATAGCCTTCAGTGCCGTTAGGTTGTACGCGCCAGTCGGTCAATGTGGCAATGAGCGCCTGTTGGTCACGCACGTTGAGCTGTTTTAACGAGACGTCCGGGATTTGCCCGAGTTGTTGTAACCGTTCAACCAACCGTTTCGGCAAATGAACCGCCAGCGTGTTCTTCAGGCTCTGATTCGGATGCGCGTTACGCTGTTCATTAAGAAAAGTGTCCAGGTCGACATCCGGTAGCAGATTGATGCTGACAAATTCACCCGGTTGCCAGTAGCTGGATATCTGCAATACCGCAGGGCCAGACAAGCCGCGGTGGGTGAAGAGTAAGTTTTCACGGAACACGGTGCCGTTTTCAGCGGTGATCACCGACGGTACCGCCACGCCCGCCAGCACCTGTAACTCGTCCAGCAACGGTTTATGCAGGGTGAATGGCACCAGGCCTGCGCGCGTCGGCAACACGTTGAGGCCAAATTGTTCGGCAATCTTATAACCAAACGGCGACGCGCCCAGACCCGGCATCGAGAGGCCTCCGGTCGCGATGACCAGTTTATCGCAACCTACGGTCATGCCGTTCAGTTCAAGCGTGAATCCCGCGTCATCCTTCGCCACGCTCAACACTTCGCTACGTAATCTGAAGGTCACATTGCCCTTCTCGCACTCATCCACCAGCATGTCGACAATCTGCTGAGCGGAGTCATCACAGAAGAGTTGCCCTAACGTTTTCTCGTGCCAGGCGATGCAGTGCTTATTGACCAGATCAATGAAATCCCACTGAGTAAATCGGGCAAGCGCAGACTTGCAAAAATGCGGATTCTGGCTCAGATAGGCACCTGGTTCGACATAAAGGTTGGTGAAGTTACAGCGCCCACCACCAGACATGAGGATTTTGCGCCCCGGTTTTTTGCCATTATCGATCAGCAAAACTCTGCGCCCTGCCTGACCTGCCAGCGCAGAACAGAACATACCCGCCGCGCCAGCGCCTATAATAATGGCATCAAACTTTTCCACGTTGCGTTCCTCTTAGAAAAAACGGGCGTGAATTGTAAAGATTCCTCAGTGGTCGCACCAGCATCAATATTACTTAGGGGAAGTATTTGTCTGAATTATATAAGATAATTATTTTTTGAGCGAAATTCATACAGGAGGCAAATCAAAAAAATCTATATTTCACTTTGCCCGCGCCGCGAAAGTCACTGATAATGCGCCGCGTTCATGTCCTCAAAATGGCGTAACGTCCTATGCTACATTTGTTTGCTGGCCTGGATTTGCATACCGGGCTGTTATTATTGCTTGCACTGGCTTTTGTGCTGTTCTACGAAGCCATCAATGGTTTCCATGACACAGCCAACGCCGTGGCAACTGTCATCTATACCCGCGCGATGCGTTCTCAGCTCGCTGTGGTTATGGCGGCAGTGTTCAACTTCCTGGGTGTTTTGCTGGGTGGTCTTAGTGTTGCCTATGCCATTGTGCATATGCTGCCGACGGATCTGCTGCTTAATATGGGATCGTCCCATGGTCTTGCCATGGTGTTCTCTATGTTGCTGGCAGCAATTATCTGGAACCTTGGTACCTGGTACTTTGGTTTACCTGCATCCAGCTCCCATACGCTGATTGGCGCGATCATCGGTATTGGTTTAACCAATGCGTTGATGTCCGGTACGTCAGTGGTGGATGCACTCAATATCCCGAAAGTATTAAGTATTTTCGCATCTCTGATCGTTTCCCCTATTGTCGGCCTGGTGTTTGCTGGCGGTCTGATTTTCTTGCTGCGTCGCTACTGGAGCGGCACCAAGAAACGCGCCCGTATCCACCTGACCCCAGCGGAACGTGAAAAGAAAGACGGCAAGAAAAAGCCGCCTTTCTGGACGCGTATCGCGCTGATCCTTTCCGCTATCGGCGTGGCGTTTTCTCACGGCGCGAACGATGGTCAGAAAGGCATTGGTCTGGTTATGTTGGTTCTGATTGGCGTCGCACCAGCGGGCTTCGTGGTGAATATGAATGCCACTGGCTACGAAATCACCCGTACCCGTGATGCCATCAACAATGTGGAAGCTTACTTTGAGCAGCATCCTGCGCTGCTTAAACAGGCGACCGGTGCCGATCAGTTAGTACCGGCTCCGGAAGCAGGCGCAACACAACCTGCGGAGTTCCATTGCCATCCGTCGAATACCATTAACGCGCTCAACCGCCTGAAAGGCATGCTGACCGCCGATGTGGAAAGCTACGACAAGCTGTCGCTTGACCAACGTAGCCAGATGCGCCGCATTATGCTGTGCGTTTCTGACACTATCGACAAAGTGGTGAAAATGCCTGGCGTCACTGCGGATGATCAGCGTCTGTTGAAGAAACTGAAGTCCGATATGCTGAGCACCATCGAGTATGCTCCGGTGTGGATCATCATGGCGGTCGCGCTGGCGTTAGGTATCGGTACGATGATTGGCTGGCGTCGTGTGGCGACCACTATCGGTGAGAAAATCGGTAAGAAAGGCATGACCTACGCTCAGGGTATGTCTGCTCAGATGACGGCAGCGGTGTCTATCGGTCTGGCGAGTTATACCGGGATGCCGGTTTCCACCACTCACGTACTCTCCTCTTCCGTAGCGGGGACAATGGTGGTTGACGGCGGCGGCTTACAGCGTAAAACCGTAACCAGCATTCTGATGGCCTGGGTGTTTACCCTCCCGGCTGCAGTTCTGCTCTCCGGTGCGCTGTACTGGATCTCCTTGCAGTTCCTGTAATCGCACGCATAAAAACGAGCGGGTCAGTTTACTGGCCCGCTTCAGATTGTTGACACAGTGCGCTTTGTTCATGCCGGATGCGGCGTGAACGCCTTATCCGGCCTACAAAAACATGCAAATTCAAGAGATTGCAGAGATTATGTAGGCCTGATAAGCGTAGCGCATCAGGCAATTTTGCGTTTGTAATCAGTCTCGAGCGGGTCAGTTTACTGGCCCGCTTTTTTTATGCGTTATTACCGTGGCGCTTAATGCCAAATCACCAACGCAATCAGGCTTACCACCACCAGGCCACACAATGCGCTGGTCAGAATAAACTGACGACGCACGCGCTCGCAGCGACGGATAAACTCATCATCGTGATGATCGCGATAACGTTGGGCATAGATATACCAAACGAGACGCACCTGTTTGTTGGGTTGGCCATGTGAGGTAAAAAAGCCCCCTCCATCAACATATTGATAGAGCAATGGATCGCAATTACGCAGTACCACTAACAACGCGCGTAGTGATGAGAAATAGCGCGCCATGTTAACAATGCAAACGACACATAAAGCCCAAAATAATGCGACGGTGCTTATCATACCCCCTCCCCGGCGACCTGCCCGCGGAGTTCCCCTCCGGGGCTACCGCTCCCGATACGCTGCCAATCAGTTAACACCAGGTCCTGGAGAAACCGCTTTTGTGATGACAAACATCCGAGCGGCTCTATAGATAGTGTAGGAGATCAGGTTGTTTTTTTTCCATAAGGTTAACCACTATCAATACATTCATGTAGAAAATTTGATTATCTGATTGGTAAGCAAGGCGGATTGACGGATCATCCAGGTCGCTATAAGGTAAGGATGGTCTTTTCACTGAATCTTTACGGCTGGGTTAGCCCCGCGCACGTAGTTCGCAGGACGCGGGTGACGTAACGGCACAAGAAACGCAAGCTGGCCAGTCATCGACAACTTTATGGAAGGAGTAACACTATGGCTTATAAACACATTCTCATCGCGGTCGATCTCTCCCCGGAAAGCAAAGTTCTGGTAGAGAAAGCAGTCTCTATGGCTCGCCCCTACAATGCGAAAGTTTCTCTGATCCACGTAGATGTAAACTACTCTGACCTATACACCGGACTTATTGATGTAAATCTGGGTGACATGCAGAAACGCATTTCCGAAGAGACTCATCATGCATTGACCGAACTCTCCACCAACGCAGGCTACCCAATTACTGAAACCCTTAGCGGCAGCGGCGATTTGGGTCAGGTGCTGGTTGATGCGATCAAGAAATACGACATGGACCTGGTTGTTTGTGGTCACCACCAGGACTTCTGGAGCAAACTGATGTCTTCCGCGCGTCAGCTGATCAACACCGTTCACGTTGATATGCTGATTGTTCCGCTGCGCGACGAAGAAGAATAATATCTCCCCTACTTGCTCCTGGACGCCCGCTTATGCGGGCGTTCTGCTTTTTGTGTTGTACCCGAATGCGACGTGCGGGTACAAACACGAGGTCGCTCAATCAAGCCGGTATTCATCTGCGGTCAGAAACTTCAACTACGCATCGAATAATTCAAATTTACCCCACCAAAAAAACAGCATTTAACGCCATCATAACTCAAACAATCAGCATGATTAGCTGGTTATTTTTTGCTGAGATAGTGCATTAATGCATTCATTGCATCAATATTAAGAATTTTAGACATGTGTAAACTCTTTCGCGCGCAATCACTTACGCGTTCATACTTTTCATGATGGTATTGAAAGGCTAAAAATTATGAATACAACAACACCCACTGGGATGCTGCAACAACCTCGCCCATTCTTCATGATCTTTTTTGTCGAACTATGGGAGCGATTCGGTTACTACGGCGTGCAAGGCGTCCTGGCCGTTTTCTTCGTTAAACAGCTCGGTTTCTCACAAGAACAGGCTTTTGTCACCTTTGGTGCCTTCGCTGCGCTGGTCTATGGCCTTATCTCGATCGGTGGTTATGTTGGCGACCATCTGTTAGGAACTAAACGCACCATTGTCCTTGGGGCAATTGTTCTGGCGATGGGCTACTTCATGACCGGGATGTCGCTACTCAAGCCAGACCTGATATTCATCGCGCTGGGAACAATCGCCGTCGGCAACGGCCTGTTTAAAGCCAACCCGGCAAGCCTGCTTTCGAAGTGCTATCCACCGAAAGATCCACGTCTCGATGGCGCTTTCACCCTGTTCTATATGTCGATCAATATCGGCTCGTTGATTGCGCTGTCGCTAGCACCGGTTATCGCTGACAGATTTGGCTATTCCGTCACCTATAACTTATGCGGAGCAGGATTGATTGTCGCGCTACTGGTTTACATCGCCTGTCGCGGAATGGTGAAAGATATTGGTTCTGAACCAGATTTCCGACCGATGAACTTCAGCAAATTGTTGTACGTGCTGATGGGCAGCGTGGTGATGATTTTCGTTTGCGCATGGCTGATGCACAACGTGGAAGTCGCCAATCTGGTACTGATTGTTCTCTCTATCGTCGTGACCATTATCTTCTTCCGTCAGGCATTCAAGCTGGATAAAACCGGGCGCAATAAGATGTTTGTCGCCTTTGTGCTGATGCTTGAAGCGGTAGTGTTTTACATCCTCTACGCCCAGATGCCAACGTCGCTGAACTTCTTTGCTATCAACAACGTGCATCATGAAATTCTCGGTTTTTCCATCAACCCGGTGAGCTTCCAGGCGCTTAACCCGTTCTGGGTGGTGCTCGCCAGCCCAGTTCTGGCAGGCATTTACACGCATCTGGGTAACAAAGGCAAAGACCTCTCCATGCCGATGAAATTTACTCTCGGTATGTTTATGTGCTCGCTAGGCTTTTTGACAGCCGCAGCAGCGGGAATGTGGTTTGCGGATGCCCAGGGGCTGACATCGCCATGGTTTATCGTGCTGGTTTACTTATTCCAGAGCTTAGGTGAACTGCTTATTAGCGCCCTGGGCCTGGCAATGATTGCCGCTCTGGTGCCACAACATTTGATGGGCTTTATTCTCGGGATGTGGTTCCTTACGCAGGCTGCCGCGTTCTTGCTGGGCGGCTATGTGGCAACATTTACCGCAGTACCAGACAACATTACCGACCCGCTTGAGACGCTGCCTGTCTATACCAACGTGTTTGGTAAGATTGGTCTGGTTACACTGGCCGTTGCAGTAGTGATGCTGTTGATGGTGCCGTGGCTGAAACGCATGATTGAGACGCCGGAAAGCCATTGATTATTTTGGAAGAAAACAGGGTAGCGATAACGCTACCCTGTTTTACTTTTATGCCGGTGTACCCGCATAAATATCAAAGCGATGCCCTTTGGTGACAACCGCGTTTGGCGTGGCGACATTCGCCAGCGGCGGCGCGTAGTCCGGGCGCTTTACCACCACACGTTTGGTCGCCAGCAGCCGCGCAGGCTCCAGCAACCCATCGGCGTCGAGATCCGGCCCCACCAGCGACTGAAACACGCGCATCTCTTTTTTCACCAGCGCGCTTTTCTGCTTATGCGGGAACATCGGATCGAGATAGACCACCTGCGGGCGCGGGGTAATATCAGTCAGCGCCGTCAGGCTGGAGGCGTGGATCAGCTGCAAACGCTCCTGCAACCAGCCGCCGATCTCCGCATCCGCATAACCACGCGCCAGGCCATCGTCGAGCAATGCAGCAACCACTGGATTACGCTCCAGCATCCGTACGCGGCAGCCGACCGAAGCCAGCACAAAGGCATCGCGCCCCAGCCCTGCGGTAGCATCGACGACATCCGGCAGATAATCGCCTTTAATGCCCACCGCTTTCGCCACCGCCTCACCGCGACCACCGCCAAATTTGCGGCGGTGTGCCATCGCCCCGCCAACAAAATCAACGTAAATGCCGCCAAGCTTTGGCTCATCGCGCTTGCGCAGTTCCAGATGCTCCGGCGTTAACACCAGCGCCATCAGGTTGTCTTCATCATGTTCCAGCCCCCAGCGGGCCGCCAGAACAGATAAGGCGCCGTCTCCGGCGCCCGTTTCATCAATTAAGCAGATTTTCACTGAATGATCAGCCCTTAATGCCGTAATGCTCCAGCATCGCATCCAGTTGCGGTTCACGACCACGGAAACGTTTGAACAGATCCATCGGCTCTTCTGAACCACCACGGCTCAGAATATTGTCGAGGAACGACTGCCCGGTTTCACGGTTGAAAATGCCCTCTTCCTCAAAACGCGAGAAGGCATCTGCTGCCAGCACATCGGCCCACAGGTAGCTGTAGTAGCCTGCCGCATAACCACCGGCGAAAATATGGCTGAAAGCGTGCGGGAAACGGCCCCATGACGGAGACGGTACCACGGCAACCAGTTTCTTGATTTCTGCCAGAGTTTCGAGGATTTTCGCTCCCTGATCCGGGCGGAACTCTGCATGGAGGCGGAAATCGAACAGGCCGAACTCCAGCTGACGCAGAATAAACAGCGCCGCCTGGTAGTTTTTCGCTGCCAGCATTTTATCCAGCAACTCCTTCGGCAGCGGTTCGCCGGTTTCATAGTGACCGGAGATAAACGCCAGCGCCTCAGGCTCCCAGCACCAGTTTTCCATAAACTGGCTCGGCAGTTCGACCGCATCCCACGGCACGCCGCTGATCCCGGAAACACCAGCGGTTTCAATGCGGGTAAGCATATGATGCAGGCCGTGACCGAACTCGTGGAACAGGGTGATCACTTCGTCGTGGGTAAACAGCGCCGGTTTGCCATTTACCGGGCGGTTGAAGTTACAGGTCAAATACGCGACCGGTTTTTGCAGCGAACCGTCTGCTTTACGCATCTGGCCTACGCAGTCATCCATCCACGCCCCGCCGCGCTTGTTCTCACGGGCATACAGGTCGAGGTAGAAGCTACCGCGCAGTTCGTTGTTTTCGTCATACAGTTCGAAGAAACGTACATCCGGATGCCAGACATCAACATCTTTACGCTCTTTAGCGGTGATTCCGTAAATACGTTTCACCACTTCAAACAAGCCGTTAACCGCTTTGTTTTCCGGGAAGTACGGACGCAGCTGTTCGTCACTGATGCTGTAAAGATGCTGTTTTTGTTTTTCGCTGTAGTAAGCGATATCCCACGGCTGCAGCTCATCGACACCAAATTCGGCTTTGGCGAAGGCGCGCAGCTGCGCCAGCTCTTTTTCGCCCTGCGGACGCGCGCGTTTTGCCAGATCGGTTAAGAAATCCAGCACCTGCTGCGGGTTTTCTGCCATTTTAGTGGCGAGGGATTTAAAGGCGTAGTTTTCAAAGCCCAGCAGTTGCGCCAGTTCGTGACGCAGCGCGAGGATCTCTTCCATCACCTTGCTGTTATCCCACTTACCGGCATTCGGCCCTTGATCGGAGGCGCGGGTGCTGTAAGCGCGATACATCTCTTCACGCAGAGCCTGGTTGTCGCAGTAGGTCATTACCGGCAGGTAGCTTGGGATATCCAGCGTCAGCAGGTAGCCTTCCAGTTCTTTCGCTTCGGCCTGGGCTTTTGCCGCAGCCAGTGCGCTTTCTGGCATACCCGCCAGCTCAGCTTCGTCGGTAACGAGTTTGGTCCAGCCCATCGTCGCATCAAGGACGTTGTTGCTGTACTGGTTGCCCAGCTCGGAAAGACGGGTAGCAATTTCGCCGTAACGCTGCTGTTTCTCTTTCGGCAGACCGATGCCAGAGAGTTCGAAGTCGCGCAGTGCGTTATCAACCGCTTTCTTCTGCGCCGTATTCAGCGTGGCGTAGTTATCGCCATCGCGCAGATCGCGATACGCTTTATACAGCCCTTCATGTTGCCCTACCCAGGTGCTGTATTCTGACAGCAGCGGCAAGGTTTGTTCGTAGGCTTCGCGCAGTTCCGGGCTATTTTTCACCGAGTTCAGGTGGCTGACCGGGGAGAAGATACGCCCCAGCACATCGTCCACTTCCGCCAGCGGCTGGCAGAGATTTTCCCAGGTGTACGGTGCCCCTTGCGCTACTACGCGCTCCACATTTTCGCGGCAGTCGTTCAGCGCCTTAGTCACGGCTGGAACCACATGTTCCGGGAGAATTTTAGAAAACGGAGGCAATTCAAAGGGAGTCAGTAACGGATTCGTCATAGGTACAGTCCTGGTTAAAGAGGGGAACAAAACGCTCACAGGCGCTTTCGCCGGGTGTGACACAAAGCATCTCGTCCGGCGCGTAATGGCAATAGCATGGGGTTAAGTGTAGTGAATTTCAATGAGAAACGTTACGCTTTCGCGGCGGCGGCCTCTTTTCGGTATACTGTCCAGATACGCTTTTGTGCGCCCCAAATACGGGCCGATTTTTACTTACCGGAACACCTTTACCCATGCTCAGTTATCGCCACAGCTTTCACGCTGGCAACCACGCCGACGTCCTTAAACATACCGTTCAGAGCCTGATCATCGAGTCGCTGAAAGAGAAAGATAAACCGTTTCTCTATCTCGACACCCACGCAGGCGCCGGGCGTTATCAGTTAGGCAGCGAACATGCCGAGCGTACCGGCGAATATCTCGAAGGTATCGCCCGTATCTGGCAGCAGGAGGATTTGCCTGCGGAGCTGGAGCCGTACATCAATGTGGTAAAACACTTCAACCGTAGCGGTCAGTTGCGTTACTACCCCGGTTCGCCGTTGATTGCTCGCCAGCTACTGCGCGAACAAGACAGCCTGCAACTGACCGAGCTGCACCCGAGCGATTACCCGTTGCTGCGTTCTGAATTTCAGAAAGACAGCCGTGCGCGCGTGGAAAAAGCCGACGGTTTCCAGCAGCTTAAGGCCAAGCTGCCGCCGGTTTCCCGCCGAGGTTTAATCCTTATCGACCCGCCGTATGAAATGAAAACCGACTATCAGGCGGTGGTCAGCGGGATAGCAGAAGGTTACAAACGTTTCGCCACTGGCACTTACGCATTGTGGTATCCAGTAGTGCTGCGCCAGCAAATTAAGCGCATGATCCACGACCTGGAAGCGACCGGCATTCGCAAAATTCTGCAAATTGAACTGGCGGTGCTGCCAGACAGCGATCGCCGTGGCATGACCGCTTCCGGCATGATTGTGATTAACCCGCCGTGGAAGCTGGAACAGCAGATGAATAACGTGCTGCCGTGGCTGCACAGCAAACTGGTTCCGGCTGGCACCGGGCACGCCACCGTAAGCTGGATCGTGCCGGAGTAATTGCAGCCATTGCTGGCACCTATTACGTCTCGCGCTACAATCGCGGTAATCAACGATAAGGACACTCTGTCATGACTAAACACTATGATTACATCGCCATCGGCGGCGGCAGCGGCGGTATCGCCTCCATCAACCGCGCGGCTATGTACGGCCAGAAATGCGCGCTGATTGAAGCCAAAGAGCTGGGCGGCACCTGCGTGAACGTCGGCTGCGTGCCGAAAAAAGTGATGTGGCACGCGGCGCAAATCCGTGAAGCGATCCATATGTACGGCCCGGATTATGGTTTCGATACCACTATCAATAAATTCAACTGGGAAACGTTGATCGCCAGCCGTACCGCTTATATCGACCGTATTCATACTTCCTATGAAAACGTGCTCGGTAAAAATAACGTTGATGTAATCAAAGGCTTTGCCCGCTTCGTTGATGCCAAAACGCTAGAGGTAAACGGCGAAACCATCACGGCCGATCATATTCTGATCGCCACCGGCGGTCGTCCGAGCCACCCGGATATTCCAGGCGTGGAATATGGTATTGATTCCGATGGTTTCTTCGCCCTTCCTGCTTTGCCAGAGCGTGTAGCGGTTGTTGGCGCAGGTTACATCGCTGTTGAGCTGGCGGGCGTGATTAACGGCTTGGGCGCGAAAACGCATCTGTTTGTGCGTAAACATGCGCCGCTGCGCAGTTTCGACCCGATGATCTCTGAAACGCTGGTTGAAGTGATGAACGCCGAAGGCCCGCAGCTGCACACCAACGCCATCCCGAAAGCGGTGGTGAAAAATGCCGATGGCAGCCTGACGCTGGAGCTGGAAGATGGTCGCAGTGAAACGGTGGATTGCCTGATTTGGGCGATTGGTCGCGAGCCTGCCAATGACAACATCAACCTGGAAGCCGCTGGCGTAAAAACCAACGAAAAAGGCTATATCGTCGTCGATAAATATCAAAACACCAACGTTGAAGGTATTTACGCGGTGGGCGATAACACGGGTGCAGTGGAACTGACACCGGTGGCAGTTGCAGCGGGTCGCCGTCTCTCTGAACGCCTGTTTAATAACAAGCCGGATGAGCATCTGGATTACAGCAACATTCCGACCGTGGTCTTCAGCCATCCGCCGATTGGTACTGTTGGTTTAACGGAACCGCAGGCGCGCGAGCAGTACGGCGACGATCAGGTGAAAGTGTATAAATCCTCTTTCACCGCGATGTATACCGCCGTCACCACTCACCGCCAGCCGTGCCGCATGAAACTGGTGTGCGTTGGACCGGAAGAGAAGATTGTCGGTATTCACGGCATTGGCTTTGGTATGGACGAAATGTTGCAGGGCTTCGCGGTGGCGCTGAAGATGGGCGCAACCAAAAAAGACTTCGACAACACGGTTGCCATTCACCCAACGGCGGCAGAAGAGTTCGTGACAATGCGTTAAATGTTAAAGGGCTAAGAGTAGTGTGCTCTTAGCCCTTAATTACGTTTCCGCTATCAGTTCAGAAGCTGAAGCAGAAAGCGGATCAGTTCCAGCAGCGCAATTAACGCCCCAAGAACGATGATTGCTTTATCAATCACCCGTTTTCTCCATGCGATGGAGTGAGAATGCATCCGCTTACTCATCCACTGCCTGTCACGGCGCATACCCCATTGTTAGATAATGGCATTCTCACTCCGGCCAGAGCATCAGTTAACGGCACCACCCGTACCACTGATCAGGACTTTGAAAGCGTTTATGCGCATTGCCAGAGTGAAAATGCCTCAGAGCTAACTGGATAATCATACAGTGAAATTAGGCTAAATAACCAGCATAACCTTGCAATGTATCCTTTAAGGTAATAGCATGGAAAAGTTAGATGTGGGCATTCTCACTCCAGTCAGAGCCACCAACTCAGGGCTGAAGAGTAAAAAAACCGACGCAAAGTCGGTTTTTTTACGTCCTGATTCGGACAAGGCTTAATACGGCGATAATCCGGTGAAAGTATATAAATCATCTTTCACTGCGATATATACCGAAGTGCTCCCTCTGCCAGCTGAAGAAATAGCTAATTCTTGCAATGTTAGCCACTGGCTAATAGTATTGAGCTGTTAGATGATGGCATTCTCACTCCAGCCAGAGCCACCAACTCAGGCTGAAGAGTAAAAAAACCGACGCAAAGTCGGTTTTTTTACGTCCTGATTCAGACCGCCTTTCAAATGAATACCCAACTCAAAATTCACACCTATTACCATCTTCTGCACTTACACATTCATTAATTCATATATGTTTTTGACTTATCCGCTTTGAAGAGAGACACTGCCTGTAACAATCAGGAGCGCAATATGTCATTTATGTTACCCATCCAACTGTTCAAAATTCTTGCCGATGAAACCCGTCTGGGCATCGTTTTACTGCTCAGCGAGCTGGGAGAGTTATGCGTCTGCGATCTCTGCACTGCCCTCGACCAGTCGCAGCCCAAGATCTCCCGTCACCTGGCATTGCTGCGTGAAAGCGGACTATTGCTGGACCGCAAGCAAGGAAAGTGGGTTCATTACCGCTTATCGCCGCATATTCCAGCATGGGCAGCGAAAATTATTGAGCAGGCCTGGCGATGTGAGCAAGAAAAGGTTCAGGCGATTGTCCGCAACCTGTCTCGACAAAATTGTTCCGCAGACTGTAATAACATTTGCAGTTAAAAAATTTATCCAAACACATATGGATTTTCGCATGTGTTTTATCCGGGAGGCATTATGTTACTGGCAGGCGCTATCTTTGTCCTGACCATCGTATTGGTTATCTGGCAGCCGAAAGGTTTAGGCATCGGATGGAGTGCAACGCTCGGCGCAGTACTGGCGTTAGTTACGGGCGTGGTACATCCGGGTGATATTCCGGTGGTGTGGAATATCGTCTGGAACGCGACGGCTGCGTTTATTGCCGTCATTATCATCAGCCTGCTACTGGATGAGTCCGGCTTTTTTGAATGGGCGGCGCTGCACGTCTCACGCTGGGGCAATGGACGCGGTCGCCTGCTGTTTAGCTGGATTGTCCTGCTCGGTGCCGCCGTTGCGGCCCTGTTTGCCAATGATGGCGCGGCGCTTATTTTGACGCCGATTGTCATCGCCATGCTGCTGGCTTTAGGTTTTAGCAAAGGCACGACGCTGGCGTTCGTGATGGCAGCGGGATTCATTGCCGATACAGCCAGCCTGCCACTTATTGTCTCTAACCTGGTGAATATCGTTTCGGCAGATTTCTTTGGTCTTGGCTTTCGCGAATATGCCTCGGTGATGGTGCCGGTGGATATCGCCGCGATACTAGCGACCCTGGTGATGTTGCATCTCTATTTCCGCAAAGATATTCCGCAGAACTACGATATGGCGCTGCTAAAATCTCCCGTAGAAGCGATTAAAGATCCTGCTACGTTCAAAACTGGCTGGGTTGTTTTACTGCTTCTGCTGGTGGGATTTTTCGTTCTGGAACCACTCGGCATTCCGGTAAGCGCCATTGCGGCAGTGGGCGCGCTGATTTTGTTTGCGGTCGCTAAACGCGGTCATGCGATTAATACGGGCAAAGTCCTGCGCGGTGCCCCCTGGCAGATTGTCATCTTCTCGCTCGGCATGTATCTGGTGGTTTATGGCCTACGCAATGCAGGACTAACGGAATATCTTTCTGGCGTACTCAACGTGCTGGCAGATAACGGCCTGTGGGCCGCGACGCTCGGCACCGGATTCCTCACCGCCTTCCTCTCTTCTATTATGAACAATATGCCAACGGTGCTGGTTGGCGCATTGTCCATTGATGGCAGCACGGCATCTGGCGTTATCAAAGAAGCGATGGTTTATGCCAACGTGATTGGCTGCGATTTGGGGCCGAAAATTACCCCGATTGGTAGTCTGGCAACGCTGCTCTGGCTGCACGTACTTTCGCAGAAGAATATGACAATCAGCTGGGGATATTACTTCCGTACAGGAATTATCATGACCCTGCCTGTGCTGTTTGTGACGCTGACCGCGCTGGCGCTACGCCTCTCTTTCACATCGTAATGAGGTACTGATATGAGCAACATTACCATTTATCACAACCCGGTCTGCGGCACGTCGCGTAATACGCTGGAGATGATCCGCAACAGCGGTACAGAACCGACCATTATCTATTATCTGGAAACACCGCCGACGCGCGATGAACTGGTCAAACTCATTACCGATATGGGGATTTCGGTACGCGCGCTGCTGCGTAAAAACGTCGAGCCATATGAGGATCTGGGCCTTGCGGAAGATAAATTTACTGACGATCGGTTAATCGACTTTATGCTGCAATATCCCATCCTGATTAATCGCCCGATTGTGGTTACACCGCTGGGAACTCGTCTGTGCCGCCCTTCAGAAGTGGTGCTGGAAATTCTGCCAGATGCGCAACAAGGCGCGTTCACCAAGGAAGATGGTGAGAAAGTGGTTGATGAGGCGGGTAAACGATTAAAATAAACAAAGGGGGCGGCTGCGCCCTCTCATTATTGACAAAAAATACATAATTTCGATCGTGCAATTTCAGTAACTTATTGATATCCATGCAGGACGGATAAACAATGTTTTTTTAATGAACAGATAAAATGAGTCATATAATAAGTGTTTTTAAATTGAAGATCCCCAAAGTTAAAATTACGAATGGCTTGCATATCTAACATTTATAAACCATTATCATCACATCAATAACAATCTTTACACCATGTGCCATTAGAAATAAGAGCCGCCTTATAATATCCCATATTATAAGGCGACACATAATAACATCACACATCAATGCTTTCCGGATCTCATCTGCAAGGATATAAATATCAGACAGGTTTACGTTACTATCAGGCATATCACCTGAAAATCAGATGAAAACCATAAATAAATATCTATTATGGTTTTAACATTTGTTGATAAGGATAGTAACATGAACAAGTCAAAAGGTGCTCTCATCGTCAGCCTTGCATTATTGCTTGCCGCGTGTAGTTCTATTCCACAAAATATCAAAGGTAATAACCAGCCTGATATCCAAAAAAGTTTTGTTGCTGTTCATAACCAACCAAATTTATACGTTGGTCAGCAGGCCCGCTTTGGCGGTAAAGTCATTAACGTCATTAATGGCAAAACCGATACATTGCTAGAAATCGCCGTATTGCCGTTGGATAGCTATGCGAAACCTGACATTGAGGCCAACTATCAAGGGCGACTGCTCGCCAGACAAAGTGGTTTCCTTGACCCAGTAAACTACCGTAACCACTATGTCACCATCCTCGGAACCATTCAGGGCGAACAACCTGGCTTTATCAATAAAGTCCCATATAACTTCCTTGAAGTGAATATGCAGGGGATTCAGGTGTGGCATTTACGAGAAGTGGTGAACACAACCTATAACCTGTGGGATTACGGCTACGGCGCATTCTGGCCAGAACCCGGCTGGGGCGGCACTCCTTACTATACCGATGCGGTTAGCCAGGTAACGCCAGAACTGGTCAAATAACATTACCTGAAGATGCAGATATTGATGAGATATCTGCATCTTTGAACACATTCAATTAATGTACAGCAAGCTAATTAGTATAATTACAAGCTCTGACCTTTTTATTACCTTTGGCAACCTGATTATAAAATTAATGTTCGCAAAGGGAGTCGGTTATGTTTCTTATAATTACCAAAGACACCATGTTTTTCACCGCGATGAAAAATATTGTAAGTAAAGGTAATGTCGTTCATATACAGAACGAAGAAGAGATTGACTTAACGTTGCATCAGAATGCCTTAGTGATTATTGATACATTAATGAATAATGTATTCCACTCATCAATGCTCAACAAAATTGAACGCCTGCGGCCTGTTCATGTCATTGTTTTCTCGCCGTTTAATATTAAACGCTGTCTGGGGAAAGTTCCGGTAACCTTTGTCCAGAGAAATATTACGATTATTGACTTCATCGCACTGCTCAATGGCAGTTATTGCTCTGTACCTGAAGCAGACGTGTCACTCTCGCGCAAACAGCATCAGGTTCTGAGCTGCATTGCGAATCAAATGACGACAGAAGATATTCTGGGGAAACTCAAAATATCGCTGAAAACATTCTACTGCCATAAACACAATATTATGATGATCCTCAATCTTAAGCGGATCAATGAGCTGGTACGTCATCAACATATTGATTATCTGGTCTGAAATCTCCAGCTGATATTTATAAAGAGGCCCGGCGACAGCCAGACCTCCGGATAATGACTCGTTATGCAGCAACGCCTTCCTGCGTCAGCGCCGCAATCTGTTTACGCCATTGCGCCTGCTCCTGTTCCCCTTCAGTACGCTGACCATAAAGTTGCGCAATCTGCGTACCATCATGAGCAAACAGTTCCAGGCTGGTTACGTAGCCATCGCTGGTCGGTTTACGGGTAACCCAGGCTTCAGCAATGCTCTCTTCTAATAGATGAAGAGTAAACGTCGGGTTGAAAATATTCAGCCAACCTTTCATTAGCACCACTTTTTCTACCACACCCGTGAAAATCTGTACGCAGCCACGGTTGCCAACAAACACCATGATTTCATTGCCATCCTGCTGTGCAGATTCAAGAATTTGCGCCAGCGCACTACCAGGTACTTTGCAGGCCAAATCGTCTGCCACCAGATTGAACGCCTGCTGACGAGTCAGGTTGTGGCGCTTGAGCAACGTAAAAAACTGATGGACATCCGTCATCGCACGCCACTCTTGTTCTACAACACTGGCATCGACGTCGGTTTGTGCGACAGGCGCATCAACCGTTGTTAACTCAAGCGGCGTATTTTCCTCGACGGTAAAGCGTGCCAGAAGCTCATTCCATGCCGCCATATCGGTATTGTCGGTAGCATAAACTTTCAGTAATGCATCGCCCTGATGATCAAAGAACTGAATACTCTGACGTTCACCACGAGCCGTGTTTTCTTTTATATGGAAAACACTGGCCCACTGATTAAGAAACAGTCGCAAATCCAGCGCGCGCGGGTTGAGTATTAATCCGGCATGACCGTTCAAATGCTGGTTTGTGAACGAGCCAACTTGCTCATGGACTGCATATTCATTACGACAAATACATTTGGTTTCACCAACGCTTTCCAGCGCTGCCAGAATTTCACGAATATCGCCGCGCATCCGCCACGCGTCGTGAGTGACGCGCGCAAATGCCAGTTCTGCTTCGCTGATATTCATTAAACCTGCGATGTCACGCGCGTACTTTCCGGGATTTTGTTCTTTTAACTCAAGCCAGCGTGTGTAGTGGTTCATTGTCTCTCTTCCTTCCAGATAAATGCCCCGAAATATCGGGGCTGATGATTACCATTGATAACTCACGAAAATTTTGCCGTTACGTCCATCCTGTGGGATGCCCTGCGGCGACCAGTACTCTTTATCGAAGGCATTGCCCAATACCAGAGTCGTGGTCATGCCTTTGAGCGCCTGCTGCCCTTGATAACTGACGTAGAAATCATTCACGCCGTAGCCAGGTTGTTTGCTGTAGCTGCTGCTGATATGTGTTGAGCGATCGGCAAACGTACCTACCCAACCAACAGAGAAGCCACTGTGAGCGATAGGAATATTCAGGGTGCTGGTAACGGTATCCGGGTTAATGCTGGAGATATATTCCCCGGTATCAGTGTCTTTGCCGCGGGTACGGTTATAGGCCACATCAAGACTAAACAGGTCAGTGGTATATTTCGTCATCACATCCCAGCCCCAGATTTTGGCGTTCGGGACGTTATAAGACATGGTTGTCGCCGCCGCGAAATCGACGGTTGTGGAGATGTAATCCTTCGCTTTGGTATCAAAGTAGCTGGCTTTAAATTCCAGGGCATCATTGGACAACATCAGGTCATCAAAACGCAGCCCAAAGCCGTATTCCTGAGTTTCGTTGGTTTCCGGACGTAAATTCGGGTTTGGCACCCAATAGTTGGTATAGAAGCGACCAATCGAGAAGTGCTTAGAATCGTTGTACATTTCGCCCATCGTCGGCGCGCGGAATGCCTGGGCATATGAGCCAAATAACATCAGCCAGTTGGTCGGATTGATAGTCATCCCTGCACGAGACGACCATTTGTCGGCATCAACATCTTTGTAGCCGTCGCTGCTACCGCGATAACTGTCATAGCGGGTTCCGCCAAGCAGGGTAATCGGCAGATCGCGTAAGGTGATCTCATCCTGTAGCCAGCCGGAACTGAAATCAATTTTTGCTTGCGGGAAGCCCGTCGTCGCGCCGCCAGGATGCTGTTCCTGACGATAATACTCACCGCCATACGTCAGCAGGTGAGAGGCAAAACTCTCGGCAAACAGAGTGGAACGGTTCTCCAGTTTGGCACCTTTTGTTGTCTGTTCGCGATACTCACCGGAACTTCCCGTGTTTTGCGCATTAATACGAACTTCCGACCAGTAAACTTTTGCATCAGCATTTAACCAGTCGTTGCCCACTGGAGAGAGTTTATAAGAAAGCTGAGCATCACGTTGAATCGTTGAACGATCAACCATCGGATTACTGCTGTCAGACGCTTCAACGGTCTGCGGATTTTTTGGTTCGCGCGCGTCGTTATTGTAATAACGCACTAATCCGCTCAGAGCCTGGGCAGAATCAATTTGCCAGGTTCCTTTCGCCAGCATGTTATTAATAGCCTCATCATTCGGCGCGGTTTCGCCATTGCTCTGGCGTAAATCACCACGATCGCGACTGGACCAGGCCACAATACCATCCAGATTTTCCGTTCGCCCAAACGCGCTCGCGCCTAATCCCAGGCTATGGTCCCCCGTGCCACCGGTGCCAAAAACGCGAAAACCGCTGCTTTGTCCTTCCTGCAATAAATCTTTTGCATCGACCGTATCGTAGGAGATAACCCCACCCAGCGCGCCACTGCCATACAGTAATGCCGAAGGTCCACGGACAATCTCGACACGTTTGATCAGCGCCGGATCGAGGAAAGTCCCATTCAGGTGTCCGGTATCCGTTCCCTGACGAACGCCATCGACAAGAACCAGCACGCCGCGATGGTCATAACCACGCATATTTACATCCTGACCGTTGGTTCGTCCGGTACCATCAAGGGTAATTCCAGGAACATGACGCAGCAGATCGGTGGCTGAAGTCGCCGTTTGGTTTTCAGGAGCGGAAGTGTCGAGGACGCTGACCATCATTGGTGCTTCGAAGGAACTACGGGCATTCCCCGTTGCCGTAACGGTCATGGTTTCAGTAGCAAAAGCAAACGTTGGCAAGGTGGCAGAAACAGCCAAAGCCAACAAACTCAAGCGCAACGAGGTAAATTGCGGACGTGACATAGCGATTCTCCATGAGGAAAATAAAAAATGCTGGCTACCTGGATTAATACCGGGATGGCTGGCGAAAAATAAATTTATTTACAATTCAAAGCGATAATATTCGCGGGTGAGTTAACGGGCGTTTATATCCGGTGAAATTGCCTGGTATCCCGGACAATTCGCCCTCTTTGTCAGGCAAAGCGATATGCCGCATCTGGAGTGAAGAGCGCTGTGCGTTATCCCTTGCAAAAGCTATGATTTTGTTATCCATATAGTCATATTTTGTTAAAGCCAGACGTGATAATGAGAATTATTATCGATCAATTTTTTATGATCAAGCTTTTTTTTAACCGCCATTAACACAATAAACAGGGGGTTATGAAAGCTATCCTGTATCCAGAAAACCATTTTTTTCTTGTGGCATTCCCCCACGACCTCATAACGAAACATTGTCGTTAACCGCGATAATTTTCTCTTCTCTTTGCTCTGCAAGCCGCGATATCTCTGAGATCTCAGCTTTTTCCCGCCCTGAAATTTTGTCGGTAACAAGAACGTTAGCTGACGAAGCATCTTGATAAAAATCAAAAATAAATACGCTTGTAACGCCTTGCGTATTGAATCGACGGTTGTATTTCATATATAACTCAAATGATAATCATGATCATTCTCAATTCGATAAGAGTTCTCATATGATGCCAAGGATCACCAACAGGCCGTATCTTTTTTCCCCACTAACGTTATGTATTTCAGCCGTGGCCTCTGTCGCGAAGACTGCGGTAAAACGAAAAAAATTGTTTACGGCAGTACTGGCTCTTAGCTGGGCTTTTAGCGCAACGGCTGCCGAACGCATTGTGGTCGCTGGAGGATCACTGACGGAGCTAATCTACGCGATGGGTGCTGGCGAGCGCGTGGTGGGTGTCGATGAAACGACATCTTATCCCCCAGAAACCGCCAAACTGCCGCATATTGGCTACTGGAAACAACTCAGCAGCGAAGGCATTTTGTCACTTCGCCCGGATAGCGTAATTACCTGGCAGGATGCAGGACCGCAAATTGTGCTCGACCAGTTGCGGGCGCAAAAGGTCAACGTCGTCACTCTGCCGCGTGTACCAGCCACCCTTGAGCAGATGTACGCCAACATTCGCCAACTGGCAAAAACGCTACAGGTTCCTGAACAAGGCGAGGCGCTGGTGACACAAATCAGCCAACGCCTGGAGCGAGTACAGCAAAGCGTGGCGGCAAAAAAAGCCCCGATTAAAGCGATGTTTATTCTCTCTGCTGGCGGCAGCGCGCCACAGGTCGCCGGTAAAGGCAGCGTCGCAGACGCCATTCTGTCGCTTGCCGGAGCAGAAAACGTCGCTACCCACCAGCAGTACAAAAGCTACAGCGCGGAATCGCTGATTGCGGCTAACCCTGAAGTGATTGTCGTAACCTCACAAATGGTCGATGGCGATATTAATCGGCTACGTTCTATTGCCGGAATTACCCACACCGCCGCCTGGAAGAACCAGCGCATTATCACCGTTGATCAAAACCTGATTCTGGGAATGGGCCCGCGTATTGCTGATGTCGTTGAGTCTTTACACCAGCAACTTTGGCCGCAATAAACGGATTTAAATCAGACGTATGAACATGAAAAACACCCTGGATCTCACGCCTCATTTTGCTTTAGACGGTGACCAGCCATTTAAAGACAGGCGTGCCATGATGCCGTTTCGTGGGGCCATTCCGGTCGCCAAAGAACAACTGGCACAGACCTGGCAAGAGATGATCAGTCAAACAACCTCACCTCGTAAGCGACTGGTTTATCTTCATATTCCTTTTTGCGCGACACACTGCACGTTTTGCGGTTTTTATCAGAATCGTTTTAATGAAGATGCGTGTGCTCATTATACCGATGCCCTGATTCGAGAAATCGAACAGGAGGCAGACAGCGTATTGCATCAGTCCGCGCCCATCCATGCGGTCTATTTCGGTGGCGGTACGCCTTCCGCACTCTCCGCGCGCGATTTAGCAAGAATCATCACCACACTACG
Source organism: Escherichia sp. E1130 (assembly GCF_005781065.1). Lineage (NCBI taxonomy): Bacteria > Pseudomonadati > Pseudomonadota > Gammaproteobacteria > Enterobacterales > Enterobacteriaceae > Escherichia > Escherichia sp. E1130. The sequence continues at coordinate 231,659 of NZ_VATL01000005.1, forward strand.
AGAGAAATTACCACTGGCACCCGATTGTGAAATCACCATTGAAGGCCGGGTACTGAATTTTGACGCTGAGCGAATCGACGCTTGCCTTGATGCGGGAGCAAACCGCTTCTCAATTGGTATTCAGTCGTTTAACAGCAAAATCCGCAAGAAAATGGCCCGCACCTCGGATGGTCCAACCGCCATTGCGTTTATGGAAAGCCTGGTCAAACGCGACCGTGCTGCGGTGGTCTGTGACCTGCTGTTTGGCCTGCCAGGTCAGGATGCGCAAACCTGGGGAGAAGATCTGGCTATTGCCCGCGATATCGGTCTTGACGGCGTCGACCTCTATGCGCTCAACGTCCTGCCCAACACGCCACTGGGCAAAGCCGTGGAAAACGGGCGCACTACCGTGCCCTCTCCGGCGGAGCGTCGCGATCTTTACCTGCAAGGGTGTGATTTTATGGACGATGCCGGTTGGCGCTGCATCAGTAACAGCCACTGGGGCCGTACCACACGCGAACGCAATCTCTATAACCTGCTGATAAAACAAGGTGCCGATTGTCTGGCCTTTGGTTCCGGCGCAGGTGGTTCGATTAATGGTTACTCCTGGATGAACGAACGCAATCTACAGACCTGGCATGAATCCGTCGCGGCAGGCAAAAAACCGCTGATGATGATCATGCGTAACGCCGAACGTAACGCGCAGTGGCGTCATACCTTGCAGTCGGGCATTGAAACGGCGCGTGTACCGCTGGACGAACTTACGCCACATGCTGAAAAACTCGCACCATTACTGGCCCAGTGGCACCAAAAAGGCTTAAGCCGCGATGCTTCAACGTGCCTGCGGTTAACCAATGAAGGTCGTTTCTGGGCAAGCAACATTTTGCAGTCTCTTAATGAACTGATTCAGGTACTTAATGCGCCAGCGATTGCGCTTGAAAAACCATAACAGGAGTGATTTATGAGCCATGTCTCGTTACAGGAATTTTTGAAAACGGAGCCAGACGGTACGCTGGAGGCGATCGCCGAACAATACAACACCACGCTGCTGGAGGTAGTGAAAAATCTGCCCTCTCCGACAGTTGTGTCAGGCGATAAATTCGATACTGTCTGGGATACCGTCTGCGAATGGGGCAACGTCACCACGCTGGTGCATACTGCCGATGTGATCCTCGAATTTAGCGGCGAACTGCCTTCTGGTTTCCACCGCCACGGCTATTTCAATCTGCGTGGAAAGCACGGCATGTCCGGGCATATCAAAGCAGAAAACTGCACGCATATTGCCTTAATCGAACGTAAATTTATGGGCATGGACACCGCATCCATTCTCTTTTTCAACAAAGAAGGCAGCGCCATGCTGAAAATCTTCCTCGGCAGGGATGACCATCGTCAGCTCCTGAGTGAACAGGTCAACGCCTTCCATGCTCTGGCAGCATCGTTAAAGGAACACGCCTGATGACACCGTGGCTACTCTTTGGCGCGGGCGGAAAAGGTGTGGGCGCCAGAACGCTTGAACTGGCGCTGGCGGAACAACGTCCGGTCGTCGCTGTCGTTCGCCGTGCAGACGCTGCGGCTCAACTGACGCAACAAGGTGTGCAGGCTTTTACTGGCGACGCTTGTGACGCCGGCGTAGTCGCAGCCGCCTGCCGCGCGGCTGGTCCGCAAGCACTTATCATCTCAACAATGGGCGGCGCACAGGATTATCTGGCCCACAGAACGGTGATTGATGAGGCCGAAAAGGCAGGCATCAGTCGCATGATTCTGGTGACTTCTTTGGGATGCGGCGATAGTTGGCCGTTCTTATCGGATCGGGCAAAAGCCGCGTTTGGTCAGGCGGTGCGCGAAAAGACACTGGCGGAAAGCTGGCTGCAAACCAGCCAGCTAGACTACGCCATTCTCCGCCCTGGCGGTCTGCTTGACGGCGCAGCAACAGGCAAAGCACAACGGATACAAAATCAGGAGTGTCATGGTTTTGTCCGCCGTGCCGATGTCGCCGCACACATTCATGAACTGGCAAACGCGCCAGCACTCAACAAGCAGATCTACAGTCTGATTGAACCTGACCTGAAACCGGCGTAATCCCTTGCGGCGCAGACTCTCCGCGCCGCAACGTCATAACGGAGTTTTGCGTGCTCAAGGATTCATTTTCATCCGCCAGTGTCTTTATGGGGCTATCACTATTATTGCTTGCCCTGGTGCTGTTCGGTGCCAGTCAGGGCGCGTTAAAAATCAGCTTTAGCGCCCTTCTTGATGAGGAATACCGCGATATCTGGCTAAATATTCGCCTACCGCGCGTTTTACTGGCCGTGCTGGTAGGCGCCGCGTTGGCAACCGCCGGGGTGATTATGCAGGGGCTTTTCCGCAACCCCATGGCTGACCCAGGATTACTCGGCGTCAGTAGCGGTTCGGCATTAATGGTTGGCGTTGCTATTGTGCTGCCCTTTTCCTTCCCCGTGGTGCTGGTGCTTTATGAACAAATGGTGTTTGCCATCGCCGGAAGTTTAGTGGTCTGCACCATCATTTTTCTCATCACGCAGCGCCATCGCGATGGCAGCATGATGCAATTGTTACTCGCCGGGATCGCCATCAATGCCCTGTGCGGCGCAGCGATCGGCATACTGAGCTATATAGGCGATGAGCAACAGCTACGACAACTCACGTTGTGGATGATGGGCAATCTCGGTCAGGCGCAATGGCCAACGTTATTGGTTGCCAGTTCCTTCATTCTGCCCGCCATTATGGCAACAACGTGTCTCGCCGGAACGCTGAATTTGCTGCAACTTGGTGATGAAGAAGCCCATTACCTCGGCGTGAACGTAAAGCGTAAACGCCAACAATTACTGTTGATTAGCTCACTGCTCGTTGGCGCTGCCGTATCGGTAAGCGGCATTATCGGCTTTATTGGCCTGGTGATCCCGCATCTGATTCGCATGACTACCGGAGCAAATCATCGCTGGCTAATTCCTTGCTCTGCCCTTGCCGGAGCCTGCTTATTACTGATGGCAGACACGCTTGCCCGCACACTGGTACAGCCAGCAGAAATGCCTGTCGGATTACTAACCAGCCTGCTTGGCGGCCCGTATTTCATGTGGTTGATTCTGCGCAACCGGAGGATCGCATGATTAGCGCCCGGAACCTGGTTTATAGCCTTCATGGGCGACGCCTGACTGACAATGTCTCGCTGACTTTTCCCGGCGGGGAAATTGTTGCCATTCTCGGCCCTAATGGTGCGGGAAAATCCACGTTGCTTCGCCAGCTCACCGGCTATCTTCAACCTGATAGCGGCGAATGCCGGTTATTTAATAAGCCATTAAATGAATGGTCAATTACCGAACTGGCGAAACACCGGGCCGTGATGCGTCAGAATAGCCATATGGCGTTCCCATTCAGCGTACAAGAAGTGATCCAGATGGGGCGCCATCCGCATCGTACCGGTAATCAGGGGGATGAAACGGCACAGATAATGGCGCTATGCGACTGTCAGGCGTTAGCAAACCGCGACTATCGGCAATTATCCGGCGGTGAACAACAGCGTGTGCAATTAGCGCGCCTGCTGGTACAACTTTGGGAAGCAATACCCTCGCCGAAATGGTTATTTCTTGATGAACCAACGTCGGCGCTGGATATTCACCATCAGCAGCATCTGTTTCGTTTATTACGTCAGTTAGTTCGCGAACGGCAATTCAACGTCTGCTGTGTATTGCACGATCTTAATCTTGCCGCCCGCTATGCCGACCGTGTTGTATTGATGCAAAAAGGAAAGGTTATCGCCAATGGTAAACCGCAGGACGTGTTGACACAGCAGGCGCTGACTATGCTCTACGGCGCGGATATTACTGTATTAAACGCCCCTGCCAATCATTCTCCGCTGATTGTCCTCGATAGTTAAATACGACGGGAGTACCGGGTGTACTCCCGTCGATATCATTAATATTCACATTAGCTGATTGAAACACCTTTCACACCCGTCATGTCTTTTAGCGACTTTAATAAGTCTTCAATCGACGTCGCCGCATGAAGCTGAATATCAATAGCAACTACGTCATGATCTTCATTTTCTTGCAACGAAACTAAATCAGTTTTTATTTTTTGTTGTTTAAACCAGTCGAGCATCGACAGCGTATTACCGTTCACCAACGTCAGCTGTAAATGGTAATTCTTGTTCATCAGCCGGAAAGTTAATTGATGGAAGACTTCCAGTACCAACAAGGTCATTACAGAACCGTAAATCCCCAGCTCATACATGCCGCTACCAATCACCATACCGATTGCAGCTGTTACCCAGATATCCGCAGCGGTGGTGAGGCCGACAATATTTTGATTACGGACGAGGATATTACCCGCGCCTATAAAACCGACGCCAGTGACAACCTGAGCGGCAATACGGCTGGGATCAAGCCCGACGTGATCCAGCGCCAGCACATCAGCGAAACCATATTTCGACACAATCATAAACAGGGCGCTACCCATACCGATTAAGACATGTGTACGAAGCCCTGCCCCTTTGCCGCGGATTTGCCTTTCCATGCCAATAGCACCACAGGCAATAGCAGCCAGGATTAGACGAATAATAAATTCTGCAGTCATATAAAAATGCAAAAAGGAGCAGCAAGATGGCTCAACTTGCTACTCCTTTTTGCTTTATTCCTGTTAATTCGGCAGGACATTTGCCAATTTATCTTTGAAGGTATACAAATTTTTCTGCGGATTTTTCTTACAATATTCAATCACTTTAGGAATCTGAGTCAGATCAGTTTCATTTAAGGTTACAGTATCACCACCTTTGTAAACCGTTTCCTCATGCAGCATCCACCATGCAACCGGTGTCATCGCTTTTGGATTCAGGTCAATAAATTCCTGACAAGTCATATCTTTAGCAGATTCATTAGCAGCCAGTGCAGATTGTGCATTAACCAGTGAAAGTGCCGCTACAGCGCCAACGAAAATCATGGCTTTACGTAGAGATGAAATATTCATTTTACAACCCATTCAACAAATAAAGTATATATGAACAGGAGGATTATCTGCTTTTAACGCGAGGTATTCCTGCCTGTTCAATATTCAAGGAAATACGATGCAACGCATTCCATGAATTACATATCTTTCTTAATCTTGTCCCATTCGCCTTTAACTTTATCTTTAAAGCTGGCTTGTTTATCCTGAGTACAAGCCTGAACGATAGCTGGGGTTACGGTTGCAATGCCCTGAACATCCATAACCGCATCTTCTGGTTTATCTTTGTTATTCAGTGCTTCAGCAAAACCGACTGCAGTCGGCTGGAAGGATTCGTCCACAGCTAGGAAATCTTCACAGGTCCAGGAGTTGACAGGTTTTTTATTGTCAGCTGCTTTTTGTGCATCCGCGGCATTGCTCACAACTGGCAGAAGAAGCAGGCCACCAAGAATTACACCTAATACTTTTTTCATCGTAATATCCTCAACTATAAAGTGAAAGAGCCGTCACGAATCAATTTCGACATTGAGGTTATAACCTGGTTTTTTGGGTATGTCATGTTGAGATAAAATATCAAAATCAGATATTTTTATTTAAATACAACAAGTTACATGGGTGTTGGACACATTAATTAGGAAATTTTTATTAAATCACATGCATTCCTGGATGCATTTTTGGCATAGATTGATAGTAGGGATTTTTCTTCTTAAATTTATAGGGTGGTTCTATGTTATATATAGATAAGGCAACAATTTTGAAATTTGATCTGGATATGCTTAAGAAGCATCGGAGAGCAATCCAGTTTATTGCTGTGCTACTGTTTATTGTCGGTTTACTGTGTATAAGCTTCCCGTTTGTCTCTGGCGATATCCTTAGCACAGTCGTTGGCGCATTATTAATCTGCTCAGGCATTGCGCTTATTGTCGGTTTATTCAGCAACCGGAGTCATAATTTCTGGCCTGTATTATCCGGCTTCCTTGTCGCTGTCGCCTATTTGTTGATCGGCTATTTCTTCATCCGCGCACCAGAACTGGGAATTTTTGCTATTGCGGCGTTTATCGCTGGCTTGTTTTGTGTCGCTGGGGTTATTCGCTTGATGAGCTGGTATCGCCAGCGTTCAATGAAAGGCAACTGGCTACAACTAGTCATTGGTATCCTGGATATCATCATTGCATGGATATTCCTGGGTGCAACGCCAATGGTTTCTGTAACACTAGTTTCTACACTGGTGGGGATAGAACTAATATTCAGCGCTGCCAGCTTGTTTAGCTTCGCTAGTTTATTCGTTAAAAAATAATCAATATCAGACCGTCGGCACAGTATTTCCCACACCGCCTCATAATCACTTATTGTGACTATGAGGCATATAACACTCCCGCTTCATATCGCCACCATGGCAAAACATAAACCATCGTTGAAATAATTACCGTGCGACTCATTAAACAACTCGCTGAAACCTTTATGGTTTTATAAATTTCACAGCAAATTAGCCATTTCAAACATTATCATGGCTGATATTTTCTGTAGTCAGGTTTAATGTTTAAAAGTGCTGTGGGAAAATGAAATCAAGGTTTGGCAAGCATTGGCTCAATAAGAAGGTAATTAATGCAGTTGATGTTAATTTTCCCAAAAAATTAAAAAGAAAGCTGGCAAATCCAATTGCCAGCTTAAGTAGAAACAAGGAGACTCGATATTTAAATCGGATTACTTTTTTATTTTAGTTTTATCATTCAGAAATCACAAACTTTAAATTGATAACTTATTCTTGGTAAAAATATGGGAGTTGTTAATTTCATGTTAGCACTAACAAATTTATAACACCCAGGAATGTTACCTAGGATCAATATATGGAGTGCGTGATGGATAAATCTCAAGTTTTGATTAGTGTTAATAGACGTATTAGTTCACGAAGGGCAACGTTCTTATAGGCGTTTACTATATTAAACAACGAATTCGGACATGGATGTAAATAATGAAAAGGATGACATGTTCGAAACAATAACGGCTAAGGAGCAAGTTATGATTTTTCTCATGACGAAGGATTCTTTTCTTTTACAGGGCTTTTTGCAGTTGAAAGATAATCACGAAATGATAAAAATCAATTCCCTGTCAGAGATAAAAAGCATAGGTAACAAACCATTCAAGGTGATCATTGATACCTATCATAATCATATCCTTGATGAAGAAGCGATTAAGTTTCTTGAGAAGTTAGATGCTGAAAGAATCATTGTTCTGGCACCTTACCACATCAGCAAACTTAAAAGTCAGTCGCCTATCTTTTTTATCAGCCGTAAAGAAAGCATTAAAAATCTGATTGATATTACTTATGGAAAACACTTGCCTCATAAGAATTCTCAATTATGTTTCTCGCATAATCAATTCAAAATTATGCAATTAATCCTGAAGAACAAAAATGAAAGTAATATCACGTCAACACTGAAAATTTCGCAGCAGACATTAAAGATCCAGAAATTCAATATTATGTACAAGCTGAAACTTAGACGTATGAGCGACATCGTGACTCTGGGGATCTCTTCTTATTTTTAAGAAGGCGTTGATGTGGCCCAGCGATAAGTGCCTGAAATTGACGGCTGGCATGACGAGGGATGCAAATGCTGACTCCATTACTCCCGGTGATAACCAAAGGAGAAGCAAAAACGAACTTATTCCCCTGGTTTATGTATCCACCAGTAGAAACATTCGTTGCCCGGACGCAGGCAGAGACTGTCAGCAGAACGGCAACATTTTTTTTGCCATCTAAATCGCCACACTGGTCACTCGGCCTGCATGCGCCATCACAGGCATACATCCCCATGGCTTGCACTATGCCGCAGGTCTGTAAATCCCTCATGCCTCTCCCCGCACACATTCAAAAAATCCGTAATTTTTCACGAATTTTCAGGGAATAAAATGAACAGAAAAAGAAAACTGTTAATACCGTTGTTATTCTGCGGCGCAATACTCACCGCATGCGACGACAAATCAGCGCAAAATGCTGCCGCCATGACGCCAGAAGTGGGCGTGGTGACGCTCTCCCCCGGCTCAATCAATGTCATGAGCGAATTGCCCGGCAGAACTGTTCCTTATGAAGTTGCTGAGATTCGCCCGCAGGTGGGTGGCATCATCATTAAGCGCAATTTTATCGAAGGCGATAAAGTTAACCAGGGCGATTCGTTGTATCAGATTGACCCTGCGCCCTTGCAGGCAGAGCTGAACTCAGCCAAAGGTTCGCTGGCGAAAGCCCTCTCTACCGCCAGCAATGCCCGCATTACCTTTAATCGCCAGGCATCGTTGCTGAAAACCAACTACGTCAGCCGTCAGGATTACGACACCGCGCGCACCCAGCTGAATGAGGCAGAAGCCAATGTCACCGTTGCTAAAGCGGCTGTTGAGCAGGCGACGATCAATCTGCAATACGCAAACGTCACCTCGCCCATTACGGGCGTCAGTGGGAAATCATCAGTGACCGTCGGCGCACTCGTTACTGCTAATCAGGCAGATTCGCTGGTTACGGTGCAGCGTCTGGACCCGATTTATGTCGATCTCACGCAGTCGGTACAAGATTTTTTGCGCATGAAAGAAGAGGTTGCCAGTGGGCAAATCAAACAGGTTCAGGGCAGTACGCCAGTACAGCTCAATCTGGAAAATGGCAAACGTTACAGCCAGAGCGGTACGCTGAAATTCTCTGACCCGACGGTGGATGAAACTACCGGCTCGGTCACGTTGCGCGCGATTTTCCCCAATCCAAATGGTGACTTACTGCCAGGCATGTACGTCACAGCATTAGTGGATGAAGGTAGTCGCCAGAATGTGTTACTGGTGCCGCAGGAAGGCGTTACTCACAACGCTCAGGGCAAAGCAACGGCGCTCATTCTTGATAAAGATGATGTCGTGCAGTTACGCGAAATTGACGCTACCAAAGCCATCGGCAACCAGTGGGTTGTTACCTCTGGCTTGCAAGCTGGCGATCGGGTGATCGTTTCCGGTTTGCAACGCATTCGCCCAGGTATCAAAGCACGCGCAATTTCCTCCAGCCAGGAAAACGCCAGCACCGAATCGAAACAATAACGTTGCAGGCTTAAGGGGACTTTCATGGCTAACTATTTTATTGATCGCCCGGTTTTTGCCTGGGTACTTGCCATTATTTTGATGCTCGCAGGCGGGTTGGCGATCATGAACTTACCGGTGGCGCAATATCCGCAGATTGCACCACCGACCATCACCGTGAGCGCCACCTATCCGGGTGCTGATGCGCAAACGGTAGAAGATTCAGTCACTCAGGTGATTGAGCAAAATATGAATGGACTTGATGGCTTAATGTATATGTCATCAACCAGTGATGCGGCGGGTAATGCCTCCATCACACTGACCTTTGAGACAGGAACGTCGCCCGATATTGCGCAGGTTCAGGTGCAGAATAAACTGCAACTTGCTATGCCATCACTCCCCGAAGCAGTACAGCAACAAGGGATTAGCGTCAATAAGTCGAGCAGCAATATCCTGATGGTGGCAGCGTTTATCTCTGAAAACGGCAGCCTCAACCAGTACGACATTGCGGACTATGTGGCTTCTAATATTAAAGACCCATTAAGTCGTACCGCAGGTGTCGGTAGCGTGCAGCTCTTTGGTTCAGAGTACGCCATGCGTATCTGGCTGGACCCGCAAAAACTCAATAAATACAACCTTGTTCCTGCCGATGTTATTTCCCAAATCAAGGTACAGAACAACCAGATTTCCGGCGGTCAACTGGGCGGAATGCCACAGGCGGCAGACCAACAACTGAACGCCTCGATCATTGTGCAGACACGTCTGCAAACACCGGAAGAATTTGGCAAAATCTTGCTGAAAGTTCAGCAAGATGGTTCACAAGTGCTGCTGCGCGACGTTGCCCGCGTCGAGTTGGGAGCGGAAGATTATTCCACCGTAGCGCGCTATAACGGCAAACCTGCCGCCGGGATCGCGATCAAACTGGCTACAGGAGCAAACGCGCTCGATACCTCCCGAGCGGTAAAAGAGGAGCTCAACCGTTTATCGGCCTATTTCCCCGCCAGCCTGAAGACGGTTTATCCTTACGACACGACACCATTTATTAAAATTTCAATCCAGGAAGTTTTCAAAACGCTGGTTGAGGCCATCATCCTCGTCTTCCTGGTCATGTACCTGTTTTTGCAAAACATTCGCGCTACGATCATCCCGACTATTGCCGTACCGGTCGTTATTCTCGGCACGTTCGCGATTTTGTCGGCGGTCGGGTTTACCATCAACACCCTCACCATGTTCGGGATGGTGCTGGCGATAGGGTTGCTGGTTGATGATGCTATCGTGGTGGTAGAAAACGTCGAGCGCGTGATAGCAGAAGATAAGCTGCCGCCGAAGGAAGCGACGCATAAATCAATGGGGCAAATCCAACGTGCGCTGGTCGGGATTGCCGTTGTGCTTTCCGCGGTGTTTATGCCAATGGCCTTTATGAGCGGCGCGACCGGGGAAATTTACCGTCAGTTCTCCATTACGCTGATCTCCTCCATGTTGCTTTCGGTGTTTGTGGCGATGAGTCTAACGCCTGCCCTTTGCGCCACCATTTTGAAAGCCGTTCCAGAAGGCGGTCACAAACAGAATGCGTTGTTTGTGCGATTTAACCATCTGTTTGAAAAATCAACTCAACACTATACCGACAGTACCCGCTCACTGCTGCGCTGCACGGGTCGTTATATGGTGGTTTACCTGCTGATTTGTGCCGGGATGGCGGTGCTGTTTCTGCGTACACCGACCTCCTTCTTGCCAGAAGAGGATCAGGGGGTCTTTATGACCACTGCACAGCTACCATCAGGTTCCACGATGGTTAACACCACTAAAGTGCTGCAGCAGGTGACCGATTACTATCTGACAAAAGAGAAAAATAATGTTCAGTCGGTGTTTACCGTTGGCGGCTTTGGTTTCAGCGGCCAGGGGCAAAACAACGGTCTGGCGTTTATCAGCCTGAAGCCGTGGTCTGAACGCGTCGGCGAAGAAAATTCGGTGACCGCGATTATTCAGCGGGCGATGGTGGCTCTTAGCCGCATCAATAAAGCAGTTATTTTCCCGTTCAACTTACCGGCGGTAGCAGAACTGGGGACAGCGTCAGGTTTTGATATGGAACTACTGGACAACGGTAACCTGGGACATGAAAAGCTGACCCAGGCGAGAAATGAGTTGCTGTCTCTGGCAGCACAATCCCCTGACCAGGTCACCGGGGTACGCCCGAACGGCCTGGAAGATACACCGATGTTCAAAGTCAACGTCAACGCTGCGAAAGCTGAGGCGATGGGCGTGGAGTTGTCCGATATCAACCAGACCATTTCCACCGCTTTCGGTAGTAGCTACGTGAACGACTTCCTTAACCAGGGACGAGTGAAAAAAGTGTATGTCCAGGCGGGAACACCGTTCCGCATGCTGCCAGATAATATAAACCAATGGTATGTGCGCAACGCCTCCGGCACGATGGCGCCGCTTTCTGCTTATTCTTCAACAGAATGGACCTACGGCTCACCACGTCTGGAACGCTACAACGGTATTCCAGCAATGGAGATTTTAGGTGAAGCGACGGCAGGAAAAAGTACGGGTGACGCAATGAAATTTATGGCGGATCTGGTCGCAAAACTTCCGACTGGCGTTGGCTATTCATGGACCGGACTGTCATATCAGGAAGCGTTATCTTCCAACCAGGCCCCGGCACTATATGCCATCTCGCTGGTCGTGGTGTTCCTTGCCCTCGCCGCACTTTATGAAAGCTGGTCGATTCCATTCTCGGTAATGCTGGTCGTACCGCTTGGGGTAATTGGCGCGTTACTGGCTACAGATCTGCGCGGGTTAAGCAATGACGTCTACTTCCAGGTTGGTCTGCTGACCACCATTGGGCTTTCCGCCAAGAACGCCATCCTGATTGTCGAGTTTGCGGTTGAGATGATGCAAAAAGAAGGGAAGACACCGATGGAAGCGATTATCGAAGCGGCACGGATGCGCTTACGCCCAATCCTGATGACCTCTCTGGCCTTTATTCTCGGCGTACTGCCGCTGGTTATCAGTCATGGCGCAGGCTCCGGTGCGCAAAACGCAGTAGGTACAGGCGTTATGGGGGGGATGTTTGCAGCAACGGTGCTGGCGATTTACTTCGTTCCGGTCTTTTTCGTTGTGGTGGAACATCTCTTTGCCCGCTTTAAAAAAGCGTAACGCGTAAACGAGAGTAAGGTTGAACGTGAGGGTTCAGCCTTACTCTTTCCCGCTAACCACTCGCCACTCAACAGCCAGCTTACTGCCAGGAACATCAGACTCAGTAAACAGCATTGAAAGTAGAACCCGCTCCAACCGTTGGTTATCAATTTAAACAACACGACACTGACCAGAATTCCCGTAATTGTATGAATTGCAAACTTAATAATCCTGAACATGCCGCGTCTTTTCCTCCTGAAAATACGTTTAGTGTTTTGCAAACTGCGAAAGCAAACTTGCCGGTGACCCGGCAGAGTTAATGAGGAAAGATTTTCACATGAAGTGTGAGGGAGATCCTGACCGACTTTCGAATGAGAAATCCAGTCAGTTAAAGGTCCCAGTTGACTGTTGCGCAAACTGGTGCGGTGTTACGCCATAGTACTGGCGGAAAGTATTAATAAAGTACGACGTACTGCTATAGCCACATTTTTCTGCGACCATCGGCAGCGGGATTTGTCGTAACTCGAGTAATCGTCTGGCCATCGACATTCGCGAGGCCAACAATATTTTACTGAAGCAAGTATTTTCATCCTGCAATTTTTTCTTGATTAGGCTTTCACTGGTATACATTTTTTCGGCGATATCACGCAGATACCAACGTTTGGCTATATCACAGCTAATAATGCGTTCAACTTTACCTGAAACAGTACTAATGCTATTAAAAAGGAAGGGAATAAGTTCTTTATTTCGTGAAAACATCGAAAGGCAGGAAAAGTAAAGCATATTACTTAATGTTCTGGACGCAATATCTTCTTGAGCAAAACTATCAAATATCGCAGTGACCAGCGGCATTGGTGGTGTTGGGTTAACTAGCAACCGTTTTTTACCATGCAGCCCTAAACACCGACCCGAAAGACGGACATTGTGCAAATAATGGCTAATGATCCTTTCATCGATATCTAGTCTACGGGCATGGGATTCATCAAAAGGAAAATTCTCCACCATATATTTATCCATCAAAAGAATACTCTCTTTTTGCAAATAGAGTTTTTGCTGCTCATGATAAATATCAAATGAACGGCGGGTGAGGATCACTGAGCAAACGTGTGTCATGACAAGCCCTTATATTCCATTACTACAACCATTACAATTTCAGTATACAAATGAAATGATGTATGACTCCTGTAAAAATCCAAAACTGCCAAAATTGGTAGGACCAAAAAGTAATCACATACATAAGCGCATATATCAGTTAAGCCATAAAAAGTAAATGCATGCGTGATATATCTTAAATTTGTGTATAGCTTATGTTTATAAAAAATTGGCTGATCTTATCTCCAGCAAAAGTTATATTTAACCCACTGAGAGCACAAAGTTTCCCGTGCCAACATGGAGTGTTATAACGGCTTATTAGTCTGGAGACGGCAGACTATCCTCTTCCCGGTCCCCTATGCCGGTTTTTTTTTATCTTCAAAAAGCAATTATAACCTTACTATCCTTTCAGGGTGACAACACTTTCCTGCTAAACAAATGTCCATCATCAGAGGGTTATCACCCCCTCTTTCAGCTATTCGTTCATGATACTCAGTCGGTGTCATGCCATAATAATTGCGAAAAACATAAATAAAATACGACACACTGTTATAGCCACACAACACGGCCACTCGCTTTATAGAAAAGCCATGTATTACAATGAGTTGTAACGCGCGTCGCATTCTACATTCGGTAAGCAGTTGCGAATAAGACGTCTCTTCTTCACGCAATTTTTTCTTTAACAAACTTGGACTCATCAATAACTCGCTGGCTATTTTCGCCAATGACCATTCATGAGCAATATTACGGTTAATGACCGTACAAACCCGAGTTCGCATATTGGGCTGTAGGATATTCATGAGTAGCGCTATAAACTGTTCATCTTCAAGAAAAACCGACAATATTGCGAATATTAATGCCCTGTTACGTAAAATCTCACCATAGCGGAGATTTTTACTCTGTGAAAGCTGTACAATTTCCTGAAAAACGGGGATATCTCGGGTACAGTGATGCACGATTAACGAAGGAACTTTTTTACAGGCATGAAGAGTTAATGCCTCCTCCTTGAGCATTGGGAGAAATAATGAAAGTGTTTCCTTCGTGACAAAGACGACGTTCTCTGCACAGTTATCAACTAAAATCTGGTTTGCATCCGCAAAAACCAAATCACCACCGTTAAAACAGCGATATTCACCATTCTGCATGGTAAGAATATATTTATGCTTTGCGTACGCAATTAAACAAGTTCCATGTAGTGATTGCATCATTAATACACTATAACAGAAACATATTATTGTATTTAATGTAGCACGCCAACACCCTAAGTCAAATCGCGATTTAAACAAAGCTTAAACGAAAAAAAATAATAGCATCCTAAGTGGTTAGAAGCATTGTTCCAGGTCACTTATTTTTCAATCTATTAGAGCAAAAACAAGCAATAATAACGGATATGAATAATAGCTGATGCATCCTATTGTAATTTGTACAAGATTTAATTTACATTGCAAATTATTCAATTATATGAATTTCCCAAAAAACAAAAAAATGATCAGAATTAGCATCCTGATCATTACGCCACTACTCTTATTTATAGGATATATTTCTTTACCGTGAATGAATTACACCCGCATGCTCCTGGCATGCAGGTGACATTCGGTTATCAGGTATGTTTAAAGCTGTTCTGCTGGGCAATGCCCTGCAGTTTCGGGTGATCGCTGAGGTATTTCAGGGAGGCTTTGTAGTCTTCCAGTAACAGTTCAGCGAAGTCCATTTCGAAGCCACGGCGGCACATAATGCGCATTACCACGATGTCGGTGGCTTCACCACCGAGGGTAAATGCCGGAACCTGCCAGCCGCGCAGGCGCAGACGTTCAGAGAGGTCATACAGGGTGTATCCTGGATTTTCCCCGTCTTTCAGTTTGAAGCACACCGCCGGGATACCTTCATCCGGGCGACCCGTACAGATGAACTCATACGGCCCCAGTTTGGCGATTTCATCCGCCAGATAAGCAGCAACCTGGTAAGAGGCGTTCTGTACTTTGGTATAGCCTTCACGACCGAGGCGCAGGAATTCATAGTACTGGGCAATCACCTGACCTGCCGGACGGGAGAAGTTGATGGCGAAAGTACCAATCTGACCGCCGAGATAGTCAACGTTGAATACCAGTTCTTTCGGCAGCGCTTCTTCATCACGCCAGATAACCCAGCCGCAGCCCAGCGGAGCCAGACCGAATTTATGGCCTGAAGCACTGATCGATTTCACGCGCGGCAGGCGGAAGTCCCAGACGATATCTGGCGCCACGAATGGCGCAAGGAAACCACCGCTGGCGGCGTCGATGTGCATGTCGATGTCGATACCGGTGTCGGCCTGGAATTTATCCAGTGCATCGTGCAGCGGTTGCGGGAACTCATAGTTACCGGTATAGGTCACGCCGAAAGTCGGCACCACGCCGATGGTGTTTTCGTCGCAGGCCTCAATCATGCGTTTCGGATCCATGAATAGCTGGCCGGGACGCATAGGGATCTCACGCAGCTCGACATCCCAGTAGCGGGCAAATTTATGCCAGCAGATTTGCACCGGGCCGCAGACCAGGTTTGGTTTATTGGTCGGCTTACCTGCGGCTTCCATACGCTTGCGCCAACGCCATTTCATCGCCATCCCGCCGAGCATACAGGCCTCGGAAGAACCAATGGTGTTGGTGCCAACGGCCTGGCCGTTTTTCGGTGCAGGCGCGTGCCACAGGTCAGCAACCATATTTACACAGCGCAGGTCGATGGCTGCGGATTGCGGATATTCTTCTTTGTCGATCCAGTTTTTATTGATCGACAGGTCCATCAATTTATGGACATTTTCGTCGTCCCAGGTCTGGCAAAAAGTTGCCAGATTCTGACGAGCGTTACCGTCGAGAAATAATTCATCATTGATAATTTGAAATGCGACATCATCACGCATTTCATGCAGCGGAAAA
>NZ_VATL01000006.1:0-103888 GCF_005781065.1 Escherichia sp. E1130
CGTCAGTCCTTGCGGGGAGCAGCCTTTCGTAATCTTGCCCTGAATAGTTACTGCATTTCCTGATAGTGGACCGATTCCACCTTTACCGGGCGCAAAATGATGACTACTGCTACTGCTACTGCTACTGCTACTGCTACTGGTATCGAGTTAAAAGAATTTGGTGAAAATTTTCATGACAGACTTTCTGAAGATGAACTGAATTATGCGCTGAGTTACATCGATTTTGGGGAAGAGCCATTAGCTTTTGAAATATTATGTGATTATATCTGCGAAAATGACCTTGTTATAACAAAGAGTGAATATGAGCATCTATGTACTTTTAATAATATCTTCAATCATTTGTTAGAACATGATGTTGTTATTTATTTAAAAAGATTAGTTAAATAGTAATAACGCCTGGTAAGAAATTAAATCTTCCCGGCTTTTTATTATTTAGCTTTCGTTCAGCACACTAAACATTCCGTCACGCATCCCCTTAACTGCCTGTTTAACCAGATAAAGCTCCCTGCGCAGTACCTGTACTTCATTGTTATCTGCAAGCAGGATCAGGCAACCCTCCGAGATCTTCACGGTAACGCCCGTGTCGCTCCCAAATCCCGCTTTCCTCAGCCATTTGGCGCTGATTTTGATTACCGGCGTGTTGCTGCGGTTGGGCAGATAACTTACCGAACAGTGGCGCTATGTTTTGGAAATGGTGACTTCTGGCGTAATATCGTGTTCAGCCATCATTAACTACCTCAGTTAGCTGCTTGCAGGGGCTTTCATAATCTTACCCCGACTCTCCCCGGCCCTAAACACAACCCCCACTCACCACAACCTAAACTCATCCGCATCCCGCCATGCCGGAAACTTTTCTCTATATTCCCTTAACACAGCCATCGACAGCTCCGCATCAATGCGCGTTGCCTGATGCGCGTCGGCAGTAGCGATAATCTCGCCCTGTGGATTAATCACCCGGCTGTCACCGCGATAATGACAGCCGTTGCCATCACTGCCGACGCGATTACATCCCGCCACATACGCCTGATTCTCAATCGCGCGGGCCGTCAGCAATGCCTGCCAGTGCAGAGAGCGCGGAGCAGGCCAGTTGGCGACGTACAGGGCGAGGTCGTAATCGTTGAGATTGCGCGACCACACCGGAAAACGTAAGTCGTAGCACACCAGCGGTAAAATACGCCAGCCGCGCCATTCCACAATCACTCGCGCATTGCCCGCTTTATAATGCAGATGCTCATCTGCCATTCGGAACAGATGACGCTTGTCATAAAAATGCACCTTGCCGTCAGGCTCAACCAGCAAAAATCGATTAACCGAACCAGACTCCGTTTGTAATGCAACACTGCCTGCAATCAGCGCATTGCACTGCTGCGCTTTGGCTGTCATCCAGTTCACTACGTCATCTTGTGCTAGCGACGAAGCTGCCGCTTCCATGGCAAAGCCGCTGGTAAACATCTCCGGTAGAACGATCACATCGCGCCCGGTAATACCTTCCAGTTGACGATCAAAATGGCGCAGGTTGGCAGGACCATCCATCCACACCAACGGTTGCTGCAAAAGCGTAATCTTCAAACCAGGCACGGTGTACAACTCCTTTATGCGAAGGGTTTTATAACTTTAACACCTTATCAGGCTATTACCTTACTGCGGAATAAATTGATAACAAATGCTGATATTGGAAATATCTGATTTGCAAATTATCGTGTTATCGCCAGGCTTTAGGAGGTTAATAACATGGGCAGGATAAGCTCGGGAGGAATGATGTTTAAGGCAATAACGACAGTCGCCGCTCTGGTCATCGCCACCAGTGCAATGGCGCAGGATGATTTAACTATTAGCAGCCTGGCAAAGGGCGAAACCACCAAAGCTGCGTTTAATCAGATGGTGCAAGGGCATAAGCTGCCTGCCTGGGTGGTGAAAGGCGGTACTTATACTCCCGCACAAACCGTGACATTGGGAGATGAGACGTATCAGGTGATGAGCGCGTGCAAACTGCATGACTGTGGCTCGCAACGTATCGCTGTGATGTGGTCCGAGAAATCTAATCAGATGACGGGGCTGTTCTCGACTATTGATGAGAAAACGTCGCAAGAGAAACTCACCTGGCTGAATGTGAACGATGCGCTTTCGATTGATGGTAAAACGGTGCTGTTCGCGGCGTTGACCGGCAGCCTGGAAAACCATCCGGATGGCTTTAATTTTAAATAATTAGCGGATAAAGAAACGGAGCCTTTCGGCTCCGTTATTCAATTACGCGGCTTCAACTTTCCGCACTTTCTCCGGTAACTTTACCGGCTTCGTCGCCAGCTCTTCCGGCTCAAAGTCATCAACGTTAATACTGCGCAGACGGCTTTCTTCCGCTTTCACCAGAATGGCGGCTTCATCTTTATCAATCAGCCCCTTCGCCAGCGCGTTGTGTGCCAGTTCATCCAGACGGGTAAACGGCAGGTTTTTACCCAGCTCTTTACAGATCCGCTGATGAATCGGGTCGGCGGCAATCACATCCACCAGCGCCTCTTCCAGTAAACCTACCGGGTTATGCTCGCTCGGCGTCAGGTACTGACCGCGCCCAATGCGGGAACGGGTGGCGTTCGGCACTTGTAAAATCTTCGCCACCTTATGATCCAGCTTGTCAGAAGGTGCCAGATAATGACGTCCGGTCGGGAAGATCACCACATTCAGCAGTCCGGCAACCACGCGGTTCGGGAAGTTTTGCAGTAAATCATCCATCGCCTGTTCAGCCTGATACAGCGCATCCTGTACGCCCCAGTGCACCAGCGGCAGGTCAGCTTCATTGCGGCCTTCATCGTCATAACGCTTCAGAACGGCAGAGGCAAGGTAAAGCTGACTTAAAATATCACCCAGACGTGCCGAGATACGTTCGCGACGTTTCAGGCTGCCGCCCAGCACCGCCATCGAGACATCAGAAAGCAGGGCGAGGTTGGCGCTCAGGCGGTTCAGGTGTTGATAGTAGCGTTTAGTGGCATCGCCGGTTGGCGTGCTGCTGGTTAAACCGCGCGTCAGGCCCAGCCAGAAGCTGCGAACTTTGTTGCTACCGACGTGACCGATATGTTTGAACAGCAGTTTATCGAACGCGTTAACGTCATTGTTCTTCGCTGCTTCCATCTCTTCCAGCACGTACGGATGGCAACGAATCGCCCCCTGGCCGAAGATCATCATGCTGCGGGTCAGAATGTTAGCCCCTTCAACGGTGATGGCAATCGGTGCGCCCTGGTAAGCACGGGCCAGGAAGTTGCTTTGCCCGAGCATAATGCCTTTACCGCCGGTAATATCCATCGCATCAATAATCGACTGCTGCCCGCGGTGGGTACAGTGATACTTGACGATAGCTGACAGCACGGCAGGTTTTTCACCGAGCATAATGCCGTAGGTAATCAGCGACGCCGCAGCATCCATCACGTAGGCATTACCGGCAATACGCGCCAGCGGCTCTTCAATCCCTTCCATCTTACCAATAGAGATTTTGAACTGACGGCGGATGTGCGCATACGCGCCCGTTGCCAGCGCTACTGATTTCACGCCGCCGGTTGAATTGGAAGGCAGGGTGATGCCGCGGCCTACCGAGAGACACTCCACCAGCATCCGCCAGCCTTGCCCGGCCATTTTCGGCCCGCCGATAATGTAATCGATCGGTACGAAGACATCTTTACCGCGCGTCGGTCCGTTCTGGAACGGTACGTTCAGCGGGAAGTGGCGACGACCAATTTCCACGCCCGGCGTGGTGGTCGGGATCAGCGCACAGGTAATACCTAAATCTTCTGCGCCACCCAGCAGTTTTTCCGGGTCGGAGAGCTTAAACGCCAGACCAAGCACGGTCGCAATGGGGGCCAGCGTAATGTAGCGTTTGTTCCAGGTCAGACGCATCCCCAGCACCTGCTGGCCCTGCCACTCGCCCATGCAGACAATCCCGGTGTCCGGAATCGCGCCCGCATCGGAACCCGCTTCCGGGCTGGTTAGCGCAAAGCAAGGGATCTCCTGACCACGCGCCAGACGTGGCAGATAGTGATCTTTCTGCTCATCAGTGCCGTAATGTTGCAGCAGCTCGCCCGGGCCTAATGAGTTCGGCACGCCGACGGTAATCGCCAGGATCCCGCTCACGCCGGAGAGTTTTTGCAGCACGCGAGACTGGGCATAAGCCGAGAACTCCAGTCCGCCGTACTCTTTTTTGATGATCATCGCGAAGAAACGATGCTCTTTCAGATACGCCCACAACTCCGGCGGCAGATCCGCCAGCTCATGAGTAATCTGGAAATCATTCGCCATCCGGCAGGCTTCTTCTACCGGGCCGTCGAGAAACGCTTGCTCTTCGGCAGTCAGGCGCGGCTGCGGATAGTTATGCAGCTTTTTCCAGTCTGGCTTGCCCTGGAACAAATCGCCTTCCCACCATGTGGTGCCTGCGTCGATCGCTTCTTTCTCAGTGCGCGACATTGGCGGCATCACTTTACGGAAACCGCGAAATACCGGCGCGGAAATCATCGACTTACGCATAGGCGCAAAGTTAAACGGCACAAGGATAATGGCCAGAGGCACCAGTACCCACGCCGACCACAGACCAGCAACGCCGAGGGCGGCTGTCCAGGCGAGCAAAATCAGACTGCTGATAAATAAGCTCACGCGGTGATAGAACAACGCGCCGAGCAGGACAACCGTAGCGAGAATACTCAAAATCATCATAACGAAAAGCCCCTTGCTTGTAGGAGGTCCGACCACTTGTGATGATATGGTTGTAGTGGATGTAAAAGCATTTAGCAATGTGTTTACAATATAATTACAACGAAGCTCACATTGTTGCTGTTTTTATCCGCACTTTGGGTCAAAAAGTCCTGGTCATTCCACCGCACTGGTCTTCTCGCTTTTGGTGGTATCCGGTACACTGCATTTTGTCTAATTCATTTATGCTGAAGGATATCCTCATGTACCAGGATCTTATTCGTAACGAACTGAACGAAGCGGCGGAAACGCTGGCTAACTTTTTAAAAGATGACGCCAATATTCACGCCATTCAGCGCGCGGCGGTCCTGTTAGCAGACAGCTTTAAAGCCGGTGGCAAGGTGCTTTCCTGTGGCAACGGCGGCTCCCATTGCGACGCCATGCACTTTGCAGAAGAACTGACCGGTCGTTACCGTGAAAACCGTCCGGGCTATCCGGCGATTGCCATTTCAGATGTCAGCCACATCACCTGTGTTGGCAACGATTTTGGTTTCAACGATATTTTCTCCCGCTACGTTGAAGCCGTAGGACGCGAAGGCGATGTGCTGCTGGGGATCTCCACCTCCGGTAACTCAGCAAACGTGATCAAAGCGATTGCGGCGGCGCGTGAGAAGGGGATGAAAGTGATCACCCTGACCGGTAAAGACGGCGGTAAAATGGCTGGCACAGCGGATATCGAAATTCGCGTTCCGCACTTTGGTTATGCCGACCGCATTCAGGAGATCCACATTAAAGTGATCCATATCCTGATCCAGTTGATTGAAAAAGAGATGGTTAAGTAAGTCTGGCGTAGGCCGGATAAGGCGTTTACGCCGCATCCGACCTGAAAATTCTTAAATCAATCTTCGCCGGGGGCCATGTGCTCCCGCTGTTGTGGAGGTTACCGATGTGCGAATTGCTCGGGATGAGCGCCAACGTCCCTACCGATATCTGCTTTAGTTTCACCGGGCTTGTGCAGCGTGGTGGTGGAACCGGGCCACATAAAGATGGCTGGGGCATCACCTTTTACGAAGGTAAAGGCTGTCGCACATTTAAAGATCCACAACCCAGCTTTAATTCCCCCATCGCCAAACTGGTCCAGGACTATCCGATAAAATCCTGTTCGGTTGTGGCTCATATTCGCCAGGCCAATCGGGGCGAGGTGGCACTGGAAAATACTCACCCGTTTACCCGCGAGTTATGGGGACGCAACTGGACGTACGCCCATAACGGGCAACTGACGGGCTACAAATCACTGGAAACCGGCAACTTCCGCCCAGTAGGTGAAACCGACAGCGAAAAAGCCTTCTGCTGGCTGCTGCATAAATTAACGCAGCGTTACCCGCGCACGCCGGGCAACATGGCAGCAGTGTTTAAATATATCGCCTCACTGGCGGACGAACTGCGGCAGAAGGGCGTTTTCAACATGCTGCTTTCGGATGGGCGCTATGTAATGGCGTATTGCTCGACTAATTTACACTGGATCACCCGCCGCGCGCCGTTTGGCGTGGCAACGTTGCTGGATCAGGATGTGGAAATCGACTTCAGCTCGCAGACCACACCGAATGATGTGGTCACGGTGATTGCGACACAGCCGCTGACGGGCAATGAAACCTGGCAAAAGATTATGCCAGGCGAATGGCGCTTATTTTGCCTCGGGGAGCGTGTAGTTTGATGCCAGCTGTGGTTGCACCACTTCGTGGCTCAACGGCTTGCTGACCACGTAACGACCATTGACCACAGAAACGGTCGGTGGCTTACGGGTCTGTTCAAAGTAGTCATAGCCTGGCTTCAGTTGCTCCCAGAAGTCCTTAAAGTTGGAATATTTATGGCGCTTCATATTAGCGTCGGTCATGCGGAACGGGTAAATACTCACCTGCACGCTCGGCTGACCAAATACCAGCGCGCCAGTAACGAACTGGAAGATCTCATCAATACCCTGATTGGTCATTGCGTAGCAGCCGATGGAAACACAATCGCCGTGGATCATCAGGTATTTCCCTTCATAACCATGCGCACGGTCATAGGCATTGGGGAAACCAATATTAATCGCTTTGTAGTAACGGCTGTCTGGTTTTAACTGATTACGCTGAACGCTATAAAACCCTTCCGGACTTTTAAAATCGCCCTGACGCTGTTTGGGTCCTAACCCGCCGGAATATTTACAGATTTTATAACTGTCGAGCAGTTGATATTGCTCGCCCATTTTGACGTAGAGATCGAGCGTACGTTCTTCCTTGAAGATCTGGATGTAGACAGGGGATCCCATCAACTGCTGCTTATACTCTTTGCTCACTGGCGTGGTAGAGCTACTGCTGCCCAGCAAACCGGCGAATGAAACGCACGGGATCAACAACATCGCAAGAATTAATGCGATTTTACGCATACTGCTTATTCCTTGATAAAACGGTTACACACGCCAGGACGGCAAAATAGATCCCAAATCGGAATAGTCTGGATTTGGAAGGCTCACATTATCACCAAAAGAGTTTTACGCAAGTCTGTCGGCGCTGGGTTTACAAATTTAGCATAAGTGGCGATTTTCAAAAGTCCGAAAAGCGCATGTAAAGCGGTTTATTTCTTATTTCCTAAGGTTATGAAACCTCGATAGTAATATGCAAATAAGCAATTAATAATCCCGCCTCTCCTTCCTTTCCTCTAATATTCTCATCTTCATTCAGCCGGTTTATATCCTCCATGTATTTGTTCTCTCACGACAGATTGCTGCGCCTGGGCGTGTTTTCTTTGTCCCTTTTGCTTCCTTTACTTGCCAGCGCCACCACATCACATATCTCTTTCAGCTACGCCGCCCGCCAGCGGATGCAAAACCGTGCGCGGGTACTCAAACTGTACCAGGCACATCTGAAAAAACAGGCCAGCTACATTGTGGAAGGCAATGCCGAAAGCAGAAGGGCGCTGCGCCAGCACAACCGTGAACAGATAAAACAGCACCCGGAGTGGTTCCCAGGCCCACTGAAGCTGAGCGACCGACGCTGGCAGGCGCTGGCGGAAAACAACCACTTCTTAAGCAGCGACCATCTGCACAATATTACCGAAGTGGCGATTCACCGCCTGGAGCAGCAGATTGGCAAGCCTTACGTCTGGGGCGGTACGCGGCCCGATCAAGGCTTCGACTGTAGCGGGTTGGTTTTTTATGCCTACAACAAGATCCTCGAGGCGAAGCTCCCGCGCACGGCCAATGAGATGTATCACTACCATCGGGCAACGATTGTGGCGAACAACGACCTGCGCCGGGGAGATTTGCTGTTTTTCCATATCCACAGCCGCGAGATAGCCGATCATATGGGCGTGTATTTGGGCGATGGGCAATTTATCGAGTCGCCACGTACCGGCGAAACCATTCGGATAAGCCGGTTAGCCGAACCTTTCTGGCAGAACCATTTTTTGGGCGCGCGGCGGATTTTGACGGAAGAGACGATTTTGTAAATGGAGAATACTGACGATCAGGCAAAAAATCGGATGCCATATGGCATCCGACCTGTTTACATCTGGGATGAAAACTCACGTTCTAATACATCAACAATAAGCTGATTTTTTGAAATGGAATGTTGTCTGGCGACAATGGTCAGCCGTGAATCGATGTGATGAGGAACACGAAGCGTCAGGCGTTTTTGCTCTTCTTCTTCACGAAAAGGGGCAATGCCGTCCTCTTCACAATCCGCCATCCACTCATCCAGCGCACTTTCACCTTCCCGGTACAATGCCTCAATGCTTGTCGCCACAAAGTCGCAATAACCATTTACATTGAGGAATTTGCCGCGAAATGCGTTGATATCAGCTTCAAATGTTACTGCAGCCGGTTGACCTTTAATGGTGATAATGTTCGATGCTTGAGATATTAATGAACGCGTTTTCATCATCTTATCAATCCCTGACGTCATAAATTGATGTCATCGTATTGCGTTTCTTAAAAGCCATCAACTCAACGCCCCCATAATCTTCAACTCCAGCTCGTCCGGCACTTCGTTATACGACAGCACATACAGCCCCGGCGCAAACAACCTTGCATAACGCGCCAGCAAAGGGCGCAGCTGCGGCGGCACCAACAGTACCGGGTCTTTCCCCGCCGCTTTCATCTGCTCTTTTACCTGCGGCATCGTGCTCTGGAACTGGTTGAGCATATTCGGGTCCACTGGCACGCTATCAAGCATCACTTTGCCGCCCTGTTGCGCCTGATTCACCACGTTGGTCAGCAGATTTTCCAGCTCATTATTCAGCGTATACACCGTCAGCTCCTGCTTGCGAACGAATGGATGGGTGATGCTACGCCGCAGCGCCAGGCGCACATCAGCTGCCAGCAGAATATGATCTTTGGTCACCGTGCTACTGGCGACCAGCACGGTGGCGATGGTGACGATATCACGCAGGGAAACGCCTTCGGTCAGCAGCGCCCGGTACACTTTCAGCAACTGGCTGTAATTGAGCGCCGCGCTCAAATCTTCCGCCAGGCGCGGTGCCATCGACGACAAACGGTTATGCAGCTGCGTAATATCGTCATAGTTAAACAGATCAGGAATATAGCTGCGCACAATCTTGTTCACATGGGTAGCAATCACGCTGGCGCTGTCGATCACCTGATACCCCATATTCAGCGCCTTCGCTTTCTGCGCAGGCTGGATCCAGGTCACCGGCATCCCGTACGCCGGGTCGTTCCCCAGCACGCCGTCAATTTCACCGTAGGTTTCGCTGGAGGGCAGGGCCATCAGTTTATCCGCCGGAATATCCGCTTCATCAGCCTTAATGCCGTTGATGAAAATAGCGTACTGGCTGGGCTTGAGACGGAAGTTTTCCCGAATGCGGATCTCCGGCAGCAGCACGCCGTTGCCGTCGGAAATCACCTGCCGCACGCCGCGAATCCGCTGGGTGAGCGGGTTACCCTGCGCTTTATCCACCAGCGCCACCAGCTTGTAGCCGAGGCTTAAGCTGATGGGCTCGATCAGCGGAATGGTTTCCCAACTGACCAGTTGCTCGCTGGTTTCGGTGATGGTGCGGGTCAGCGTTTCGAGGCTTTTCTCTTCCGCCTCCGCCGCCTGCGGGCGTTTGCTCATTCGCCAGCCGGTAAAGCCCAGCAGGGCGCTGAACAGCAAAAACGGCAGGTGCGGCATTCCCGGCACCACCGCCAGCACGAACATAATTCCGGTAGCGGTGAAGAGCACAGACGGGCTTGCCAGCAGCTGGTGGCGCACGTCATGGGCAATATCGCCGTTGTCGCTGACGCGGGTGACGATTATCGCCGCCGCGGTGGAGAGCAGCAGGGAAGGGATCTGCGCCACCAGGCCGTCCCCGATGGTCATCAGCACATATTGCTGGAAGGCGGCATCGGCGCTCAGGTTGTATTTAAAGATCCCGATACAGACGCCGCCGATCAGGTTGATCGCCAGAATCATCATCCCGGCGATGGCATCCCCGCGCACAAACTTCGACGCCCCGTCCATCGCGCCGTAGAAATCGGCCTCGCTGGCAACATCTTTACGCCGGGTTTGCGCCTGCGCCTGGTTGATCAATCCGGCGTTAAGATCGGCGTCAATCGCCATCTGTTTGCCGGGCATCGCGTCCAGAGTAAAGCGGGCAGAAACCTCGGAAATACGCTCGGCCCCTTTGGTGACGACGATAAAGTTGATGATCATCAGGATGATAAACACCACGAAGCCGACGACAAAGTTGCCGCCAATCACCACCTGACCAAACGACTCAATCACCTTACCCGCCGCGCCCGCGCCAAGATGCCCGTGCAGCAGCACCACGCGCGTAGAAGCAACGTTAAGCGTCAGGCGCATTAAGGTGGTGATCAGCAAAATGGTCGGGAACAGGCTGAATTCCAGCGGTCGTTTCGCCGACACCGCCACCAGCAGCACCATCACCGCCAGCACAATGTTGAAGGTGAACAGAATATCCAGCAGCGCAGGCGGCAGCGGCAGAATAACCATCGCCAGAATACACAGGATCACCAGCGGCACGCCGAGATTGCCGCCGCGCAGCAGCGCGAGGAACGATTTAGTTGTTTTCGCCATCCAGTTTAAGCACCTCTTTGGGAATGGAAATATGTCTGTTCAGGGCCGGGCGCGGCTGTGCGCCCTCGCGCCAGTGTTTCATTTGCAGGACGTAGGTCAGAACGTGGGCGATGGCCCGGTAAAGTTGAAACGGAATTTGCTGGTTCACCTGGGTGGTGTAGTAAACCGAGCGCGCCAACCGCGGGAACTCGACCACTTCCACCTGATTCTCCGTGGCGACCTGGCGAATATAGAGGGCGATTTCATCAGTGCCTTTCGCTACCACAAACGGCGCGGCGGCGCGCGACTGGTCATACTGCAACGCCACGGCGTAGTGGGTCGGGTTGGTGATTACCACGTTGGCTTTTGGCACCACTTTGCGGATTTGCCCCATCGCCAGCTGCCGTTGCAGCCGCCGCACGCGCGCCTTCACTTCCGGCTTACCTTCCTGATTTTTGTACTCTTCTTTCAGCTCCTGCTTAGTCATCTTCAGCCCTTTGGTAAACAGGGCTTTCGCCAGCGGCACGTCGACAAGCGCGAAGAAAATAAACAGAATGACAAAGTTGCGCATCACGCTGGCGTAGAGCGACAAACCCTCATTCATCGCCAGTTTGAACGGCAGCGCCTGCAGGCCAAGAAAGGCGGCAAAGTTATTGCGCAGGCTAATCCACAGCATTACCAGTACCACCACCGACTTCACCGTCATCTTTCCCGTTTCCGCCAGATGCTCGCTGGAAAACAGCCGCCCAATGCCTTTTAACGGGCTGATTTTGCTGAAGTCCGGGAGGATTTTTTTCGGTAAGAACAGCCAGCCGCCGGGCACCAGCGAAGAGAGCAGCGCGGCGGCGGGCATCGGCAGCAGTGTGAGAATAAACTTGCCGAGAATTAACAGGTGATGGCGCAGAAACTGGCCGATCACTTCCGGGTTATTAATCTCCTGCGCGTACTGATGCACGCTAATAAAACTCTCGCGCACAAAATCGGCATACCACGGGAAGCTGCTGGAAATCACCACAAACGCCGCAAACAGGCTCGCCGCCAGCCCCATATCCTTCGAGCGCGGCAGTTGCCCCTCTTCACGCGCTTTACGCAGCTTTTGCGCCGAGGGTTTCTCTGTTTTTTCTTCGCTGCTGCTATCCGCCATAGTGACCTTTCAGCGCGTCGAGTTGCTGCAACACAAAATTCGCCAGATGCAGATAGTGATCCGGCAGGTTGTAGAGCAGGGTGGCGAAACAGACCAGCCCCGCCAACATGTTGATGGGAAAGCCGAGTGAAAAGAGGTTCAGCGGCGGCGCGATGCGATTGAGCAGGCCAAAGCAGCCCTGCACAATCAGCATGATGAAGGTGGTCGGCAGCGCCAGCAGCGATGCGGACGCCAGCACCCAGCTAAAGGCCAGCGCGATGGTTCGCAGGGTTTGCGGATGCAGCGCGTTGCCAATTGGCCAGTAGGTGAAGCCCTTGTACAACACGCTCACCAGCAGCAGATGCCCGTCCATGGCAAAAAACAGCAGGATCGCATAGACGTTAATTAACTCCGCCAGCACCGTGGTCGATGCGCCGCTGCTCGGATCATTCATCACCGCCATGCTCATCCCCATATTGAACGAGAGAATTTGCCCGGCGAGTTGCAGCGCGAGAAACAGAAACTGAAACATCAGCCCGAATAACATGCCCCATAAAATTTGCTCCACCGTCAGGATCAGGCTGTTGAGCGAAAGTAGGTCGTGGGGAATGGGATGGGGGATCAACGGCGTGATGATGATTGCCAGCGCCAGCGACAAAATAATCCGCACGCGTACGGTCAGGGCGCTGTTATCCAGCACCGGCACATAGCGCAGAAACGCCATAATGCGCACGAAGGGAAACCACAGCCCCAGCGCCAGATCCATCAGTTGCGTAACGTCGCTTGTGCGCATCTCAATGCACCAGCAACGCGGCCTGGGTAAACAGGTGAATGCAGAGATCATGCAACTGGATAATCATCCATTTGCCGCACACGCCCAGCACCACCAGCGTGACAATCAGCCTCGGCAAAAAGCTCAGGGTCTGTTCGTTAATCTGCGTCACCGCCTGGAACACGCTCACCAGCAGGCCGACCAGTAAACTCGGCACCACCAGCACGGAAACCAGTAAAATCACTACCTTAATGCCGCTGGCGACAATGTCGGCGGCTACGTCTACGGTCAACATAATCAGCCCAGCCCCAGCCCGCGAATGCTGGTGGTGAGCGTGCCGATGGTCAGCGACCAGCCGTCGATCAGCACAAACAGCATCAGCTTAAAGGGCAGTGAAACAATCAGTGGCGACAGCATCATCATCCCCATCGCCATCAATACGCTTGCGACAATCAGGTCGATAACCAGAAACGGGATGTAAATCATAAAGCCAATCTGGAAAGCGGTTTTCAGCTCGCTCAACACATAGGCAGGCACCACGATAGAGAGATCCTGGTCGGCGGCATTGCCCTTCGCGCCGCCGATGGTCATGATTTGCGCCATCGCTTTTTTGTCGGTCTGCGCCAGCATAAAGCGTTTCAGCGGCGTCGCGGCGGTGTTTAACGCATCGGTTAGGGTAATCTGATCGTTTTCAAACGGCACCACCGCGTGGTCGTAAATATTGAGCCAGATAGGGCGCATCACCAGCATGGTGAGGGAGAGCGCAATGCCAATCAGAATGCGGTTCGGCGGCGTTTGTTGCAGCCCCAGCGCCTGGCGCAGCAGCGACAGCACGATAATAAAGCGTGTGAAACAGGTCATCATCAGCACCATCGTCGGCAGCAAACCGACGAGGGTCATCAGAATCAGTACCTGAATTTTGACGCTGTACTCCTGAGTGTTGCCGTGGGTCACCACGTTTAGCAGCGCAATATCGCCGCCCTGGGCGATTGCCAGCGGCGCAAGCGCCAGCAGCCCAAGGCCCAGCGTCAGTTGAGTGCGGCGTTTCATGGTGCCAGGTCGTTGATATAGCGGGTGTTAAATTCCAGCACGCGCAGGCCGTACTTCTCGTTGACCACCACCACTTCCGCTTTGCCCAGCAGGATATTGTTCACTTTGATATCCAGCGGCTCCCCGGCGAGTTTATCCAGCTCAATCACCGTGTCGTCGTCGATGTTAAGCAGGTCGGCTAACATGATCTCCACCGACGACACTTCCAGCGTTAAGGTCACCGGAATGCGTTTCAGCAGCGTCATAGAGTCGGAAAAACGGTCCTCCAGGCGGGTGACCAGCGTTTTGGCATCGGCGGATTTCGCGACAGGCGCAACTTCATCAGTGAGGCCAAAATCCCCGGCTAAAATATCTTCTTGCTTACTCATGGTTATTCTCATTTTTGCCCGCCAGCTCCGACAAAAACAGTTTGTCTTTGTCTTCCACAATCAGGGCGCTAAATAATTCAGATTGCCCAATCGCCACCGGGAACGTTTCTCCCAGTGATATGGGTAAAATATCCCCGGCTTTTATCTGCGTGAGATCCGCGACATTCAGCGACAACTCGGCGATTTTGACGTTCAGAGTCAGCGGCAGGGAGCGGATGATTTCTTTAATCAGGGCCGGTTTATTAACGGATTTCGCCACCTGCTGCGGTTTACTGTGCTCGCTGTGGCGGATCAGATTCAAAATAAAATCGGTATGGGCGTCGTCGAGCAAAATACGAAAACTGCTCTCTTCATCGCCCGCGAGGGTAAAGGTTAATTGATACGCCCAGTGGGTCATCACCGTGCTGCTGTCCAGCTTTAATTTCAGCGCAATACCGGAGGTTTGCAGATTAAAAATCAGCGTGCAGATATCCAGCGCCAGACGATTCTTTAATCGCGTTTCGGTTTTGGTCGGCAGTCCATTATGTGCTTTCGCTTCTTCCAGAGATGATTCCAGACCATAAAAATTGCCCAGCAGCATTAACAATAAGGAGCGATCAATATCAAACGCCAGATGCCCGACCTGGGAAACCATCAGTTCGGCGTTTTTATTGATAATATCCATTTCGCAGCCAATCTTTTTTAAGGTGATATTGCTGCGATGCTTTTTGAGAAAGTAACTGCCAAGATGCGAATCAATCACGTCAAAATTCCCCGTAAATAGGGTCGGCAGGCGATGGTAGGGGCGTCCGAGCCGATTACCTTCTAATTTAAAGATGCCTGGCGTTTTACTGTACTTCAGCATGGCTTACTTTCTCTGCTGTAATGGTATGGGCGTTTTTGTGCACGCAATTCCGGCAGTGACACAAGGTGAGGTATTAAATAGAGGGGGAGTGAAAGGGGCAAATTATTAATAGGGTGAAATAATAATTAAATTATTAAAGGGCGAGATATCGGGCATCGTCGTAAAACATTGCACAAACTGTAGGCCTGATAAGACGCGCAGCGTCGCATCAGGCATTGGCGCACAATTGCCGGATGCGGCGTACCGTTCTGTCGTAGGCATCGGTGCACAATTGCCGGATGCGGCGTAAACGCCTTATCCGGCCTACATGGATAACTCGTTGTTTGTAAACAAATAATATTTTTATTATCGTTTAATTCAAACTTGTTAATCCCACCGGTGATACGCTTCAGAACATCCTGTTTTCTGTCGCTACTTATATCGTTCACCCTATGTCTGAACTTATTGCAACTGCCGCTTCCAGCATTAACGCTTTTACTCTGGCAAAGCGCGTCGCCGCCTTTAACGTGCCGGTGCTGATTCAGGGCGAAACTGGCGCGGGCAAAGAATGCGTGGCGAAATATATTCACACCGTCGCCTTTGGTGAAAATGATAGCGCGCCCTATATCGGCGTGAACTGCGCGGCTATCCCGGAAAACATGCTGGAAGCCACGCTATTTGGCTACGACAAAGGCGCATTTACCGGCGCAATTACCAGCGTGCCAGGAAAAATGGAACTGGCGAATAACGGTACCTTATTGCTCGATGAAATTGGCGATATGCCGCTGGCGTTACAGGCCAAAATATTACGCGTATTGCAGGAACAACAGGTTGAGCGATTAGGCAGCAACCGACAAAATAAACTCAATTTTCGCCTGATTGCCTGCACCAATAAAAACCTTGAGCAGGAGGTCGCCGAAGGGCGTTTTCGCGAAGATCTCTATTATCGACTGGCGGTTATTCCTATTACTATGCCACCGCTACGTGAACGCCTGAACGATATTATTCCGCTGGCAGAGTCATTTATTAAAAAATACTCAACGGTGCTGGTGAAAAATATCACCCTTTCAGAATCTACCCGCCGTGCGCTGCTCAATTACCGCTGGCCCGGCAACGTTCGCCAGCTGGAGAACGCCATTCAGCGGGGAATGATCTTAAACCGCGACGGCGTGATTTACCCCGACGCCTTAGGCTTGCCGGAAACGGACGTTGCCGACTGCAGCGAACTGCAATGGCCTGTTCAGCCCGCGGTCCACATTGCCGAAACCAGCGATTTGGGCCAGCACGGACGAAGCGCGCAATATCAATATATCGCCGACCTGATGCGTAAATATCAGGGCAATCGCAGCAAAATCGCCGACCTGTTAGGCATTACCCCGCGCGCACTGCGCTATCGACTGGCCTCCATGCGCAAGCAAGGTTTCGAAGTTTTCTCCTGACCCGGAAGTTAAAAATGAGCATTACCACAATCAACAGCACCATGCAGGCGCAAATCATGCAGGACGTGCAGCGGATGCAGGCCAACGCCCAGGCGCCGGTGCTGCCCGCTATGACCTTCAGTTCCACCGACCCGGACGTTTCATTTAACCGCATTATGTACGGCGCGCTTGGTCACGTTGATCAGTTCCAGCAGGTGGCGGAGCAGCAGCAAACGGCTGTCGACACGGGCAAAAGTGATGATTTGGCAGGTGCGATGATCGCCAGCCAGCAGGCGTCGCTCTCTTTTTCCGCGCTGGTGCAGGTGCGCAACAAAATCGCCACCGGATTTAACGATCTGATGAGCATGTCGATCTAACACTATGAATGAACTGATCAAAAAGTTGACCCAGGCGTTTCCGGCGTTTCGACTGCGTCTCGCAGATAACAAACGCTGGGCGCTGATGGCGGGTGTGGGGCTTGCCGTTGCGGCGACGGCGATTATCGTCAGCGTGCTGTGGACCGGTAATCGCGGCTACGTCTCGCTCTACGGACGCCAGGAAAATCTGCCCGTGTCGCAGATTGTCACCGTGCTGGATGGCGAAAAGCTCACCTATCGCATCGATCCTCAAAGCGGACAGATACTGGTGCCGGAAGATGCACTGTCGAAAACGCGCATGACCCTTGCCGCCAAAGGCGTGCAGGCGATATTGCCCAGCGGCTACGAGCTGATGGACAAAGACGAAGTGCTCGGCAGTAGCCAGTTCGTGCAGAACGTGCGCTATAAACGCAGCCTCGAAGGGGAGTTGGCGCAGAGCATTATGTCGCTGGACGCGGTGGAGAGCGCGCGGGTACATCTGGCGCTCAACGAGGAAAGCTCGTTTGTGGTCAGCGATGAGCCGCAAAACAGCGCCTCGGTGGTGGTGCGTCTGCACTACGGCGCGAAGCTGAATATGGACCAGGTGAACGCCATCGTGCATCTGGTTTCCGGCAGCATTCCGGGGCTGCACGCCAGTAAAGTTAGCGTCGTCGATCAGGCGGGAAATCTGCTGACCGACGGCATCGGCGCAGGCGAAGCGGTTTCTGCCGCTACCCGTAAACGCGATCAGATCCTCAAAGATATCCAGGACAAAACCCGCGCCAGCGTGGCGAACGTGCTGGATTCGCTGGTCGGTAGCGGGAATTACCGCGTCAGCGTGATGCCGGATCTCGACCTCAGTACCATCGACGAAACCCAGGAACACTACGGCGACGCGCCGAAAATTAACCGCGAAGAGAGCGTGCTGGACAGCGACACCAATCAGGTGGCGATGGGCGTGCCCGGTTCGCTCAGCAACCGTCCGCCGGTTGCGGCGAATCAGATGACCAACGGTACGGAAGAAAATCGCTCGCCGGAAGCGTTATCCAAACACAGCGAAAGCAAGCGCGATTACTCTTACGACCGCAGCGTCCAGCATATTCAGCATCCCGGCTTTGCGGTGAAACGCCTCAACGTGGCGGTGGTGCTCAATCAAAACGCCCCGGCGCTGAAAAACTGGAAGCCGGAGCAGACCACGCAACTGACCGCGTTGCTGAACAATGCCGCCGGTATCGACGCCCAGCGCGGCGACAATCTCACCTTATCGCTGCTCAACTTTGTCCCGCAGGTGGCCCCGGTCGAACCGGTGATCCCGCTGTGGAAAGATGACAGCGTGCTGGCCTGGGTGCGGCTGATTGGCTGCGGCCTGCTGGCGCTGTTGTTGCTGTTCTTCGTGGTGCGCCCGGTAATGAAACGCCTGACGGCGGTGCGTGCACCGGTTATCACACCAGAACCGGAAGCCGTCAGCGAACCGTGGATCGCCATGCCGGAAGAGGAGCGTAAAAACGTCGATCTGCCGTCGCTGCCCGGCGATGACAGCCTGCCTTCGCAGAGTTCCGGCCTCGAAGTAAAACTCGAGTTCCTGCAAAAACTGGCCATGAGCGACACCGATCGCGTTGCCGAAGTTCTCAGACAATGGATTACCAGCAATGAGCGAATTGACAATAAATAAGAGCAACAGCTACCTGGAACAGGCGGCGATCCTGCTGCTGTGTCTGGGCGAAGAGGCAGCGGCGACGGTGATGCAAAAACTCAGCCGCGAAGAAGTGGTGCGCCTGAGCGAAAACATGGCGCGGCTTTCCGGCGTCAAAACCAGCATGGCGCGCAAAGTGATCAATAACTTCTTTGATGAATTCCGCGAACAGAGCGGGATCAACGGCGCATCGCGATCCATGTTGCAGGGCATTCTCAACAAAGCCCTCGGCACCGAGATCGCCAGCAGCGTGATCAACGGCATCTACGGCGATGAGATCCGCTCGCGGATGGCGCGCCTGCAATGGGTGGAACCACGCCAGTTGGCGATGCTGATCTCCGAAGAACATCTGCAATTACAGGCGGTGTTCCTCGCGTTTCTGACGCCGGAAATCTCGGCGGCGGTGCTCTCGTATCTCAACGAATCGGTGCAAAACGAAATTCTCTACCGGGTGGCGAAACTCAACGACGTCAACCGCGACGTGGTGGATGAACTGGACAGGCTGATCGAACGCGGCCTGTCGGTGCTCTCGGAGCACGGCTCGAAAGTGAAAGGCATCAAACAGGCGGCGGATATCGTCAACCGTTTCCAGGGTAACCAGCAGGTGATCCTCGACCAGATGCGCGAGCGCGACGAAAACGTGCTGGAGCAGTTGCAGGATGAGATGTACGACTTCTTTATCCTCAGCCGCCAGAACGAAGAGGTGCGCCGACGCCTGCTCGACGAAGTGCCGATGGAAGACTGGGCGGTGGCACTGAAAGGCACCGAAGCCCTGCTGCGCCGCTCCATTTACGCGGTAATGCCAAAACGTCAGGCGCAGCAACTGGAAGCGATCACCGCGCGCCTGGGGCCGGTGCCGGTCAGCCGTATCGAACAGATCCGCCGCGAAATCATGGGTATCGCCCGTGAACTGGAAGAGGCTGGAGAGTTTCAGCTACAGCTCTTTGCGGAACAGACGGCGGAGTAACCATGACCATTGAAACACTGCGCGGGCGCTATCGCCTGCACCGTTTTCCGCCACGCCAGCGTGCGGTGACCGGAGAACCGCTCATCGCCAGCATTAGCGCCGCCGATTACCAGCGCCAGTTGATGGACGGTTTTCAGGAAGGGCTGCAAAAAGGGTTTGCTCAGGGAATGACCGAAGGCCAGGAACAGGGCTTTAGCGAAGGTCATCAACAAGGTTTTGCCGAGGGGCGACGCCAGGGCTACACCGAAGGCAGCCTCGCCGGGCAGCAGGAAGGGCGCAAACAGTTTGTTGAGGCGGCGCAGCCGCTGGAAACCATCACCGGAAAAGTGAACGACTTCCTCGCTCATATCGAACGTAAACAGCGGGAAGATTTGCTGCAACTGGTGGAAAAAGTCACCCGCCAGGTGATCCGCTGCGAACTGGCGCTGCAACCGACGCAGTTGCTGGCGCTGGTGGAAGAGGCGCTGGCGGCCTTCCCGGCAATGCCGGAAACATTACAGGTGATGCTGAGCACGGAAGAGTTTAACCGCCTGCGCGACGCGGTGCCGGAAAAGGTCAGCGAATGGGGGCTGACGCCTTCGCCGGATCTACCGCCGGGGGAATGCCGGGTGATTACCGATAAATCAGAACTGGATATCGGCTGCGAGCACCGCCTGGAACAATGCATGACCGCGCTGAAAGAAACACTCACACCGGAGTCGCAGGGTGAGTGATTTTTCCGCTTTCGATAACGCCCTGCGCTCACTGGAGTCGATCCCATTAGCCCGTGTCGCCGGGCGGCTGGTGCGCCTAAACGGCATCCTGCTGGAGAGCGTCGGCTGCCCGCTAATGACCGGGCAGCTGTGCCGCATTGAAAGCGCCAATCACACGCTGATTGACGCGCAGGCCGTGGGCTTTAATCGCGACATCACCTACCTAATGCCGTTTAAACAGCCGGTCGGCCTGATGGCGGGGGCGCGCGTCTTCCCGGAAGAAAAAGCCCACGATATTTTGATAGGCGAAAGCTGGTTAGGCCGCGTGGTTAACGGCCTCGGCGAACCGCTGGATGGTAAAGGCCGCCTGAACGGCAACGACCTTCTGCCGCCGTTGCCACCCTCGGTCAATCCCTTAACCCGCCGTTCGGTGGACGAACCGTTAGACGTGGGCGTGAAAGCGATCAACGGCCTGCTGACCATCGGCAAAGGCCAGCGCGTCGGGCTAATGGCGGGCAGCGGCGTCGGGAAAAGCGTGCTGTTGGGGATGATCACCCGCCAGACCAAAGCCGACATCGTGGTGGTCGGGCTGATTGGCGAACGCGGGCGCGAAGTGAAAGAGTTTATCGACCACTCGCTGGGCGAGGATGGGCTGGCAAAGTCTATCGTTGTTGTCGCGCCCGCCGATGAATCGCCGCTGATGCGCCTGAAAGCCACCGAACTGTGCCACTCCATCGCCGCCTGGTTTCGCGACCGCGGGCATCACGTTTTACTGCTGGTTGATTCCCTCACGCGCTACGCGATGGCCCAGCGGGAAATCGCCCTCTCGCTCGGCGAACCGCCCGCCACCAAAGGCTATCCGCCATCGGCATTCGGCATGATCCCCAAACTGGTCGAAAGCGCAGGCAACAGCGAAAGCGCGGGATCGATGACCGCCATCTACACCGTGCTGGCGGAAGGCGACGACCAGCAAGATCCGATTGTCGACTGCGCCCGTGCGGTGCTGGACGGGCATATCGTATTAACCCGCAAACTGGCGGAAGCGGGGCACTATCCGGCCATTGATATCGGCCAGTCGATCAGCCGCTGCATGAATCAGGTCACCCGCCCGGAACATCAGCAATCCGCCCGCGCGTTAAAGCAAAACTACGCCGCCTATATGGAGATCAAACCGCTGATCCCGCTCGGCGGCTACGTGGCAGGCGCGGATGCCAGCGTCGACAAAGCGGTAAAAATGTTCCCGGCAATCGAGCGATTTTTGCGCCAGGAGATGCGCGAACCCGCCTCCCTCGAACTGGTGCAAAGCCGCCTGCAAATTCTCTTTCCTGGTGCCAAAAAGGCAGAACAGTAACTATGCGACAAATCATTGACACCCTGGCGCAATTGCAGCGCCTGCGGGATAAATCGGTCAAAGACAAAACCGTCGAGCTGGCAAAGCAAAAACAGATCTGCGCAGGCTATGACAACAATATCAAGGCGTTAGGCTACCTGGTGGAGAAAACGTCTGCGGGCGCGGCGGCGTCGGTGGAATCGCTGAAAAACGTCAGCGGCTACAAAGGCACTTTGCGCAGGGTAATCGCCTGGCAGGAGCAGGAAAAAACGCTGGCTAACATCAAAGCCACGCGAATGCAGAAAAACCTGACGGCGGCGGCGTGCGAAGAGAAAGTGGTGGCCCTGACGCTGGACGACAAACGCCGCGAGCAACAAGAAAGCGCCACGGCGAAAGCGCAAAAAGCGGTGGACGATATCGCCGTGCAGTGCTGGCTGCGGCATAAATTAGCGGAGTAGCCATGAAAACGGTCATCACCTTCGGCACCTTTGATGTGTTCCATGTCGGTCATCTGCGCCTTTTACAACGCGCCCGCTCGCTGGGCGAAAGGCTGCTGGTCGGCGTATCATCCGACGCCTTAAATATTGCCAAAAAGGGCAGGGCGCCGGTTTACCATCAGGATGACCGCATGGCGATCATCGCCGGGCTGTCGTGCGTGGATGGCGTATTTCTGGAGGAATCGCTGGAGCAGAAAGCGGAGTATTTGCGCGGGTACAGTGCGGATATTTTGGTGATGGGCGATGACTGGGCAGGGAAGTTTGACAGCTTCGCGTATATTTGTGAGGTGGTCTATTTCCCCCGCACGCCGTCGGTGTCGACGACGGGGATTATTGAGGTGATTAGGGGTAAATCAGCCACCTACTAATTTAATTCCCGCAGTGAGAGAAGATGATGCCGTTTGGCTATGTTAAATATGTTTAAAAAATCGCGTTTTTTCGACATATCGCCAAAACATGTCGATGGCATAAACGTATTCCAACGACATGTTTAAAAAATCGAATTTTATCGACATATCCCTGACGGTTCCTTGCCCGCCAACGCCTCCACTATCACCATCGCCGCCCGTTCTCCCGCCTTGCCATCCATAAACGCATCGCAATAATGATGACGAATCTCCGTAAGCTTCGCCTGCACCGTGCCCCATTCAAACGCCTCTGACAACAAGTAACGCAGCTCTGCCATGTCATGAGCCACCGGCAATATTTCGCGGATTCGCTGGTCTGCGCTCTCCGGCGTGGAGTAACTTTTCTCACCGTCGAGCAACGTTACCATGCCAGGAAAATCAAGCAGGATTACCCGCTTATCAACGTGGATAGCATCGAAAATAAAGCCGCTGTTATCGGTGAGCACGTAATCGGCCTTTGCCAGTAGCGAAAGCGTATGGCGGGCGGAGTCGGTGCGCTGTTTTAAATGCCTGCGCGCCAGGGCCAGCGATGCGGCTTCTTCCGGGCGCGAGCAGGTGCCGTGGTGCAGTTTGCACATCAGGTTCACATCGCCGCTTAAGCGGCCCAATTTTTCTGCCCAGTGGGGCAGGGAGCTTAATGCGCCAAACGTGGGGGCGTAGAGCACCGTAGGTTTATGGGAATCGGGTTGGATATTTTCCGGCAACGCACGGTCGAACGTGCCGTTATGCCAGGCGTCGAAGCGCGGGTTGCCGACCACTTTCGCACTGCCGAAATGTTCCAGCGCCTGCTGGCTGTAGTGGCTATAACACAAAATGCGTTGGTAAAAACGGTTCCAGTCGGCGTGGTTCCACGTTTCTTTGGCTAAGCCGTACATAGAGCGGACGTTCACCGCCGCCAGGCCATTGAGCGCGGGCGTATGGTAGGGGCTGACCAGGCATTTTACCCGCTGACCATATGCCTGCATTTCAGATAAGCGCATTCCTTTAAGCTGCTGATCGTCGATGTTTTTTAGCGTCGCCAGCATTTCATCAAGAAACGGTTTAAACACGCGGTCGTTGATCACCAGCGTGCAGCTCTGCCCCTGCGCCTGTAGGGCGGTGATGATGGGGCGGTAGAGCGCGTAGTGGAATGAGGTTTCCATAAAAAAGCCGATGGTGTCGGCGATGGGTAACGCGGATGGCTTTGTGGCTATGGGTAACTTATTGAAATAGTGACTAATGTTGTCGGTCACTTTTTTCTCGATATCACTAAAGCCCGGTCGCTGATAACTAAGACTCGGGTAACAGGCCAGCCATTTGTCGGCGCGCAGCAGCGGCTGCCAGCAGGTTTCCAGCGAGTGCTCACCGTTGCTCATCTGCTGCGCCAGTTGCGGGTAGTAGCGGCTGTTCACCAGATAAGCGCACACTTTGCGGCAGTCCCGCGTGTGCACCAGCCCAGGCAAACTTTTTAGCATCGTTCCCTGCGAAATTTCGCCGCCGAGGATCATCACCTGCCAGGGAATTTTCGCCAGGCTCGTGAGCAGCGTGTTCAGCACCTGAATATGTTTCTCCTGCTTGAGAATAACCGCGTCATCTTCCAGCAGCAGGTAGTTTTGCCAGCCGTGCTGTTGCGCCAGGCGCAGCGCCTGCAAGTGTGACTGACGGCGACCCCGTTGACCGTTTTCATCTTCACTGGCGGCAAGGCGGGTGATCTTTTCAGGCGGAATATGCAGCAGTGCCAGTTCTTCACGGATCTGTTGTAAGCGATCCGGGCGTTTATCCAGATTCAGCAGAACGATCTGATCGACAGCCTGATGATTGATCGCCTGGTGATGAGTGGCGTTATGCAGACTCAGATAAGCATTGCGCAGCAGCGGATCGCGGACGATATCTGCAAGCGCCGCGTTTACTGGCGTGCTGGCCCCGAGAATAAAGTCTTTATCAAAGGTGTTGTGGCTGTGCGAGATACACAGAATTGTGCGCTCGCCGGGCAGTTGCAGCGGGTTTACACTGAAATTGTCGGTGAAACTTTTCTCTTCGCCTAAAGTGCAATCATCGTCGTAACGGTGCCTTTTCAGGTAGTTACGGTGATAGCAAAAGGTGCCGTTGAGGATGTTATGTGGGCCAAAGCTGCGGCTTTGAAAGATGCGGTTGATATGGCTGTACCAGATAGGGATCTGGTCGGAGCCGGAGATGAGCGCCCGGTGTTTTTGCATCATGGCGATAGTCCAGGAGATTTTATCTGCCGGGTAGTAGTCGTCGTCATCCATGCAGAGGATGTATTCGCCGCACGCCAGTTCGTTGAGCATGTTACGTTTTTTGCCCAGCGGCAGTTTTTCCGGGTGATGGATGTAGCGAATGTTGAAGGACTCTGGCGTGCCATTGGTCAGGCGGTCGATGATGTGTTGATGGCTTTGTGGCGAGTCGTCGAGGATGACCAGTTCGCGGCGGTCTGCCGGGTAATCCTGATAGCGGTACATGTAAAGCAGGTACGGCAGAAATGCGCCGCGATTCCAGGTTGGTGTAACGACGCTGACAAACGGTTTTTCGCGGTGAGTGGCGAGCGTTTTGATGATGGTTTGCATGATATGTTTACGAAGTAGATAAGGCCGGGAAAAACCGGCCTGAAAGCGTTAGCAAGGTAGCAGCGAAAACGCATAAAGCAGCGGCTCTGCACAACATTCAGCCTGAATTTGTTGGCGAATCAGCAGCGCATTTTCACTCTCTCGCCAGCGTTCAAACACTGCGAAGAGGGCGAAAATATCCTCCTGTCGTAGCGGTGAATCATCCAGCGTCCACAAACTGATTAACGTGCGGATGAGATAAAAATCGCACACCAGCAAGAAAAAATCCGCCCCGTCAGCCTGGCCAATCACATCGTGGTAAACCCGGTAAATCAGCCAGTTGCGCATCATCCACGGTGCGGCGGCAAAATGCTGTTGCCACGTGGTTTGCCACTGCGCCTGAAGCTGCTGTTGCAACAGGGCTTCGCTATTGGCGTCATGCAGCGTCAGCAAAGTCACCTGCAACGGCAGCGAGGCTTTGCGTGGGCTTTCCGGCAGAATCGACCAGTCAAATGCACAACTGCCGAGCAGCGTCACCAGCTGCCGTGCCAGCAGTGGTACGGGCGGCAGCTGGGCGAACTGTGCCTGCAGCGTGCCTTTTTTCGCATGATTGCCCAGCGCCTGTGGCAGCGTCGTCAAACGGGCCAGAGTGTCGCCATCCCTGCCTGGCATTTTACTGGCGCGGGAGAGCAGGATACCGACGGCATACAATGACAGGTCTGGTGTTAAATCGGGGAGCGTAAGGGTGCTCAAAATTATCTGGTTTACTATCGCATCGCGCGCGGATAGCGCTGCGGCATTTTCTTCCACAGGGCGATAGGTAAGCTGTAAATCAAAGGCTCTGGCATCGTTGAGCACCGCTTCGCAGCTTTCTGGCTCTGTCAGTATCAGGCTCTGACGAATCTCATTCTTCCAGACCTTACGGACGTATAAAGGCGAACCGGGGTGCTGCGCCAAAAAATTGCGTACAAATTCCGGCTCGTAACATTCAATAAAACTCATAGGTGGCTTCCAGTCTTTATTACTTCGCGGAATGTGCAATAAGTGTGCCGGGAATTTTTGTAATCAAAAACAAAGGATTGAGAATCAGGCGGAAAATCCGTTTCCGCGATGGGGGAAGGAATTGTCGTTATTCCTGATAGAGAAAATCTGCTTCGCTGCCTAAAAACGACTGAATAAATTCATACTGGCGAATCAACAGCTCGCCGTTTTTATCGTTGTAGGCTTTGCATCGTTCCGCCTTTTGCTCAAGGCGTTGCCACAACTGTTGTGCTGCCGCTTTTTGGACTGCCGGAAGCCAGGCAAAAACCTGCGCCAGACCGTCACGATTGACGCTAACGTTGAGCATTTTCAGCAGGTTGTGCCGTTGATGGCTATGTCTATGCAACTGCTCATAGTGATGCGTTATCTCCTCGTTTACTGCCAGCAGCTCCTCGCTGGCGCGGCGAATCATGCAGATCCGCTGGCGCTGGAGACGTTCGCGCAGGCAATCATACAGCGTGTCATCGTCACGAATTCCCTGCAGCAGCGCCTTCACCTGTTGTAACCGGATACTCACTTCATCGGCCTCTTAGTTCTGGAAAAAGCTCAGCATGTCGCTGGCTAACTGTTCGGTGTCCACTTGCAGGCTGCCGGAGGCCAGCATCGCCTGCATTTTCGCCACGTTGTCGCTGTTGATATCGCTCTCTTGCTGGTCGTTCAGCGTTTGCTGGGCGGACTGTAATCCCGCCTGAGTAATGTCGTCGGCGCTCAGCGTCGTGGTGGTGGCCGCCGTGCTTTTACGCGGCTGGCTGGAGCCTGCCGTTATGGCTGTCGGGCGATTGCCTGGCATAGTCGGGGTGATTTTCATCGCAACCTCGTCTCGATATTGGGGTGGGTTACTCCGGTAAAGCGGTTAACAGGCGGAAAAACTTTAATCGCCAGCGCAAATTACTCCGCGCTTACCGTCGTCACCACGCCGCTTTCTGCCACCATTGCGCTGATGACCCGCTGGCTACTGGCATTGCGCACTTTCACCATCTCGCCTTTGCGGCCATTTTTCAGCGCCACGCCGGGCATCGAGGCGGTGATCCCCGCGTTCTGGTAAACAATCATCACCGGCTGATCGCGTTCGACCAGCACAGGCGAAACCAGCTCTTCTTTGGTGAGCGGCCTGCCCGGTTGCAGCGCGTGCTTACTGCTTAAACCAATCGCATCATCGAGATCCATCAACACATCGCGGCGCTGGGCGCTGACGTTGTAGGGCTTCAACTCCACATCATTCGCCGTGAGCGGCGTGTCGCGGGCAACCAGTGACTTCGCCATTACCACCGGCACCAGAACATCCGGGCGCACCGCCACGTTCATCTGCCAGCTTTGCGGGCAACTGGCGGTGAAGTTCATCCGGTTGAGGGCGATTTCCGCAGGCGACGTCAGTGTTACGGCGGGTGCTGTAGCACAGGGCGCGGTGGTCGCAATCTGCGAGGGAATGTAGACGTTAAAAGTGTAGCGATAGTCATGCCACTGTTGCTGTTGCGCCAGCGATTCAATTTCTTGGCTCGCGGCATTCAGCACCTGGGCGTTGACTTGTTCCCGCGCGCTGTGCTGCACGGGATGGACGGCGGCGTAGCCCGGTAAGGCCAGCGCCAGGAGGAAGAACATCTTCCGCCTGCAAAATTGAAAACTCATAAACCCTTTCTCATCAGTCACTTAAAAAATGGCACGGCGATTGCTTAGCGTATGCGGATTGAAGCAGGAGTGACGCAGGAAATGGGGATCAGTTTTCAACAGGCATTGGGAGTGCATCCGCAGGCAGTGAAGTTACGTCTTGAGAGGACCGAGCTACTGACTGCGAATTTGGCGAATGTCGATACGCCAAATTTCAAGGCTAAAGATATTGATTTTGCCAGGGAGATGCAACGGGCAAATAACGCGGCGGTGGATGTTCAGTATCGCGTGCCAATGCAGCCGTCGGAAGATGGCAACACCGTGGAACTGAACAGCGAACAGGCGCGGTTTTCACAAAATAGTATGGATTATCAAAGCAGTCTGACCTTTCTGAATCTGCAAATCAGCGGCATCAGAGAGGCCATTGAAGGGAAATAAGCATGTCATTTACTGATATCTATCAGATTTCCGGCTCGGCGATGACGGCGCAAACGCTACGTCTGAATACCGTTGCCAGTAACCTGGCGAATGCCAATGCGCCCGCCAGCAGTGAGGCGCAGGCGTATAAAGCGCGCAGCCCGGTGTTTGCGGCGGTGTAT
This sequence comes from Escherichia sp. E1130, assembly GCF_005781065.1. NCBI lineage: Bacteria > Pseudomonadati > Pseudomonadota > Gammaproteobacteria > Enterobacterales > Enterobacteriaceae > Escherichia > Escherichia sp. E1130. The sequence continues at coordinate 28,003 of NZ_VATL01000006.1, forward strand.
CACCACAGCTTGCTGGCGGGAACGCATCGTCATGCGATCGACGGCGCCAGCGTGCAGGTGCAGGACGTGCTGCAAACCGGCGGGGCGGTGAAACGCTATGAACCGCATTCTCCGCTGGCGGATGCCAACGGTGACGTCTGGTATCCCGACGTCAACGTGGTGGAACAGATGGCGGACATGATGTCGGCCTCGCGCGATTTCGAAACCAACGTCGATGTGCTCAACAACGTGAAAAGTATGCAGCAAAGCCTGCTGAAACTGGGAGAAGCCTGATGAATACCCTGGCGCTTAATGCGCAATCGCCGCAGCCGACCGCCACGGCGGAAAACAATAATGTGGCGGCCAGCGACACAACAAGCAGCAGCGATAGCTCGCCCGTCGATACTTTCCTGACGCTGTTTGTCGCCGAGATCCAAAACCAGGACCCGACCGACCCGACCGACGCCACCGAATACATCGACCAGCTTTCGTCGATGGCGCAGGTGGCGATGATGGAAGAGATGAGCGTGCAGGCCAACACCAACGCGGTGCTGATGAGCAACATTCAGGTGATGGCGCTCGGCAACCTGGTGGGCGACGACATTATGGTGCAGACCACCGCCCTGCAGGTGAGCGACCAGACCATTAACGGTCGCGCCACGCTTGACGACGCCTGTACTACCGCCGATCTCCACTTTACCGATGCCGCAGGCGATGACTACACCGTCTCGCTGATCCCGCAAGGGAGTTCGTCCGTCGGGCCAGGGCAGGTCGATTTCTCGGTGAACCCTGCCGATTACGGTATCCCGCCGGGGGATTACGACGTTTCGGTGGTCACTAACACCGGGGAAGAGGAGGTGCCGATTGAAGTCTCCGGCGAAGTGGAAGATGTGCGCATCCCGCTCGACGGCAGCTCTCCGGTGCTCAACGTTGCAGGCGTGGGCGAAGTACCGTTCACCATGATTAGCCAGTTTGGCGTACCCGATGCCGACAGTGATGTGGCGTGATGTCCGGTGCCAAATTGCCTGATGCGCTTCGCTTATCAGGCCTACATGAATCTGCATGGTTTTGTAGGCCGGATAAGGCGTTCACGCCGCATCCGGCAAAACAACGGGCACGCTGTCAAAAATTTGAATTAACAGGAAGAAACAATGAGTTATGAAATTGCCGCAACGGGGCTGAATGCCGTTAACGAACAGCTGGACGGGATCAGTAACAACATCGCCAACGCCGGAACGGTGGGCTATAAGTCGATGACGACCCAGTTTTCAGCGATGTATGCCGGAAGCCAGGCGATGGGCGTCAGCGTGGCAGGTACCGCACAGAGTATTTCGCGCGGTGGTTCGCTGGTTTCCACCGGCAATGCGCTGGATCTGGCGATTAACGACGACGGCTTTTTTGTTACCTGCGACAGCGCGGGCAACATTTCTTATACCCGCGCCGGATCGTTTGAAACCGACAAAAACGGCTATATCGTTAACGCCTCAGGCGCTTATTTGCAGGGCTATCCGGTCGATGACAGCGGCACCCTGCAAACCGGTACAGTCACAGATATCCAGATCAAAACCGGCAATATTCCGGCGCAGGCCAGCAGCAGCCTGACTTTTACCGCCAACTTCGATGCCAGCGACGCGGCTATAGACCGTACAACCGTACCGTTCGACGCGACCAACAGCAGCTCCTATACCGACAGTTACACCACCACGGTATATGACTCATTAGGCAACGAACACTCGGTATGCCAGTACTTCACCAAAACCAGCGATAACACCTGGGAAGTGCAGTACACCTTCGACGGTCAGCAGCAGACTGGTGTTCCGGCGACGACGTTAACCTTCGACCCGAACACCGGGAAGCTGACTTCGCCAACCACGCCGCAGACCATTGAGTTTCAGACCGACGCCGCCGCGCCCATCGACTTAACCGTTGATTACTCCACCTGTACGCAATACGGCTCTGAATTTTCTGTCACCACCAACGCCGCCAACGGCTACGCCTCCGCGACTCAGAACGGTGTGCAGGTTGATGACGATGGCAAAGTTTACGCTACCTACAGCAACGGCGAGCGCATGTTGCAGGGGCAGGTGGTGCTGGCGACCTTCCCGAATGAAAACGGTCTCGAAGCGGTGAGCGGCACCGCGTGGGTACAAACGGGCGAATCCGGCACCCCGCTGATTGGCGTTCCCGGCTCCGGCACCTGCGGCACGCTCACGTCCGGCGTGCTCGAAAGCTCTAACGTCGATATCACCAGCGAACTGGTCAACCTGATGACCGCCCAGCGTAACTATCAGGCCAACACCAAAGTTATCGCTACCAGCACGCAGCTCGATGACGCGCTGTTCCAGGCAATGTAATGGACCGCCTGATTTATACCGCCCTGAGCGGTGCTTCTCAGACCCTGTACGAGCAGCAGATTAGCGCCAACAACCTGGCGAACGTCAACACCAACGGTTTTCGCGCCGATATGGCGATGGCGACCAACGACAAGGTGAAAGGCGGCGGCTTCGACACGCGCTATATGGCGCAGGAAGGGGCCAGCGGCGTGAACGACAGTACTGGCGTGGCGGAGAAAACTGAACGCCCGCTGGACGTGGCGATTCAGGGCGCGGGTTACATTGCGGTGCAGGATAAAAACGGCAACGAAGTCTATACCCGCAACGGCAACATTCAGCAGGACGACCAGGGGCAACTGACCATCGACGGCAATCTGGTGCTGGGGGATAACGGGCCGATCATTCTGCCGCCGAACGCCATCGCCTCGTTTGGTACCGACGGCACGCTCTCGGTGACGCCCGATGACGGCGACGTGACCGCAACGATGGATATCGATCGCCTGAAGCTGGTGGATATTCCGGTTGCTGACCTGGCGAAAAACGGCGAAGGGATGCTGATAACGGCAGACGGCGTTCCGGCCCAGCGCGATGAAAATATCAAAGTCAGCGGCGGTTTTCTCGAAGGCAGCAACGTCTCGGCGGTGAGCGAGATGATGTCGTCCATCGCCATGAACCGCCAGTTTGAAGCGCAGATCAAAATGATGAAAACCGCCGAAGATATCAGCGACGCGGGCAACCGCTTATTGCGCGGCTCGTAACCGCACATCGTAGGCCGGATAAGGCGTTTACGCCGCATCCGGCAACCGCGGCCCAAAAATAACACGGAATTTACCACCATGAACGCAGCATTATGGATCAGCAAAACCGGCCTCTCGGCGCAGGATGCTGAAATGAGCGCGATTGCCAACAACATCGCCAACGTTAACACCACCGGCTTCAAGCGCGACCGGGTGATGTTTCAGGATCTGTTTTACCAGACCCAGGAAGCACCGGGCGCGATGCTCGATCAGAACAACATTATGCCGACCGGGCTGCAATTCGGTAGCGGCGTGCGCATTGTCGGCACCCAAAAAACCTTTACCGAAGGCAACGTCGAAACCACCGACAACGCCATGAATGTCGCCATTATGGGGCAGGGATTTTTGCAGGTGCAAAAGGCCAACGGCGATATCGCCTATACCCGCGACGGCAATTTGCAGGTGAACGCCGACGGTGTGCTGACCAACTCGCAGGGCTTGCCGTTGCAGCCTGAAATCGACGTTCCGGCGGGGGCGACCAGCGTCGCGTTTGGTGAGGATGGCACGGTGACGGCGATCTTACCCGGCGACAGCGATGCGACCGAACTGGGGCAACTGACGCTGGTGAACTTCGCTAACCCGGCGGGGCTTTCCGCTGAGGGCGACAACCTTTATCTGGAAACCGCCGCCAGCGGTCAGCCGACCGAAGGCGTGCCGGGCGAAGATGGGCTTGGCACCTTGCAGGACAACGCGCTGGAAGGTTCAAACGTGGATATCGTCAACGAAATGGTGGCGATGATTACGGTGCAACGCGCGTACGAGATGAACGCCAAAATGGTGTCGGCAGCAGACGATATGTTGCAGTACATCAGTCAGACGCTGTAAGGCGAAATGTCGGATGCGACGCTGACGCGTCTTATCCGACCTACAAAAGTGCATTACTCACTGTATTTAAAACAGGCAGAACGTGAAAAATTATCTCTGGCTGGTGGCGCTGCTTCCCCTCCTTAGCGGGTGTGAATCGCAGGCCATTCTGGTCAAAAAAGACGACGCATACTTTGCGCCACCGAAAACCGAAGCGCCACCTCCGGCAGACGGGCGTGCTGGTGGTGTGTTTGAAACCGGCTACAACTGGTCGCTAACCGCCGATCGGCGGGCTTACCGCGTGGGCGATATCCTGACGGTGATCCTTGAAGAATCCACCCAGTCGAGCAAACAGGCGAAAACCAACTTCGGCAAAAGCAACACCGTCGATATTGGCGCGCCGACCATTTTTGGACACACCAAAGATAAGCTTTCCGGCTCTATCGACGCCAACCGCGACTTTGACGGCAGCGCCACTTCCCAGCAGCAGAACAGCTTGCGCGGGGAGATCACTGTTTCTGTACATGGTGTGCAGCCCAACGGCATCCTGGAAATTCGCGGCGAGAAATGGCTGACCCTCAACCAGGGCGATGAGTACATCCGTTTAAGCGGCCTGGTGCGCGCCGACGACATCCAGAACGACAACTCGGTTTCCTCCCAGCGGATTGCCGATGCCCGCATCTCCTATGCCGGACGCGGCGCGTTAAGCGACGCCAACGCCGCAGGCTGGCTGACGCGGCTGTTTAACCATCCTCTGTTCCCGATTTAATGCCGGAGAGTGCAATGCAAAACTGGATAAAAACGGTGGTGGTAGCCGTAAGCCTGACGCTGCCCGGCGTGGCGCTGGCGCAATCGCTGGAGTCGCTGGTCAATGTACAGGGCGTGCGGGAAAACCAACTGGTCGGCTACAGCCTGGTGGTGGGCCTTGACGGCACTGGCGATAAAAATCAGGTCAAATTCACCAACCAGACCATCACCAATATGCTGCGCCAGTTTGGCGTGCAATTGCCGAATAAAATCGACCCGAAGGTGAAAAACGTCGCGGCGGTGGCGGTGAGCGCCACATTGCCGCCGATGTACTCGCGCGGGCAGACCATTGATGTCACCGTTTCGTCGATTGGCGATGCGAAAAGTATTCGTGGCGGCACCTTACTGCTGACCCAGTTGCACGGCGCAGATGGTGAAGTTTATGCCCTGGCGCAGGGAAGCGTGGTGGTGGGCGGGATGAATGCCACCGGGGCAAGTGGCTCGAGCGTAACGGTTAATACGCCGACCGCCGGGTTAATTCCCAACGGCGCGACGGTGGAGCGCGAGATCCCCAGCGATTTTCAGATGGGCGACACCATCACGCTCAACCTGAAACGCCCGTCATTTAAGGATGCCAACAACATTGCGGCAGCGATCAACGCCTCGTTTGGTGGTATTGCCACCGCACAGAGTTCCACCAACGTCACCGTGCGCGCGCCCACCAGCCCTGGCGCGCGGGTGGCGTTTATGTCGCAACTGGACGATGTACAAGTGCAGGCGGAGAAAATCCGCGCCCGCGTGGTGTTTAACTCGCGCACCGGCACGGTGGTGATGGGCGATGGCATCGCGCTGCATGCGGCGGCGGTGTCGCACGGCAGTTTGACCGTCTCGATTAACGAAACCAGCAACGTCAGCCAGCCGAATGCCTTTGCGGGCGGGCGCACGGCGGTGACGCCGCAGAGCAATATCGCGGTGAATCATGCGCGCCCTGGGGTGGTGAGTTTGCCGGAGTCGAGCAGCCTGAAAACGCTGGTCAATGCGCTGAACAGTTTAGGCGCGACGCCGGATGACATTATGTCGATTTTGCAGGCGCTGCATGAGGCGGGCGCGCTGGATGCCGACCTGGAGGTGATCTGATGAAAGTGAACGCCAGCGGTGGGATTGACGGCAGCGATGCGTTAATGGGGCCGAAGGTTCAGGCCAATGATATCAAGCAGGCCGCGGAGCAGTTTGAGGCGATTTTTTTACGCAACATGCTGAAAGAGATGCGTAAAACCAACGAGCTGTTCGATTCGAAAGATAACCCGTTTAACAGCGATTCGGTGCGCATGATGCAGGGGTTTTATGACGATGAGTTGTGTAACACCCTGGCGCAGCAGCATGGGATTGGCATTGCGGCGATGATTGTGAAGCAGCTGTCGCCGAAGGGGAAATGAGGTGCGCGCTGATGCCCTCACCCCGGCCCTCTCCCACAGGGAGAGGGAGAAAACCGGCACCCTGTCCAATACCGTGCTCGATCGGTCCCCTCTCCCTCAGGGAGAGGGTTAGGGTGAGGGGGCATCAGCGCGCACCATCACCCACTTAAGAATCCCCAACCTAACGCCGCTTTTAACCGGCACGATTTACCGGTAAGGATCCAACATGGACATGATTAACATCGGCTACAGCGGCGCATCAACCGCGCAGGTGGAGCTGAACGTCACGGCGCAAAACACCGCTAACGCCATGACCACGGGCTATACCCGCCAGGTGGCGGAGATCAGCACCATCGGCGCCAGCGGTGGTTCGCCGAACAGCGCCGGTAACGGCGTGCAGGTCGACAGCATTCGCCGCGTTTCCAACCAGTATCAGGTGAATCAGGTGTGGTATGCCGCCAGCGATTACGGCTATTACAGCACCCAGCAGGGGTATCTTAGCCAGCTGGAAGCGGTACTTAGCGACGATAACAGCAGCCTGAGCGGCGGCTTCGATAACTTCTTCGCCGCCCTTAACGAAGCCACCACCAGCCCCGATGATTCCGCCCTGCGCGAGCAGGTGATCAGCGAAGCCGGGGCGCTGTCGTTGCGTATCGACAACACGCTGGATTACATCGACTCGCAAAGCACGGAAATCATCAGCCAGCAGCAGGCGATGGTGTCGCAAATCAACACGCTCACCAGCGGCATCGCCAGCTATAACCAGCAAATCGCCCAAGCCGAAGCCAACGGTGATAACGCCTCCGCGCTTTACGACGCTCGCGATCAGATGGTGGAAGAACTCAGCGGGATGATGGATGTGCAGGTCAATATCGACGACCAGGGTAACTACAACGTCACCCTGCAAAACGGTCAGCCGCTGGTGAGCGGGCAGCAAAGCTCGACCATCGCGCTGGAAACCAACGCCGATGGCACGCCGACCATGTCGCTGACCTTCGCCGGAACCACCTCGACGATGACCACCGACACCGGCGGTTCATTAGGCGCACTGTTTGATTATCAAAACGACGTCCTGACTCCGCTGACCGACACCATCAACAGCATGGCGTCGCAGTTTGCCGATGCGGTCAACAACCAGCTGGCGCAGGGCTACGATCTCAACGGTAACCCCGGCGAGCCGCTGTTTATTTATGACGCCAGCAATGCCGATAGCCCGCTGAGCGTGAACCCGGATATCACCGCCGATGAGCTGGCGTTCTCCAGTTCGCCGGACGAAAGCGGTAACAGCGACAACCTGCAGGCACTGATCAACATCTCCACCGAACCGCTGGAAATCGACAATCTTGGCAGCGTGACGGTCGGGCAGGCGTGCTCGTCAATCATCAGCAATATCGGCATTTACAGTCAGCAAAATCAGACAGAAGTCGATGCCGCGTCCAATGTCTATTCGGAAGCGCAAAATCAGCAGAGCAGCGTCAGCGGCGTCAGCATGGACGAAGAGGCGGTGAACCTCATCACCTATCAACAAATTTATGAAGCCAATCTGAAAGTCATTTCCGCCGGGGCCGAGATTTTCGATTCGGTGCTGGAAATGTGCAGCTAAGCGGGAGCGCGAAAATGCGAGTAACCACCCAACAAACCTACGTCTCGATGACGCAAAGTTTTAATGATCTCTCCGGCGATCTGGCGCATGTGGTCGAGCAGATGGCAACCGGCAAGCAGATTTTGCAGCCGTCGGACGATCCCATTGCCGCCACGCGCATCACCCAACTGAGCCGCCAGCAGTCGGCGATTGAGCAGTATCAGAGCAATATCGACTCCGCGTCGGCGGGCTTAAGCCAGCAGGAGTCGATTCTCGATGGCGTCAACAACAGCCTGCTGGCGGTGCGCGACGACCTGCTGGAAGCGGCGAACGGCACCAATACTGCTGATTCGCTCGCAAGCCTCGGCCAGGATATTGAGTCGCTCACCGAATCAATGGTCGCGGAGCTGAACTATCAGGATGAAGACGGGCACTACGTGTTTGGCGGCACTATCAACGATCAGCCGCCGATTGTGGCCGTGGACGATGACGGCGATGGCGTGACCGACAGCTACAGCTATCAGGGCAACAGCGACCATCGCCAGACTACCGTGTCGAACGGCGTGGAAGTGGACACCAACGTGGCGGCGAGCGATTTCTTCGGCAGCAATTTAGACGTGCTCAACACGCTCAATTCGCTCTCTCAGGAGTTGCAAGACCCCAACGTTGACCCGGCAGATCCACAAGTGCAGAGCGATATTCAGAACGCCGTTGATGTGGTGGATACCGCCTCGGACGACCTCAACGCCTCGATTGCATCGCTCGGCGAGACGCAAAACACCATGTCGATGCTGAGCGATGCGCAGACCGATATCTCTACCTCTAATGATGAGTTGATTGGTTCATTGCAGGATCTCGATTACGGCCCGGCGTCGATCACCTTTACCGGACTGGAAGTGGCAATGGAAGCTACCCTCAAGACTTACTCGAAAGTGAGTGAGTTGAATTTGTTCAGCGTTCTCTAACTCTTTCAGGAACAGTATGCAGGTCGGACTTACTTCTTCGTCACTCGCCACCGGCGGCGCGCATAACGCTGCGGTATCGTCGTCAACCGTTGCGCCCACTCAGGCGGTGCGGCAAAAGCTCCCGGCGACGGCGAGTGAATATCCGGCCTCGCCGCTGATTACCACTCGCCCGCAGCGTTACAGCGTGCAGCTTAACGATCAGCTCACCACGCTGCAGCAGGCGGATCACTACCTCGGGCAACTGGAGCAGCAGTTGCTCGATTATCGTCATAGCCAGCGTAAGGGCGGGCAGGCGCAGAATTCAGCGCTGATGCAGATGCTGGACAAGCGCACTACTCTTTCTGGCGGTGCGGTGGACCGCCAGTTGCAGCCGGTGTTGCAGGGGGAAGCGCGGGTGACCTTTCACTCGCCGGAACTGGCGAATCTCGTGCACAATCCCACGCCGGGAACGCGTATGTTCAGCGTTTCTGACGGGCGGCAGACTCAGCTTTCGGCGGTAATGTTATCTGAGGATGACAACGCCGGGCAGTATCAGACGCGGCTGACCAACGCTCTGCGCCGCGTGGGCGTGCAGGTACATCAGCAAGCGGATGGCATCAGCTTCTCCACCACCGAAAAACAGTGGTCCCATATCGAACGCACCTTAAGCGTGCGCACCGATGGCGATAAGTCGGCGTTTATGCCGCTAAAAACCTTTGCCGAACCATCACAGGCCGAGCGTTTAGCGCAAAGCCTGCAACAGGGTGGAGCGGGGATTTCTCAAATGCTGGAAAACATTAATCAGCAGCGCGCGCAAATGGCGGTGCAGCAGGAAAAGGCGCGGCAGCTGATCGACGGTATGTCCCGCTTCCCGCAAACGGAAAACGCCGTGCAGGCATCGGAAAACCTCGGCGGCGTGCTCGATAGCGCCAATCATAACTATCAGGTTTTATTGCAGGCGGTGAACGGTCAGGCGCGAATTTCCAGCCAGACGGTGAGGAGTTTATTGGGTTAGGGTTATTGAAAATCTATCAAATGAGGCTGTCGTAAAAAATCATTTCAGTGCAGAATATGCTATAACTCTGCGGGTTAAAAAAGGAATGAAATGGCCACTCTCAAGCAACTGATGGATAAGCAAAGCCCTGAAAGTCGTAGGCGAATAATAAAAAAAACAGAACGAATCCGGCAAACTGTCATTAATAAAAAGCTAGAGTTACCAATAACTAAAACTATCAGCAATTCCGATTGATTTCATTCGGGATTTTCGTAGGCCGGATAAGACGCGTTTAGCGTCGCATCCGGCATATATTGGCACTCATCAGCATTTCTGCACAGTATTTAACAACTTCTCTAAATTCTGATACATCGCGCTATTAATATCACTATTCTGCCAGCTTTCCACATTAAACGTTAATTGCCAACTGCCGTTGCACTGGTTACGCAGAACGATATCACTCTCCAGTCGGTTACGAACATATTTATAATAGGTTGTCATGGTCATATTATGCGCTGACAATAAATTATCGAGTTTGTCTTTTCCTGGTGCGAGGGTTTGTGACAGTAACGGTATGGAATTATTTTCTTTTCCGGAACTAAGATGAAATATTTTTATTCTTGGGCTATTAACGGATTCTTTTACCAGTTGCGGGGCGTCAGGCGTATTTTTTATATGAGAATAGCCCACGGTCGAACCAATAAATATAACTGCCGCAATTAACGCCAGTCCCATCATTCCTTTATGTTTTTTTCTTCCCGTCACAGGTGGTGCGGTTGGCTGTATTTCTTCCGGAACAGGCGGCACAGTTTCCTGTACGTGATCGGTAATAATTATCGCTTCCGCAGGCGATGACTCCGGCAAAGACACATACTCTTTATTGCACAAGTAACCTTTTTTGGGGATGGTTTTAATAATGTTCTGTTGCTTGCCATCATCGTCAATAGCAACGCGCAGCGCATGGATTGCCGTCGGCAGACTGTTACCGCCGACAATACGGTTTTTCCACACTTCGGCACATAAATAAGATCGCGATAAAACCGTCTCGGCATTTTTTGCTAATGTTTCCAGCAAAATAAAATGGTATTCGCCGAGACGACGTGTTTCACCCGTTTCACAATGTATTAAGGCATTAAGCGACGAGTCCATTCGCCAGTTGTTGATAATAATACTCATGGTTGAGTTTACCTTAGCAAGGGATAAATGTTTCCTGATAGCACACTGCATAGAACAGTGTTTTATGCGTCCCTGAGAAGATGATTTGTTTACGTGATAATTAATATTTTATGGTAATAGGATTATTCCTAATCACTATGTGGTGGAATGTAACGAAATGGCGGGTCCGTCACAATAGTAAAATGTGTACTATTTGCAACGCAATGTAAGTTTTGGCATCAGTACATTGAGAAAAAAACGATTTTACTGAAAGTAATCTTAATCATATCAAGCAATTGATAACGACATATTTTGACACCTGGCCATGTGGCAGATATTGCTAATAATCTTTTTATCTGAATTTAACTTCTGCTTTTTTTAGCTAAAAGTGGCATCAGATAAAGCATCGTGAAAATTTTTTAAATCGATTTTAAGTTTGCTCCTGAGGTGTCGTTTTTACAGGGTATCGAAACGAAAACGATTAATCCCAAGGAGCAGTATCATGTTATCTATTAACACCAATAACGCCTCAATGGCCGCCGTTAATGCCATCAGCAAAAGCAGCTCTTCTCTGTCTACATCTATGGAACGCCTGGCGACAGGTAACCGGATTAACTCTTCTGCCGATGACGCAGCGGGCAAACAAATTGCTAACCGTCTGACTGCACAGTCCAGCGGTATGGGTGTGGCGCTGAGCAACATCAATGATGCCACCGCGATGCTGCAAACCGCCGACAGCATGTTTGACGAAATGTCTGATGTGCTGGGCCGTATGAAAGACCTGTCAACTCAGGCAGCGAACGGCACCTACAGCGACGACGATCTGCAGGCGATGCAGGACGAATACGACGAACTGGGTCAGCAGATGTCTGACATGCTGCAAAACACCACTTACGGCGGCACCAACCTGTTCGGTGTTTCCGGTACCAGCAACACCGGCACTGACGGTCTGTTCCAGAGCGCGGTGACTTTCCAGGTGGGCGCGGAATCTTCCGACACCATGACTGTGAATATTTCAAGCCAGCTGAACACGCTGGTGACTGACCTTTCTGCAATCAGCAACTCTTTTAGCGCGGATCAGGCTGACACCACTGGCACCGCAGGCGTGTCTGGCGGTACTGAACTGACTGCGTCTGGCTCGGCTAACCAGATGATCACCAGCATTTCTACTGCGATGGATGATGTTTCGCAGATCCAGTCCAAGCTGGGTGCCTCTATCAACCGTCTGAACGATACCGCCAATAACCTGACCAGCATGCAGGACAACACCGAAGTCGCTATCGGTAACATCATGGATACCGACTACGCGACGGAAGCGTCCAACATGACCAAACAGCAGGTGCTGATGCAGACTGGTATCACCATGCTGAAACAGTCCAACAGCATGTCCAGCATGGTTTCCAGCCTGCTGCAGTAGTGCGGGATTGCCGGATGCGGCGTGAACGCCTTATCCGGCCTACAAAATATTGCAAATTCAATATATTGCAGAAACCTTGTAGGCCTGATAAGCGCAGCGCATCAGGCAGTGTTGCGTTTGTCATCAGTCACAACACCGCCTGTGGGCGGTGTTGTGCTTTCTGCGGCAGACACTCTTCCGCCTGGCCGGAAACGCCATTTCCGCCTGTTTTTCAATCTATTGATTATTCACATAAAAAATATTGGCACGCCTTTTGCCAATAACCTGACATCGTTATCCGGAGTCATCAATGATCAACCCAAGAACCATTGCGCAAGAAATCGCTTATGCAGATGTCGCCACTCAGGCAGCAAATTTGCAGGAGAAGCAAACGGAGCTGGATGCTGAAAGCAGCGGCCTGGACTCGCTCAGCTCGGCGTTGAGCGATTTCCAGAGCGCCGTCGACGCGCTGAACAGCGATACCGACGGCCCGGTGACCTTCGCCGCTAGCAGCAATAATGACTCGGCGACCGTTTCCGCTAACTCGCAGGCGCAGGCGGGAAGCTACTCATTTTTCGTTGAGCAACTGGCGCAGGGGCAGCAGACCACGTTCAGTATGGGCGATGACACCTTTTCTGCGACGGGCACTTTTGAACTGACCATGGGCGACAGCACCATGGATATCGACCTGGCGGCGGCGGATCAGAACGGTGACGGCGACGGTTTTATCGACGCCAGCGAGCTGGTGAATGCGATTAACGACTCCGATGACAATCCGGGCGTCTCGCAGCACTGGTAAAAACCGATGGCACCACCACGATTATGCTCACCTCCGATAGCACCGGGGCACAGAGCGCGTTTTCGGTGAGCGTAACGGGGCATGACGCCAGCAACGATAGCGCCAGCGCGCCCGTTGCCACGGATGTTTCCTCAGCCCAGGACGCGATTATTCATCTCGGCAGCGCCACAGGGCCTGAGATCACCAACAGCAGCAATACGTTTGATGATGTGATCCCCGGCGTCACCATGACTTTCACCGAAGTCAGCGATTCTGACAGCGATCTCACCACCTTTAACATCAGCGAAGATTCCAGCGCCAGCCAGGAGAAAGTACAGACCTTTGTCGATGCCTATAACACCTTGATTGATACGGTTGATTCGCTGACCACTCACGGTGATGACAGTACCAGCGCCGGGGTATTTGCGGGCGACGCCGGACTCAGTTCACTGGCGAACCAGCTCGATGACATCGCCCATGCCAGCTACAACGGCGTGTCGATTGTTGACTATGGCATCACCCTCGATTCTCACGGCCACTTACAAATTGATTCTGACCAGTTCAACGATGAAATGAAGAAAAATCCTGACGGCCTGACGTCTATTTTCGTTGGTGATAACAGCATGGTGGCGCAGATGGACGACCTGATTAACACCTACACGGACTCCAGCAACGGCATCATCACCCTGCGCCAGCAGAACATTGACGATCAGATGAGCAAAATTCAGGACGAAGGCGACCAGCTTACCGATACCTATAACGCCAACTACGACCGTTATCTCGAGGAGTACACCAACACGTTGGTCGAGGTATACACCATGAAAGCCAGCATGGCGGCATTCGCGTAACTCAGAAGGAATATCCCTAAAGATGTACCAAGTACAGGACGGCTATTCGCAATACAAAGAGATCGATCTCGCGGCGCGTACTGCGGCGGCATCTCCGCTTGAACTGGTGCTGGTGCTGTTTTCTGGCCTGATGGACGAGCTGGAACGCGCCAAAAGCCATATTGAAGGGCGGCGTTTCGAGAAGAAAGCCCAGAGCATCAATAAATGCATCGACATTCTCAATGCGCTCACCAGTTCGCTGGAGTTTGAAACTGGCGGCGAGCTGGTGGTCAACCTTTCGCGCCTCTATGACCACTGTGTGTATCGCTTGTATGAAGCCAGCGGCGAACTGTCGGCAGAGAAAATCGATGAAGTGATGCTGATTTTAAGCAACCTGCGCGAAGGCTGGGAAGGGCTTTCGGGCAAGCTGGGTTAAGACGATGGAAAAACAACGCAGGCAACTTTTCGCGCTGGTTGAGGCGATGAATGAAGCCCTCGACAAGCAACGCTGGCGACGCCTTCCGGCACTGCATCAGCAGTTGATGCGCCAGTTTCACGATTACGCGGCGGTGGAAACCGACGCGGCGCAGTTATGTGTGGTGAAGGCGCAACTGTACGGCGCGTTTAATGCCCTGATTAAACGGCGCGAGCAGCGCGCAGAAGTGTTGAAGGCGCGTATGGAACAGCATCAGCGGCATCAGGAAGGCGTACTGGCCTACTCAATTGTTAATTTACTTTCGGAGAAGTCATGAATCCGGCATTGCTTGCCACGCTCGGAACGCTTGCGGAAACGGCGTCGCTGAAAGCGAATATTTTACCGCCGGTGAGCGGTGAAAACGCGCCCGCGTTTACCCTGCCGAAAATGGCGGTCGCGGCGGTGGCGGAGCGCGTTCATAGCGCTAAAACCAGTCAGCAACAGGCGACGCGCCCGCAGGAGAACGATCCAGTGGCGATGCAGGCGCTAATGGCGCTGTTACTTCCGCAACCTGCCACACCGCATCAGGACTCGCCGCAGCCGCGAAACGTCGCAACATCGCCGGTTATCCAGCAATTGACGAAAGCGGTGGTGCAAAACGCGCCGCAACAGCAGGAACTCACGCCGTTGCCGCCGCAGCTGCAGGAACTGATCAGTCAGTTGCCGCAGGCGAAACCCGAACAGCAGGCCAGACTGGCGACTTACGCCAGTGAAGATTTACATGCCATTGCGCCGACGCAGCCGCGCGTATCGGCACAGCCCGCTCGCCCGAAACCTGAACTAACCCGTGTGACCGCGCGACCGCAGGTCGAGCGTAAAACGGAAAAAGTGCCGGACAGCGAACCGGTTATTGCGCGTGCGGTGTTGCAGGTTAAGACGCCGGAGCTGGTCAGCGATCATCAGGAGATTGTCGCCAAACCTGTCACGCTTTCGATGGACGAACTGGGCGAAAAACTGACGACGCTGTTGAAAGATCAGATCCACTTTCAGCTCAACAAACAACAACAGATCTCCACCATCCGTCTCGATCCACCGTCGCTTGGCAAGCTCGAGATCGCCGTACAACTCGACAACGGCAAACTGATGGTGCACATCGGCGCGAACCAAAGTGAAGTTTGCCGCGCGTTACAGCAGTTTAGCGACGATCTCCGCCAGCATCTGACGGCGCAAAATTTTATGGAGGTGAACGTACAGGTTTCCTCCGAAGGGCAGTCGCAGCAACAACAACAGTCGGGCCATCAGCAGGAAGAGGTGAGTGCCGCCTTACAGCTTGATGATGCGCCTCAATTTCAACAGAACGAATCCGTTTTGATCAAAGTGTAAAGGCAATATGAAGAAAATCGTGGTGGCGGGCGTGGTCAGCGCCGTTCTGGCGTTGGTGGTGGGGGCCGGAGCTGGATGGGGTGTCTGGCATCATTATGCTGGAAAAGGAAAACCGACGGCCGCCGCGCAGACGGAAACGGTGGCAACCCTGGATGAAAGCAAAAGCGTATTTGTGACGCTACCGGAAACCATTGTCACGCTGCATGACAACAACGGCGCGGACCATTATTTGTCGGCGGAATTAGTGATGGTGGTCGCCAGTGATAAAGAAGCGGAAAAAATAAAACATCAGGAGCCGCTGTATCAAAGTATTGCGGTTGAATGCCTGACGGAAATGAAATTTGAAGATTTGCGCGGCATGAAAATATCTGCCATCCGCAAACTGATTTCTGACGCGTTAAAGAAAGATCTTCAGCGTCGCAAAATGAGCGCACCGTATAAGGATTTGCTGGTGAAAAAAGTGGTCTTCCAATAATCACCAGGCGGATATAAACATGCTACAGGACGTATTCGAGTCAGAAGAATTTGCTGCTGCGCCGGTATTAACCCCGCAGCAGGAGAGCCACTATTTACAGGCTTATTTACCGCTGGTGCGTAAAGTGGTGCGGCACCTTGCGCCGCAGTGTAATTGCATTATTGACCGTCAGGATATGGAACAGACGGCGTTAATAGGGCTGCTTAACGCCATTCGCCGCTACGGGCTGCCGGACGAAGGTTTTGCGGGCTATGCCGTGCACCGTATTCGCGGCGCGATCCTTGATGAGCTGCGCGCTCTCGACTGGCGACCACGCCAGCTGCGACAGAAATATCATCAGATGAAAGACCTGATTCGCGAAACGCGTAAAAAACTGGGACATGAGCCGGAGTGGTCAGAACTGGCCGTGGAAGGGATCTCGCATGGAGATTACCTCGAATATCAGCAACTGGAAGGGGCGGAAACGCTCGCCAGTCTCGACGAATTACTGAACGGTGAAGGGCCTGGCATTCCGCTTGCTGGCAGGGAGCTGGAAGATCAGTTTGTCACCCAGCAAATGTTGCAACAGGCGCTTTCACAATTAAGCGAAAAAGAGCAACTGATCCTCTCTATGTATTACCAGCATGAGATGAATCTCAAAGAGATTGCGCTGGTATTAGGGCTAACCGAGGCCCGAATTTGTCAATTGAATAAACAGATCGCGCAGAAAATTCGTGATTTTGTCTATCCGAATTAAAGTGAAAAAATCATGCAAAAAATATTAGGTTTACTGGTGGTGCTCGGCTGTGTATTCGGCGGGTATTTTGAAGCGGGCGGCCAATTAATTGCTATCTGGCAGCCTGCAGAGATAGTTATTATTTTAGGTGCTGGTTTCGGGGCGATGATTATTGGTAACCCGAAGCATGTGCTGAAAGAGATCGCCCATCAAATTAAAGGCGTAATCAGTAAAAAACAGCTCGGACCGGAGTTTCAGCGCCAGCTATTAATGTGCCTGTATGAGTTGCTCGAAATGGTACAAAACGGTGGCCTGCGGATGTTGGATCAGCATATTGAGCAGCCGGAAGAGAGCACCGTTTTCCAGAAATACCCGCTGGTGTTAACTCAGAAACGGCTGGTGACCTTTATTGCCGATAACTTTCGCCTGATGGCGATGGGCAAGATTGACGCTCATGAACTGGAAGGCATTCTCGATCAGGAGCTGGACACCGCCGAAGAGGCGCTGTTAACGCCGTCGCGCTCGCTGCAACGTACCGCCGAAGCGATGCCGGGATTTGGCATTTGCGCGGCGGTGCTGGGCATCATCATTACCATGCAGTCAATTGACGGATCTATCGCCCTGATCGGCCTGAAAGTGGCGGCGGCGCTGGTGGGGACGTTTTTAGGCGTGTTTATCTGCTACTGCCTGATGGACCCGCTCGCTAACGCGATGGAACAACAGGCGCGGGCGGAACATTCTTTGCTGGAATGCGTGCGTACCGTGCTGGTGGCGCAGGCAGGCGGCAAACCGACGCTGCTGGCGGTGGACGCCGGGCGTAAGCTGCTGCATCTGGCATCTAAACCGACCTTCGCCAACCTCGACGCGTGGGTGAATGCGATGCTGGAGCAAGAATAAGCATGAGAAAGACGGGCAACCGCCGCGATCGTGGGGCAAAAACGACCATCGTTCGGCGGCAGATCAAAAAGAATCATGCCGGGCACCACGGCGGGGCGTGGAAGGTGGCGTTCGCCGACTTTACTTTGGCAATGATGGCGCTATTTATGACGCTGTGGATTGTCAACAGCGTCAGTAAATCCGAGCGTGAAAGCATTATCGCCGCGCTGCACGGACAGTCGATTTTTAACGGTGGCGGGCTGTCGCCGTTAAATAAAATCAGCCCGTCTCATCCGCCAAAACCTGCCACCGTGGCGGTGCCGGAAGAGACGGAGAAAAAAGTGCGTGACGTCAACGAGAAAACGGCGCTGCTGAAGAAGAAATCCGCCACCGAGCTTGGCGAGCTGGCAACCAGTATTAACACTATTGCCCGTGATGCGCATATGGAAGCGAATCTGGAGATGGAGATTGTCCCGCAGGGATTACGCGTGCTGATTAAAGACGACCAGAACCGCAATATGTTTGAGCGCGGCAGCGCGCAGATTATGCCGTTCTTTAAAACGCTGCTGGTGGAGCTCGCGCCAGTTTTCGACTCGCTCGATAACAAAATTATTATTACCGGGCATACCGATGCGATGGCCTACAAAAACAATATCTACAACAACTGGAACCTTTCGGGCGATCGCGCGCTTTCGGCTCGTCGGGTGCTGGAAGAGGCCGGAATGCCGGAAGATAAAGTGATGCAGGTGAGCGCAATGGCGGACCAGATGCTGCTGGACGCCAAAAATCCGCAAAGCGCGGGTAATCGGCGCATCGAGATTATGGTGCTGACTAAAAGCGCGTCCGATACGCTGTATCAATACTTTGGTCAGCATGGGGATAAAGTGGTGCAGCCGCTGGTGCAAAAGCTGGATAAGCAGCAGGTGCTTTCGCAGCGAACGCGTTAAACGGTGAATCTTTACGCATTTCTCAAACCCTGAAATCACTGTATACTTTACCAGTGTTGAGAGGTGAGCAATGCGTAAAATCATTCATGTGGATATGGACTGCTTTTTCGCAGCGGTGGAGATGCGCGACAATCCCGCCCTGCGCGATATCCCTATTGCTATTGGCGGCAGCCGCGAACGTCGGGGGGTGATCAGCACCGCCAATTATCCCGCGCGTAAATTTGGCGTACGTAGCGCTATGCCTACTGGGATGGCGCTCAAATTATGCCCACATCTCACCTTGCTTCCGGGGCGCTTTGACGCCTACAAAGAAGCCTCGAATCATATCCGCGAAATTTTCTCGCGTTACACTTCGCGCATTGAACCACTGTCGCTGGATGAAGCCTATCTCGACGTCACCGATAGTGTCCATTGCCACGGTTCTGCGACCCTCATCGCCCAGGAAATCCGCCAGACGATTTTCAACGAGCTGCACCTGACGGCGTCTGCGGGCGTTGCGCCAGTTAAGTTTCTCGCCAAAATCGCCTCCGACATGAATAAACCCAACGGCCAGTTTGTGATTACTCCGGCAGAAGTTTCGGCATTTTTACAAACCTTGCCGCTGGCAAAAATTCCCGGTGTTGGCAAAGTCTCGGCAGCAAAGCTGGAAGCGATGGGGCTACGAACCTGCGGTGATGTGCAAAAGTGTGATTTGGTGACGTTGCTTAAACGCTTTGGCAAATTTGGCCGCATTTTGTGGGAGCGTAGTCAGGGGATTGACGAGCGCGACGTTAACAGCGAACGGTTGCGAAAATCCGTCGGCGTGGAACGCACGATGGCGGAAGATATTCATCACTGGTCTGAATGTGAAGCAATTATCGAGCGGTTGTATCCGGAACTTGAACGCCGTCTGGCAAAGGTAAAACCTGATTTACTGATTGCTCGCCAGGGGGTGAAATTAAAGTTCGACGATTTTCAGCAAACCACTCAGGAGCACGTCTGGCCGCGGCTGAATAAAGCTGACTTAATCGCCACCGCGCGTAAAACCTGGGATGAACGCCGCGGCGGGCGCGGTGTGCGGCTGGTGGGGCTGCATGTGACGTTGCTTGACCCTCAAATGGAAAGACAACTGGTGTTGGGATTATGAATAACATACAAATAAGAAACTATCAGCCTGGCGATTTTCAGCAACTATGCGCTATTTTCATTAGAGCGGTTACGATGACCGCCAGTCAGCATTATTCTCCACAACAAATTGCCGCCTGGGCGCAGATTGACGAATCTCGCTGGAAGGAGAAACTCGCGAAATCACAAGTGCGGGTTGCAGTCATTAATGCACAACCGGTTGGTTTTATTTCCCGCATTGAACATTATATCGATATGTTATTTGTTGACCCGGAATACACCCGCCGCGGTGTCGCCAGCGCCTTGTTAAAACCTTTGATTAAGTCTGAATCCGAACTTACGGTGGATGCCAGCATAACCGCAAAACCCTTTTTTGAACGTTATGGTTTTCAGACAGTTAAGCAGCAGCGAGTTGAATGCCGGGGAGCGTGGTTTACTAATTTTTATATGCGATATAAACCGCAACATTAAATCCAGCTTGCAATGAAAATAACGCCTGCCTAGTATGTGCGCGTTTTCTTATTCCACAAACTGCAAGGAGGTAAATCATGACAAATCCTTTATCAATGACTCTTTGCAGACCTTTCCAGGATTAATCCTTTTTTTCTTGCCCTGGATTCGTCTGCCATTTCCTGATTTTTATTCATAAATGGAATGGTACATGGGCAAATATATTCGTCCCTTATCCGATGCGGTATTTACCATCGCATCTGATGACCTGTGGATCGAGAGTTCAGCGATCCAACAATTACACACCACGGCAAATTTACCCAACATGCAGCGCGTTGTGGGGATGCCAGATTTACACCCCGGACGCGGCTACCCGATTGGCGCAGCGTTCTTCTCCGCAGGCCGTTTTTACCCGGCACTGGTCGGCAATGATATCGGCTGCGGCATGGCGCTATGGCAAACAGATATTCTCGCTCGCAAATACAACGCCGATAAATTTGAAAAGCGATTATCAGCTTTGGATGACGTTGCTGAAGAAAGCTGGCTGGAGGAAAACCTGCCGTCAGCATTTGCAGCATGCGAACAAACGGCTGGCGCGATTGCTGATCGCCTGGAAGCTAGAACAACAGCAACAGGAAAATAGCGCGGTGCTGAAATCGCAGCGGCGAATGTTCCATCACCAGATTAAACGTGGCAACCCGCGACGAACGTTCACAGGGATGGCTTTTATCGAAGGATAATGAAGGATGAAACTGCCGGAAGGCGATTAAACGCCATCCGGCAGCAAATCAAATAATTACTTCGCCGGAATTTCTTTCAGCAGTTCAGTCAGAAGCCGCCAGTAGTGACCTACGCTTTCGATGTGAACTTGCTCATCCGGAGAGTGTGGGCCGGTGATTGTTGGCCCGATAGAAACCATGTCCATTTCCGGATACGGTTTTTTGAACAGACCACATTCCAGGCCCGCATGGATAATCTGGATGTTCGGCGTCTTGTTGAACAGACGCTGATAGGTTTCACGTACCAGATGCATTACCGGAGAATTAGCGTCCGGCTGCCAGCCAGGATATGCGCCTTTCGCTTCGGTTTTCGCGCCTGCCAGTTTACCCAGCGAATCCAGCATGCTCACCACGTAGTCTTTACCGCTGTCGATCAGAGAACGGATCAGGCAGTGAATTTCTACGTTGTTGTCGGTCATGGTCACCACACCGACGTTCAGGGAGGTTTCAACCACGCCTTTGGCTACATCGGAGTTACGAATCACACCGTTCGGGGTGGCGTTCAGCAGACGAATAAAGGTATCGCGAGATTTCGCAATCAGGGCAGCTTTATCGTTCGCTACAGAGTCCAGCAACAAGGCCAGATTCTTCTCTTTTTCTGCCAGTTCGTTTTTCAGGATGTCCTGATAGGTATTCACCAGAGATTTCAGTGCGTCGACTTTATCAGCTGCGACAGCAATGGTCGCAAAGGCTTCACGCGGGATGGCGTTACGCAGTGTGCCGCCGTTGAAATCAATAAGACGCAGATCCAGTTCTTCTGCATGACCCGCCAGGAAGCGAACCAGCAGTTTGTTCGCGTTACCCAGGCCAACGTGGATTTCACCGCCGGAGTGACCGCCTTTCAGACCTTTTAAGGTTAACTTGAAGGTTTCAAAGCCAGCTGGAACCGCTTCACGATCTAAATGCAGGTTGGAGGTGAAGTCGATACCCCCCGCACATCCCATGTAGATTTCACCTTCTTCTTCGGAGTCGGTGTTAATCAGAATGTCAGCCTGCAACCAGTTGCTTTGTAAACCGAATGCGCCGTCCATACCGGCTTCTTCGGTCATAGTCAGCAGCACTTCCAGCGGGCCGTGAACCACGTTTTCGTCAGCCAGAACCGCCAGCGCAGACGCCATACCAATGCCGTTATCTGCACCCAGCGTGGTGCCGCGCGCTTTAACCCATTCGCCATCAATATAAGGCTGGATAGGATCTTTGGTGAAGTCGTGCACGGTGTCGTTGTTTTTTTGCGGCACCATATCGAGGTGAGCCTGCAGGACAACCGGTTTACGGTTTTCCATACCTGCGGTGGCAGGTTTACGAATCAGGATATTCCCCACTTGATCGCGTTCGACGTGGAAACCTTTTTCTTTTGCCCAACCTACAATGTATTCAGCGAGTTGCTCTTCATGATAGGACGGGTGAGGAATAGAACAGATTTTTGCAAAAATATCCCACAGCGGCTGTGGAGATAATTGAGACAGTTCAGACACGTTAAGTCTCCTTGTCGATCACCCGCAAAACAGTATTGCAGGTCACAGGGTTAGCAGAAAATGTTGTCAGCACAAGTCAGGCTTGCGAGATATGTTTGAGAATACCACTTTATCTAGCGACAGGTAGTAGCAGTGCGTAAAAAGACGCGGACTTATGTGAAATACTGGTTTTTAGTGCGCCAGATCTCTATAATCTCGCGCAACCTATTTTCCCCTCGAACACTTTTTAAGCCGTAGATAAACAGGCTGGGACACTTCACATGAGCGAAAAATACATCGTCACCTGGGACATGTTGCAGATCCATGCACGTAAACTCGCAAGCCGACTGATGCCTTCTGAACAATGGAAAGGCATTATTGCCGTAAGCCGTGGCGGTCTGGTACCGGGTGCGTTACTGGCGCGTGAACTGGGTATTCGTCATGTCGATACCGTATGTATTTCCAGCTACGATCACGACAACCAGCGCGAACTGAAAGTACTGAAACGCGCAGAAGGTGACGGTGAAGGCTTTATCGTCATTGATGACCTGGTAGATACCGGTGGTACTGCGGTTGCGATTCGTGAAATGTATCCTAAAGCACACTTTGTGACTATCTTCGCGAAACCGGCTGGTCGCC
Organism: Escherichia sp. E1130; assembly: GCF_005781065.1. Lineage (NCBI taxonomy): Bacteria > Pseudomonadati > Pseudomonadota > Gammaproteobacteria > Enterobacterales > Enterobacteriaceae > Escherichia > Escherichia sp. E1130. The sequence goes on from NZ_VATL01000006.1 coordinate 50,991, forward strand.
CGCTGGTTGATGATTATGTGGTTGATATCCCACAAGATACCTGGATTGAGCAACCGTGGGATATGGGCGTCGTATTCGTCCCGCCAATCTCCGGTCGCTAATCTTTTCAACGCCTGGCACTGCCGGGCGTTGTTCTTTTTAACGTCAGGCAGGTTACAATAGCTTCCAGTAAGTATTCCTGGAGGTTGCATCCATGACACAGGCTAATCTGAGCGAAACCCTGTTCAAACCCCGCTTTAAACATCCTGAAACCTCGACGCTAGTCCGCCGTTTTAACCACGGTGCGCAACCGTCGGTGCAGTCGGCCCTCGATGGCAAAAATATTCCTCATTGGTATCGCATGATTAACCGCCTGATGTGGATCTGGCGCGGTGTTGATCCGCGTGAAATCCTCGACGTTCAGGCGCGCATTGTGATGAGCGATGCTGAACGCACCGACAATGATTTATACGATACGGTGATTGGCTACCGTGGCGGCAACTGGATTTACGAGTGGGCCACCCAGGCGATGGTGTGGCAACAGAAAGCCTGTGCGGAAGAAGATCCGCAACTCAGCGGGCGTCACTGGCTGCACGCAGCTACGTTGTACAATATTGCCGCCTATCCGCACTTGAAGGGCGATGATCTGGCTGAACAGGTACAGGCGTTGTCAAATCGCGCGTATGAAGAAGCTGCGCAACGTCTGCCTGGAACAATGCGGCAAATGGAGTTTACCGTTCCGGGGGGCGCGCCCATCACTGGCTTTTTGCATATGCCAAAAGGTGATGGTCCATTCCCGACAGTATTAATGTGTGGTGGTCTGGATGCGATGCAAACCGACTATTACTCCCTTTATGAGCGCTATTTTGCACCGCGCGGCATTGCGATGCTGACTATTGATATGCCTTCAGTCGGTTTTTCCTCAAAATGGAAACTCACCCAGGATTCCAGCCTGCTGCACCAACATGTCTTAAAGGCGCTGCCTAACGTTCCATGGGTAGATCACACTCGCGTTGCCGCCTTTGGTTTTCGTTTCGGTGCTAACGTTGCTGTACGCCTGGCTTATCTCGAGGCATCACGTTTGAAAGCGGTGGCCTGTCTTGGCCCGGTGGTTCACACCTTGCTGAGTGATTTTAAGTGCCAGCAACAAGTGCCGGAAATGTATCTTGACGTTCTGGCGAGCCGACTGGGAATGCATGATGCTTCTGATGAAGCGTTGCGTGTTGAGCTGAATCGCTATTCATTAAAAGTGCAAGGATTGCTGGGACGTCGTTGCCCAACGCCAATGTTATCAGGGTATTGGAAGAACGATCCGTTCAGCCCGGAAGAGGATTCACGCTTAATCACGTCGTCATCTGCGGATGGTAAATTGTTAGAGATTCCGCTTAACCCCGTGTATCGGAATTTTGGCAAGGCGCTTCAGGAAATCACCAACTGGATCGAAAAGCGATTGTGTTAAAAATTTGCTAAATTTTGTCAATTTGGTAAAACAGTTGCATCACAACAGGAGATCGCAATGACGTTACCGAGTGGACACCCGAAAAGCAGATTGATCAAAAAATTTACCGCACTAGGCCCGTATATTCGTGAAGGTAAGTGCGAAGATAATCGATTCTTTTTCGATTGTCTGGCTGTATGCGTCAACGTGAAACCCGCGCCGGAAGTGCGTGAGTTCTGGGGCTGGTGGATGGAACTGGAAGCGCAGGAATCCCGTTTTACATACAGCTATCAGTTTGGTCTGTTCGATAAAGCAGGCGACTGGACGAGTGTTCCGGTAAAAGATGCCGAAGTGGTAGAGCGGCTGGAGTATACCTTGCGTGAGTTTCACGAGAAGCTGCGTGAACTGTTGGTGACGTTGAATCTGAAACTGGAACCGGCGGATGATTTTCGTGACGAGCCGGTGAAGTTAACGGCGTGAATGAAATGTGCCGGATGTGATGTTTACGCATCTATTCCGGCCTGAAATATTGGTTTTCGTAGGCCGGATAAGGCGTTCACGCCGCATCCGGCAATATTCATTAAAACTGATAGGTCATGCCAACCGCGACAATATCATCATTGTTGATATTCAGCTTATTATCGCTATCCAGCTGATTGATTTTATAATCAACAAACGCTGACATATTTTTGTTGAAATAATACGTAGCACCGACATCGATGTAATTGACCAGATCTTCATCGCCGATGCCTTCAATATCTTTCCCTTTCGATAAGACGTAACCCAGTGATGGACGCAGACCAAAGTCGAATTGATATTGTGCGACCGCTTCAAAGTTCTGCGTCTTATTGGCAAAGCCGCCAGAGATTGGCGTCATTTTGCGCGTTTCAGAATAGAAAGTTGCCAGATAAATATTATTAGCATCATATTTCAGACCTGTTGCCCATGCTTCTGCACGCTTGCCTGTGCCACGGCTTTGCAGGTTCTGCTCGTTGGTGCGATCTGAGTTGGTATAGGCCCCACTGATGGCGAAATCACTACCGCCAAAGTCATAGGTTAACGAGGTGCCGAAGCCATCGCCATTCTGCTTTTTCACATCGCGGTTTTCGTTTTTTCCTTGATATTGCAAGGTTAAATTCAAGCCATCGATAACGCCGAAAAAGTCGGTGTTACGATAAGTCGCCAGCCCGCTGGCGCGTTTGGTCATAAAGTTATCGGTCTGTGCGGAGGAGTCGCCACCAAATTCCGGGAACATATCGGTCCAGGCTTCCACGTCATACAACGCGCCCAGGTTACGACCATAATCGAAAGAACCCAAATCTTTATATTTCAATCCGGCAAAAGCGAGACGTGTTTTTTGCTGTGCGGTATCGCTCTCTGCTTTATTACCAGCAAACTCTGCTTCCCAACGCCCATAACCAGTCAGTTGATCGTTAATTTGTGTTTCGCCTTTAAAACCAAAACGGATATAACTCTGGTCGCCATCTTTACTATCATTATCACTCATATAATGCATGGCTTTAACTTTGCCATAGACATCCAGTTTATTACCGTCTTTGTTATATACTTCTGCGGCCTGTACGGATGCAGATGCCACAATACCCATCACCACTAATGCCAGAGTGCTCTTTTTCATTTTCTTTCCTGATTTTAATTTACGCGCGAATATTCAGCGGGAGAGTCCCGTTGAAAACAGGAAAGTTTTTAACCTGAGATTGTTAAAGATATATTACAGCTTAATAATATTCTTAAAATGTGCTAATTTATTAAATCTGTAATAAAAGCGTAAACAACTGCCGTTACGCTTGCTGATCCCGCGCAACAAAACGCTATGCTTTGCTCGCAGATGGTTGGCAACCGACGACAGTCCTGCTAAAACGTTCGTTTGATATCATTTTTCCTAAAATTGAATGGCAGAGAATCATGAGTGACAGCCAGACGCTGGTGGTAAAACTCGGCACCAGTGTGCTAACAGGTGGATCGCGCCGCCTGAACCGTGCCCATATCGTTGAACTTGTTCGCCAGTGCGCGCAGTTACATGCCGCCGGGCATCGGATAGTCATTGTGACGTCGGGCGCGATTGCCGCCGGACGTGAGCACCTGGGTTACCCGGAACTGCCAGCGACTATTGCCTCAAAACAACTGCTGGCGGCGGTAGGGCAGAGTCGACTGATTCAACTGTGGGAACAGCTGTTTTCGATTTATGGCATTCACGTCGGGCAGATGCTGCTGACTCGTGCTGATATGGAAGACCGTGAACGCTTCCTGAACGCCCGCGACACCCTGCGTGCGCTGCTCGATAACAACATCGTTCCAGTAATTAATGAGAACGATGCTGTCGCTACGGCAGAAATTAAAGTTGGTGACAACGACAACCTTTCTGCTCTGGCGGCGATTCTGGCGGGTGCCGATAAACTGTTGCTGCTGACCGATCAAAAAGGTTTGTATACCGCTGACCCGCGCAGCAATCCGCAGGCAGAACTGATTAAAGATGTTTACGGCATTGATGACGCACTGCGCGCGATTGCCGGTGATAGCGTTTCAGGTCTTGGAACCGGCGGCATGAGCACCAAATTGCAGGCCGCTGACGTGGCTTGCCGTGCGGGTATCGACACCATTATTGCCGCGGGCAGCAAGCCGGGCGTCATTGGTGATGTGATGGAAGGTATTTCCGTCGGTACGCTGTTCCATGCCCAGGCGACTCCGCTTGAAAACCGTAAACGCTGGATTTTCGGTGCGCCACCGGCGGGTGAAATCACGGTAGATGAAGGGGCAACCGCCGCCATTCTTGAACGCGGCAGCTCCCTGTTGCCGAAAGGCATTAAGAGCGTAACCGGCAACTTCTCGCGTGGTGAAGTGATCCGTATTTGTAACCTCGAAGGTCGTGATATTGCCCACGGCGTCAGTCGCTATAATAGCGATGCATTGCGCCGCATTGCCGGACACCACTCGCAAGAAATTGATGCAATACTGGGATATGAATACGGCCCGGTAGCCGTTCACCGTGATGACATGATTACCCGTTAAGGAGCAGGCCGATGCTGGAACAAATGGGCATTGCCGCGAAGCAAGCCTCGTATAAATTAGCGCAACTCTCCAGCCGCGAAAAAAATCGCGTGCTGGAGAAGATTGCTGATGAACTGGAAGCACAAAGCGAAAGCATCCTCAACGCTAACGCCCAGGATGTTGCTGACGCGCGTGCTAATGGCCTCAGCGAAGCGATGCTTGACCGTCTGGCACTGACGCCCGCACGGCTGAAAGGCATTGCCGATGATGTGCGCCAGGTGTGTAACCTCGCCGATCCGGTGGGGCAGGTAGTCGATGGCGGCGTGCTGGACAGCGGCTTGCGTCTGGAGCGTCGTCGCGTGCCGCTGGGGGTGATTGGCGTGATTTATGAAGCGCGCCCGAACGTGACGGTCGATGTTGCTTCGCTGTGCCTGAAAACGGGTAACGCGGTGATCCTGCGTGGCGGCAAAGAAACCTGCCGCACTAACGCTGCAACGGTGGCGGTGATTCAGGACGCCCTGAAATCCTGCGGTTTACCGGCAGGTGCAGTACAGGCAATTGATAATCCTGACCGTGCGTTGGTCAGTGAAATGCTGCGTATGGATAAATACATCGACATGCTGATCCCGCGCGGCGGCGCTGGTCTGCATAAGCTATGCCGCGAACAGTCGACAATCCCGGTGATCACAGGCGGTATAGGCGTATGCCATATTTACGTTGATGAAAGTGCAGAGATCGCTGAAGCATTGAAAGTGATCGTCAACGCGAAAACTCAGCGTCCGAGCACGTGTAATACGGTAGAAACGTTGCTGGTGAATAAAAACATCGCTGATAGCTTCCTGCCCGCATTAAGCAAACAAATGGCGGAAAGCAGCGTGACATTACACGCAGATGCTGCCGCAATGGCACAGTTGCAGCCAGGCCCTGCGAAGGTGGTGGCTGTTAAAGCCGAAGAGTATGACGATGAGTTTCTGTCATTAGATTTGAACGTCAAAATCGTCAGCGATCTTGACGATGCCATCGCCCATATTCGTGAACACGGCACACAACACTCCGATGCGATCCTGACCCGCGATATGCGCAACGCCCAGCGTTTTGTTAACGAAGTGGATTCCTCCGCTGTTTACGTTAACGCCTCTACGCGTTTTACCGACGGCGGCCAGTTTGGTCTGGGCGCGGAAGTCGCGGTAAGCACGCAAAAACTGCACGCGCGCGGCCCAATGGGGCTGGAAGCACTGACCACCTACAAGTGGATCGGCATTGGTGATTACACCATTCGTGCGTAAATAAAATCGGGTGATGCAAAAGTAGCCATTTGATTCACAAGGCCATTGACGCATCGCCCGGTTAGTTTTAACCTTGTCCACCGTGATTCACGTTCGTGAACATGTCCTTTCAGGGCCGATATAGCTCAGTTGGTAGAGCAGCGCATTCGTAATGCGAAGGTCGTAGGTTCGACTCCTATTATCGGCACCATTTCAAACTCTTCCCAAGTCTATCTAAGTCAATTGACCCCGCACATACTACAGCTCACTGCCCGTTCCTTATCTTCCATTATCAACCGTATTTTCTTTAATGCGTTATCTGGTTACACAGGTAGTCCGCTGGTTGTTTTGGGGGCGAGATTGTTGATTATTACAGGTGTTCGAACCGGAGAGTGGAGAGCGGCGCTCTGGAGCGAATTCAACCTCGATAAAGCGATATGGGAGATCCCTGCGCAACGGATGAAAATGAGGCGACCACATATTGTTCCGCTTTCAATTCAGGCAATTACAATACTCAAAACGCTTCAGATAATGACAGGAAATTATCCTCTAGTGTTTCCTGGTCGTAAGGATCCAAATAAGTGCATGAGTAAAGCGCCGGTGAAATAGCATGGAGCTACTGCCTGTAACTCCCGGAGCGGATACCGGGTTTTATGGTTGATACAATTCATATATCACAACTGACAGGATCATCACGTTCAATACGACGCTGATTGCGAAGTAGGTTCTGAATGGCTGTTTCTGTGTTTTATGTCGAAAGACCTGTTGACCAATAATTGCACCAACCCAACCTCCGACAAAGCCAAACACCAGCAGAGTTGCTTCTGGCACTCTGCGCCAGCCTCTACGTGCAGCCAGCTTATCAGTACCATAAATTACCAGGGTGAGCAGGTTTACGCATGTAACCCACGCAGCAAACGGCTCCGCCAGTAACACACTGCTGGCAGCCGTTAAAAGGAGGAGCAAATAGCAAAAACGATTCAGATTCATGGCGTATTTTAGTCATACCAGGCATGCGCTTGCTATCATTTTTGTATATCTCCCTAAACGGAATGGACTCAATTTTGGGGATTATGATGTTGTGTAAGTATCCCGCATAATCGTGGCTAGTTTTTGTTGACCACTTCAATCCCTTGTATAACAGTTTCGATACGCTCTTTTATTTCCTCAAGTTGTTGCTGACGACCTTCAGGTGTTAATGTCTGATCTTCGTTAACATCCAAAACCCATCGACGAGGAAGCAATGCGCCAAAAACAATATCCATTAGCATTCCAGCGCAATTACCCGTATTTTTAACAGCAATACGCCCTTGAGCTTGCTGAATATCCAGCCATTCGATTAACAGTTCTCTTGAGCGAAGCGTTTTAGTGGCATATAAATAGTCTGAAAGCTCTGGAAAGAGAATTGATTCACGTGTCATTAATTTTAAGAGTGCTTCTCTCTCTTTAGCTTCTTCTTGACTTATATCTAATCGGAATATACGAAACAGAGTTTCATTAATGGGGAGCTTCTCGTTTTCCGGTCTTGGGAGATCGAGGAACAGGGCTTTATATTCTTTAATTACTTCAGAAAAAATTTCCTTCTTATTACTGAATACCTCATAAATTGTTCTTTTTGATACTTTTGCCCGACGAGCAATTTCTGTGGTTGAGGTTTGGGCAAAACCAAGCTCAATGAAGGCACTATACGCGCCAATAACTATCGCTTTCTTACGCTCATCAAGCCCCGCACTTTTAGGTCTTCCCCGTCGCACCGGTGTCCTCACTTCGCTCTTGTTCATCAAAACATTTACTCCTGCATTCATTTTTGGTACTTGACCAGTACCAAAAATGGTATCACTATACCAACAACATAAGCAATGATCATAACATGGTGTATGAAAACAACCAGGTAACATCACTTCATAAAATACAGGTCCTTATTTATGAATCGATTAAATAATAGTATCTGCCCCATTCGTGATCCCCAGGTTATACGTGTTCTGGAACGCATGAATAATGAACGCAAACATCCCCCGCAGGAACTGTTTCGCGAAGCTCCGGCACTTGATCCTGAAAGATTTTCCAGTTATGGCTTTTCCATAGCCCCAGAACAGGGGGAACTTATCTACTTACTGTGCCGGGCAATGAAAGCCACTCGCGTTGTGGACTTTGCAACTTCTGTAGGTATGTCAGCGCTCTATTTTGCCGCTGCGATGAAAGATAATGGTGGCGGACTGGTGATTGGTTCTGAAATGGTACGGGAAAAGGCTGAAGTCGCGTCTCGAAATCTGGCAGAGGCAGGTCTTACGTCTTTTGTTGATATTCGTGTCGGTGATGCGAGAGAAACGCTGAAAGATCTCGGTGGTCCTGTCGATTTTATTCTTATTGATGGTTTCCCTCTTGCGGATGGCCCAAGCCTCGCTCGTAAGGTTACTGAGATCGTTGCGCCACAGTTACGAGTAGGAGGATATATATTAAATGATAACGCAGAACCGGATTTTTTATCTTATGTTCGTGATCCACAGAATGGTTTTATTTCTATAACATTGCCGATAAAACGAGGTACAGAGTTAGCACTGAAGATAAGTTAAATACAAGCACGAATGATAAAGTTGAAAAAATATAGTCCTGGTATCATGCTGATATTTATTTAATTTTTATCAAAAGTAAAGAGGACATTTATGCCGACGCGCAGAGAGTTTTTAATTAAAAGTATTGCGGGTGCTTTAGTTGTTTCAATGCCTCGCATTGTATTCGCAAACACAAACAACAAGGCAATAAAGGCTACAGCTATTACACAAGTTTTTGGTGACGGAGTTCGACTTATTGCGATAGCTGTAGAATTTGAAAAGCCTATAAATAAGGAAGAACTTTCGTCAACAGAGTTTAGCGTAAAAAATTATCATATCAATAAAGTGTTTATCAGTCAGTCAACAGCTTTGGTTGAGGCAAAATCAGGTAAGTACGCGATTCTTGAACTGGACCACAGCAAACCACAAAATGAATGGCAAGAAACTATAACGGACCCAACAATACAAAAAGCAGTTCCCAAACAAGGACAAGGTAAACCCTCCTGGGTTGCAGGAGAAAAACTAAACCAAACTATTAGATATAAAGATGCATCTGCAACTGTGATTACACAAAATACCACGCTGGAAACTAACGCCGTTTCAAATCTGGTGGTCGATAGTTTTAGACAAGGTAAATATAAAGACAATGAAAGCGGAAAAATACTAGAATATAATTTCTTTATTCCTGAAGAGCAAAATAAAGTATTACCATTGGTTATTTTTATGCATGATGCAGGGGCTACCAGTGCACAAATAACAACGACTCTGTTTCAGGGGCTAGGCGCAGTAATTTGGGCAGAACCGGAACAACAACTGAAACGTCCCTGCTATGTTTTAGCTCCTCAGTATAATGAAATCATTGCTGATGATGACTGGCGTACATCTACGTTGCTTGATACAACAATAAATCTTGTTCAGTCTTTGATGAAAGAATATAAAATAGATCCTGAACGTATTTATGTTACTGGTCAGTCAGGGGGATGTATGCTGGCCATCGCTATGAATATCAAATATCCTGACTTTTTCACAGCGAGTTACCTGGTTGCAGGAAAATGGGATGCGGAACAGGTTGCTCCAATAGCTAAAAACAAATTGTGGTTTATGGCCTCAGAAGATGATGCAGGGGCTTTTCCCAGCTTCAACGCGATTACTGAATGTCTTGAGCAGTTTGGGGGAAAAGTTTCTCGTGCAGCATGGAATGGTCAATGGGACCCTGAACAATATCGATTTGCTGCCGACACATTGTTTGAAGAGCAAAGTAATATCCGTTATACCGTTTTTATAAAAGACAGTGTATTTGATGAATACTCTTCGCGAGAAGGTGCCAGCGGGCATCGTAACACATGGCGTATTGCTTACAGCATAGAACCAGTTCGTGAATGGTTATTTAACCAACGCAAACAATAAAGTGTAGGCCAGACTGTCATCAGGTATCGTGTTGGCAGTCATTTTTACCGAGAGACAGAATGAAGGCGTTATTATTTGTAATTCTATTTTTTTCTGCATCTGTATATGCAGATACTCCACCAAAAATGAATTTTGATGAAATAATAACGCGCTCTGCTCAGGGAGATGCAGAAGCGCAAGCCAGATTGGGGGAAGCATACCTGAATGGAAACTACAATCAAACGGTGAATTATACTGAGTCTTTTAAATGGTTGACGAAATCAGCAGCCAGCGGAAACCCCCGCGCGAAACTGGATTTAGGGATTTTATATCTTAATGGATATGGCGTACCGTATGATTATGCAAAAGCCTTAAGCCTTTTTGAGCAAGCTGACCTGGCGGGAGAAATGAAAGCTGCACGTTATCTTGGGATTATTTATGAAAGAGGATTAGGCGTTCCTCAGGATTATAATAAAGCGGCGAAATATTATAAGAAAGGCGATAAAAATAATGATATTACGGCGCAGTATCGTCTGGCTAAACTTTATGAACAAGGTAATGGCGTAAAACGCGATTATCAAAAAGCGATAAACCTTTATCTTAAACATATCAGCAGAATGGATCATATCACTGCTCCCAGTTTTGTGGCTTTAGGTGATATTTATTCTTTGGGATTGGGCGTAGAGAAAAATCCACAACTGGCTAAAAAATGGTATCAAAAAGCGGTTGATGCGGCTCATACACAGCATCAGCAGGTAGCAAGCCATTAATGAGTAAGAAGATACGTTTGCAGGAAAGTTAATGCTGGCGTACTGAATACACCAGCGTTAATCAGGCATGATTATGCAGCCAGCCAGGTGTCGTTGAACCTTCAAACTCAGAGTTAACGCTTTTTCTTGCGCCTCTGAACAGCCTTAAAGCGGGGATTAGATTTGCAAATGACATATAGCCGTCCTTTTCGCTTCACAATCTGACAGTCTGGATATGTGGGATTCCCGCAGCTAACTGAATGTGCCGGAAGTGAGAGATGTTGTTGGCTATCGTTGGTGACGGCACTATTCATGCTGATTTATGTCACTACCCGCTGATCGGTATGAACGCATTGAGAATGTGGGTGAGCCTTGCTTTACCGGCTGATTATTTATCACACAGCCAAAGTAACAATTTGGTGAACCAACATGCGCATTGGGTAACTAAAATGCTGACTCAATGCGCAATCTCTTTTAGTGCGGCACAAATACGGTTTCTTTAAACTTCCCTTCGAAACCGTACGAATATCCTTCCCCACTGACATAACTCTTACAAAGTAGGTGGAGGATACATATTTTAAATATCACCTAAGGGAATTGTTTTTAGATGTAATTAATAGTAATGGAGGAATAAATAAGCATATTCTACAACTGCAACCAAAACAACAATATTAATCAGCTTATTACTGATTTCTTGTATCTTATTCTCTTTCATTGGTATTTCCTCGCTTTAAAAAAGAGCGCACCTCATAAGCGCCTCTTATATAGATAACGAGTTTGGTCAACCAATTTTTTGAACTGTATCACAAATTTGGAAAGATGTATTACATCAATTATTACTAATCGCACACAAGTGATCCATAGTCTACGTTGAGATTGGCCCTGAGGATTACGCTGCTCTCCTTGTATGATCCCCGCATAATTGTGCTATTCACGCTTAGAAATGTACCGTGTTTACAATCTGCTGAGACTGCATTTTCGTCGTAAGGACAAGCCATGGAACCGATGCTCATGATAAACAGTCCATGGCACATCATTTACTATTTACTTATAGATTTCAGCAACTCCGTGCAGTTTGTTATTCCCCGTGGTAGACAGGATTTTGAACGACGTTGCTCCTTGCTCATCAGCCTTACGAGAAAGCGCATTCGATAACTCATCAAGCGTCAAGGCATTGCTGGCTGAGATTACACCAATCTTTTCTTTGCCATCTGTATGATTAATTTCTTGCGCTGCAAATGCAACATTCACCGAAATAAAACCCATGACTAATGTAGTAACAAGTAGTGTTTTCATAACTAATACCTAATCTAAGTTATATGTTTGAAAATGAATTAATATAGGAGAGAACGTCTCTTTCCTGATAATTGTACAGATTAAAGCTGTCATAATACTGACCGCTATATGATAAAATTGTCATATTTTAAAATTAGTTAACCTTGGTGTGCAGATTCAGGTCATTAATAATACATTCAGGTTCTTCACGCACAGGCATATTGTCTATATCCAAAACCCCATCGTTTTTTTGAGGATTATCACTCTGCATGTTTGCAAACAGAGTGGGCAGATCCTGCTGCGCTTCTCCTCGTTCTGCGACCAGTTCGAATGTTTTATTTTTAGCGGCGTCGTTGCTAAGGGTACTGACCAGATCCACGGGCTGATGACCCATTGCAATAGCGGTATTTACTACATGAATACCGATGCATCCTGTTGCTCCTGCAACGAGTATTTTCATGGTAAACCTCATGATAATTAATCTTTATTTTCGATACATACAGATTATCAATTATCATAATTGTCAGTAATGTAGCTAAAATAATTGTATCTATGAACGCCCTTCATGAGTGCGCTTTGAAAAGTGTGGATAAGGATATGATTGCAGTGCGGATTGGACCAGAGATGCGGATGGCCGTGGGGGGGCACCGGAGTATTTTGCCGCTAACGCCTTACCTGAAACGCCTCACGAGCTACAAAATCATCGCTGCATCAATATGCGTTTGCCAACCGCCGGTGGGCTTTACCACTGGGAGTTCGAGCGAGAAGGGAAACCACTTCGCGTCAAGGTTGAGGGGCAACTGACGTGTAGCCCATTGCCAGTAAGAATTGATGCCGCGTTATCAGGGTTTGGGATCGCTTTCTCTGAAGACATGGTTCAGAAGTATGTAAAGTCAGGCAAGCTTATTCAGGTGTTGCAGGAGTGGTGTCCAACTTTTCCCGGATATTACCTTTACTACCCCAGCCACAAGCAGCATCCGCCAGCTTTTGCGCTGTTGATCGTATTCAGAGTAACGGGTCCACATTTTGTTGTGGACCCGTTTGGGCATTAACGGCCTACGCGTGCCTGGTGCTCAGGCGAGTAACGTTCACCGACGATTTTAATTGTTTCCAGTGCCTCGGTTATCTGCTGCGTATCATTGCGCGAAAGAACAATGTCGACAGCACCCAGGTTTTCTTCCAGCCGGTGCAGTTTAGTGGTGCCAGGGATGGGTACAATCCATGGCTTTTGTGCTAACAGCCATGCCAGTGCGATTTGTGCAGATGTTACCCCTTTCTCCGCGGCCAGTTCACCTAACAAGGTGACCAGTTTTTCATTGGCTTCAATAGCTTGTGCCGCGAAACGCGGTACGGTGCTACGGTAATCATCCTTGCCGAAAGTGGTTCCTGGCTTAATCGACCCCGTCAGGAAACCTTTACCTAGTGGGCTGAAGGGTACAAAACCAATCCCCAGTTCCTCCAGCAACGGCAGAATTTCCTGTTCAGGCTCACGCCACCACATGGAATATTCGCTTTGCAGGGCGGTGACAGGTTGTACCGCATGTGCACGACGAATGGTTTGTGCTCCCGCTTCAGACAGGCCGAAATGTTTGACCTTACCTTCTGCAATTAGGTCTTTCACCGTTCCTGCAACATCTTCAATAGGAACATCCGGATCAACACGGTGTTGATACAGAAGGTCAATGACATCAGTCTTAAGACGGCGTAATGATCCTTCAACGGCTTCACGGATATGCTCCGGGCGGCTGTTTAAAATCTGCTGCTTATTATCATCGCCGAAGGTAAAACCGAATTTAGTGGCAATCACCACACGGTCACGAAACGGTTTTAAGGCTTCGCCGACCACTTCTTCATTCAGATACGGACCATACACTTCGGCGGTATCGAAGAAGGTGACGCCACGTTCAACCGCAGCACGAATAAGTTCGATAGCCTGACGGGTATCGGTCGCCGGGCCGTAGCCGTGGCTTAAGCCCATGCAACCGAGCCCAAGGGCGGAGACTTCGAGTCCGGATTTACCCAGATAACGTTTTTGCATTGAATGAATACCTCTTTTATCGCGGCTTAAACATCAAGTTTGCGGCCAGTCAGCCATTCCACCATTGCGGGATCGCGGTGAGAGAAGAACGCGCTGGTTGCGGTATCCAGGGCGGTAATTTGCAGCATATCTTCAGGGCTGAGTTCAAAATCGAGAATGTTGATGTTCTCTTCCATGCGTTCTTTTCGCACTGATTTTGCCAGTGAAACAATGCCTCGTTGGTAGATCCAGCGCAGAACAACCTGGCCCACGCTTTTGCCATACTTCGCGCCAATTGCCGTCAATACGGGATGCTGGAACAGACCATTTTTCCCTTCCGCAAACGGTGCCCAGGCTTCTGGCTGAATGCCACGACTTTGCATCCACGGAACGGCCTGTAATTGCTGGTTGAAGGGGTTAACTTCAATCTGGTTTACCGCCGGAACGACTTTATTAAAGGCGATAAGGTCAGCCAGTCGGTCAGGATGGAAGTTACTGACGCCAATAGCGCGGATCTTGCCTGCCTGTTGCAGTTCTTCCATGGCGCGCCAGGCACCGTGGACATCACCGTATGGCTGGTGAATCAAGTACAGGTCAACATAATCAAGTTGCAACCGATTCAAAGAGCGTTCGAACTGGGCTTTGGCTCCTTCATAACTGGTATCCTGCAACCAGAGTTTGGTGGTGACAAAGAGTTCGTTACGGGCGATACCGCTTTGTTTCAGTGCGTTCCCGACCTGGGTTTCATTTTGATAGGAGGCGGCGGTGTCAATCAGTCGATAACCGGTGTTAATAGCGTCAATGACCGCTCTTTCGCATTCGGCGGCATCGGTCATCTGAAATACACCAAAGCCCAGCAGGGGCATTTCAATACCGTTGTTCAGTTTTACTTTTTGCATGGTGTTATCCTTCCGTTATCGTTCATGAGAAGCATAACGTAAAGGGAAGAGCTCGATTAGACGGCAGGATCTGTCAGGGGTTATGAACGAAATTCATAAATCTGTTTGAGTGTTGAGATGAGTCGTGCAAGTTCGATATCCCCGGAATTTACAGTCTGATGAAGGAAAATGAATATCCATAAAAAATATATTGGTTTATCCTGGCGTATATACCTACTTCGACGTATTGCCAATCGTGATAAATTAAAGGCAGGTCATTATTATTCACTCTGAATAATGAATTATTCACTGTCCGCAGACTAGGAAATATAACTTAGATATCTATTTAATGACTTGCACAAAAAGCTAAATTTTCACCTATAAATAAAAATATAATCCCGCGCCCAACCACCTGATGAGTGGCTACAGGCACTGGATATATTAGGTGGCGGTGTACTTTCTTACATAAAGGTATTTCCTTTTCTGCGGAAAAGGAAACCGGGAAATTCCCGGTTTTTCTGACAAGCGGACGCCATTATTTGTGTCTGCCTATGTTCGTTAATTCGTTCATCAGGAAATTATCTCAATGTCACGTTATAAAACAGGTCATAAACAACCACGATTTCGTTATTCAGTTCTGGCCCGCTGCGTGGCGTGGGCAAATATCTCTGTTCAAGTTCTTTTTCCACTCGCAGTCACCTTTACGCCGGTAATGGCGGCACGTGCGCAGAATGCGGTTCAGCCACGGTTGAGCATGGAAAATACTACGGTAACTGCTGATAATAATGTGGAGAAAAATGTCGCGTCGTTTGCCGCAAATGCCGGGACATTTTTGAGTAGTCAGCCAGATAGCGATGCGACACGTAATTTTATTACCGGGATGGCCACCACTAAAGCTACCCAGGAAATCCAGGAGTGGCTCGGGAAATATGGTACTGCGCGCGTTAAACTGAATGTCGATAAAGATTTCTCGCTGAAGGATTCTTCGCTGGAAATGCTTTATCCGATTTATGATACACCGACAAATATGTTGTTCACTCAAGGGGCAATACATCGTACAGACGATCGTACTCAGTCAAATATTGGTTTTGGCTGGCGTCATTTTTCAGGAAATGACTGGATGGCGGGGGTGAACACCTTTATCGACCATGATTTATCCCGTAGTCATACCCGCATTGGTGTTGGTGCGGAATACTGGCGCGATTATCTGAAACTGAGCGCCAATGGTTATATCCGCGCTTCTGGCTGGAAAAAATCGCCGGATATTGAGGATTATCAGGAACGCCCGGCGAATGGTTGGGATATCCGCGCAGAGGGCTATTTACCTGCCTGGCCGCAGCTTGGCGCAAGCCTGATGTACGAACAGTATTATGGCGATGAAGTCGGGCTGTTTGGTAAAGATAAGCGCCAGAAAGACCCGCATGCTATTTCTGCCGAGGTGACCTATACGCCAGTGCCTCTTCTGACACTGAGCGCCGGGCATAAGCAGGGCAAGAGCGGTGAGAATGACACTCGCTTTGGCCTGGAAGTTAACTACCGAATTGGCGAACCTTTGGCGAAACAACTCGATACGGATAGCATTCGCGAGCGTCGGGTACTGGCAGGCAGCCGCTATGACCTGGTTGAGCGTAATAACAATATCGTTCTTGAGTATCGCAAATCTGAAGTGATCCGTATTGCTCTGCCTGAGCGCATTGAAGGTAAGGGCGGGCAGACGGTTTCCCTGGGGCTTGTGGTGAGCAAAGCAACTCACGGTCTGAAAAATGTTCAATGGGAAGCGCCGTCTTTGCTGGCCGCAGGCGGAAAAATTACCGGGCAGGGTAATCAGTGGCAAGTGACGCTCCCGGCTTACCAGGCAGGCAAAAACAATTATTATGCGATTTCTGCGGTTGCCTACGACAACAAAGGCAATGCCTCAAAACGCGTGCAGACAGAGGTGGTCATTACCGGAGCAGGTATGAGTGCCGAGCGCACGGCGTTAACGCTTGACGGTCAGAGCCGTATCCAAATGCTTGCTAACGGTAGTGAGCAAAAGCCACTGGTGCTTTCTCTGCGCGATGCAGAGGGGCAGCCAGTCACGGGTATGAAAGATCAGATCAAGTCTGAGCTGACGTTCAAGCCAGCTGGAAATATTGTGACTCGTACCCTGAAGGCCACTAAATCACAGGCACAGCCAACACTGAGTGAGTTCACCGAAACTGAAGCTGGGGTGTACCAGTCTGTCTTTACTACCGGAACGCAATCAGGTGAGGCAACGATTACGGTTAGCGTTGATGGCATGAGCAAAACCGTCACTGCAGAATTGCGCGCCACGATGATGGATGTGTCGAAGTCTACTCTGAGCGTGAATGAATCTTCAGGAGACGTGGTTGCCGATGGTCAGCAATCCCACACGCTGACGCTGACTGCGGTGGATACTGATGGTAACCCGGTGACGGGAGAGGCCAGCCGCTTGCGATTTGTTCCGCAGGATAGCAATGGTGTCACCATTGGTACCATTTCGGAGATAAAACCAGGCGTTTACAGCGCTACGGTTTCTTCGACCCGTGCCGGAAACGTTGTTGTGCATGCCTTTAGCGAGCAGTATCAGTTGGGCTCATTACAACAAACGCTGAAGTTTGTCGCCGGGCCGCTTGATGCAGCACATTCGACCATCGCCCTGAATCCGGATAAACCGGTGGTTGGCGGTACAGTTACGGCAATCTGGTCGGCAAAAGATGCTAATGACAACCCTGTAACTGGCCTCAATCCGGATGCACCGTCATTATCGGGCGCAGCCGCTGCAGGTTCTAAGGCCTCAGGCTGGACGGATAATGGCGACGGGACCTGGACTGCGCAGATTTCTCTCGGTACTACGGCGGGTGAATTAGCGGTAATGCCGAAGCTCAATGGACAGGACGCGGCAGCGAATGCGGCTAAAGTGACCGTGGTGGCTGATGCGTTATCTTCAGGCCAGTCGACAGTCTCTGTGGCAAAAGATCGCGTAAAAGCAGGCGAAAGCACAACCGTGACACTTATTGCAAAAGATGCGCATGGCAACGCTATCAGCGGCCTTTCCCTGTCGGCAAGCCTGACAGGTGTTGCATCTGAAGGGGCGACGGTATCCAACTGGACCGAGCAAGGCGATGGTTCCTATGTCGCTACGCTGACCACAGGCGGAAAGACAGGTGAGCTTCTTGTCATGCCGCTATTCAACGGTCAGCCAGCAGCCACCGATGCTGCGCGGTTGACTGTCGTAGCGGGGGATATGTCATCAGCGAACTCTACGCTTGTTGCGGATAATGATGCTCCGACCGTCAAAGCGACGACGGAACTCACCTTCACCGCGAAGGATGCGTACGGGAACCTTGTCACCGGGCTGAAGCCAGATGCACCGCAGTTTAGTGGTGCCGCCAGCACGGGGTCAGTGAGACCTTCAACAGGAGACTGGACAGAAACAAGTAATGGGGTCTACGTGGCGACCTTGACTCTGGGATCTGCCGCGGGCCAGTTGTCTGTGATGCCGCGAGTGAACGGCCAAAATGCCGTTGCTCAGCCACTGGTGCTGAATGTTGCAGGCGATGCTTCCCAGGCAGTGATCAGTGATATGACGGTGAAGGTTGATAACCAGCTGGCTAATGGACAGTCGACTAACCAGGTAACCCTGACCGTTGTGGACACCTATGGCAACCCGTTGCAGGGACAAAATGTGACGCTGACTCTGCCGAAAGGTGTGACCAGCAAGACGGGGAATACGGTAACAACCGATGCGGCAGGTAAAGCCGACATTGAGCTGATGTCAACGGTTGCCGGGGAACACAGCATCACGGCCTCAGTGAATAATACTCAGAAGACGGTTACGGTGAAATTCAAGGCGGATTTCAGTACCGGTCAGGCGAGCCTGGAGGTTGATGGTGCTGATCCAAAAGTGGCAAACGACAAAGATGCCTTTACGCTGACGGCAACGGTTAAGGATCAATACGGCAACCTTCTTCCTGGCGCTGTGGTCGTCTTTAATCTGCCTCGGGGCGTCAAACCGCTTGCAGACGGTAATATCATGGTGAACGCCAACGAGGAGGGTAAAGCGGTACTGAAAGTGGTTTCCGTGACTGCCGGAACGTATGAAATCACGGCGTCGGCAGGAAATGACAAGCCTTCGAATACGCAGACTGTAACGTTTGTGGCCGATAAGGCTACCGCAACCGTCTCCGGTATTGAGGTGATTGGCAACTATGCACTGGCGGATGGCAAAGCCAAACAGACGTATAAAGTTACGGTGACTGATGCTAATAACAACCTGTTGAAAGATACCGACGTGACGCTGACCGCCAGCCCGGCGAAGTTAGAGCTGACTCCCAATGGGACGGCGAAAACTAATGAGCAAGGACAGGCTATTTTCACCGCCACGACCACTGTCGCAGCGAAATATACACTCACGGCGAAAGTGGAACAGGCAGACGGTCAGGTCTCGATGAAAACCGCCGAATCTAAATTCGTCGCGGATGATAAAAACGCGGAGCTCACCGCAAAATCTGATGTGTCATCTCTGGTGGCGGATGGGGTAACGACCGCAACAATGACGGTTACCCTGTTCTCGGCAAACAATCCCGTAGGAGGAACTATGTGGGTCGACATTGAGGCTCCGAAAGACGTGACAGAGGCGGATTATAAGTTCTCGCCGTCGAAGGCCGACCATTTCTCGAGCGGGAAAATTACGCGTACATTTAGTACCAAGAAGCCGGGTCTCTATACGTTCACATTCCACGCACTGACGTATGGCGGGTACGAAATGACGCCTGTGAAGGTGACAATTAACGCCGAGGCTGCAGATACTGAAAAGGGCGAGGAGGAGATGCCATAATTTGAATAGTATGAAAGTTACGATCTAATAAAGAATAATGGTGTTGATATGTTCAACGCCATTATTCACTGAATACCTGGCCTGATACTGATTAAACAGTAGCAGGCCAGGATAAAACTCAATAAGACATAGCGACAAACTAAACCGGAAGAACGGGGATAAAAATTTCGCAAACAACATCATTGCCATCCTTTTCTACGAAATCTTCATTGTAATAAAATCGCTCAATATCGCTGCCGTTCACTCTGGCTAACCCCCTGGCAGGCAACTCTATCAGATAGATGTTCCGAACCCAGTCAGAGTAATGTTCCCAGTTTCCTTCATAACGGAAAGAGGCATAAAGTCCTCGGGTCGTTGTCCACTCTTTCGGCATGTCAGCATATTCACATACCGTACCAGCAAAGGTTTCAACTGTGAGTAAATCGACCGACTTTGTTGATGGTTTAAACGTTGAGACGAAATAGATATCCGTCTTAAAATCCTTCATACATCTGGCTAAATGATGACGTCGCAATTTGACTTCTTCATCCGGTGATTTATTCGATATTTCAGTATCATACTTAAATGAATTGCCAAAAATACGTGTTTCAGGGAAATGAATTAATATGCAATCAGTTTTTGTATGTTGGCGTGCTAAAAATGGAGGGAAGATATTTTCCAGATCCCAATAATCACGGAGTCGGTATTCTCGGGGAGTGCAGCCGAATAATTTTTTAAATTCGCGACTGAATGACTGCTGTGAATCAAAATGCAAAGATAGTGCAATATCAAGCATAGATTTCGCTGTGAGTCGGACAAGAATAGCTGCCCGGCAAAGTCTTCGTTTGCGAATGTATTCTCCCAGCGGCACATGCATGAAGTTTCTGAACAGGAGCTGGATATTGCGTCTACTGTAGCCAGATTTCTGTGCGATATCTTCGATTGAGATAGGGTTACCGAGACTACACTCTATCCACTCCAGGAGCTGCTGCAAAATCTTCTGCCTGATCATAACATTCTCCATTTGTTCTTCGCCATTTCGCACATTTTTCGTATGACAAAGGCTATAAGTGTATCAAAAACAGAAAGGTCCGAGGCCAGGCGACTGACAGAATCTCAGAGTGTTGACAAATACTTGTTGTTCATGTGGGGCTTATCCAGCCGACAAAATAGCGTAAATTCAATATATTGCGACTCTCTGGTCGGCATGATAATCGTAGCGCATCAGGCGATTTTTTGCTTGCCATCAGTCTCATCGTATCTGCTTCATTTCTCCCATAATAGAGAGATTACAGTTCCCTATTATTAATGAAATTTTTACATAAGTGATATCAAAACCGACCTACTAATCGGAGGTCATGTTTTAACGTAGACTAATGATTCATATGTAATGGAGGGACTGCCAGTGGAATTTTCCATATTAAGCAACAATCTGAAAATGCCGATGATGGGATTTGGTGTTTTTCAGGTTACCGATAAAGACGTGTGTAAACAATCCGTGTTGAATGCTATCCGAACCGGTTATCGACTAATCGACACTGCAGCGGTATATGGTAATGAAGACGCCGTCGGCGAGGCTATTCGTGAAGCCATTTCGGAAGGTTTCTGTACCCGCGAGGAGTTGTTTATTACTTCTAAATTATGGGTACAGGACATGGTTGATCAGGATACGGCAAAAGCAGGTATTGAAGCGTCATTAAAAAAATCGGGACTTGAATACTTTGATCTCTATTTATTGCACCAGGCAATGCGCGATTATTTCAGTGCATGGCGTGCACTGGAAGATGCCTATGAAGAGGGCAAACTGAAAGCAATTGGGGTTTCCAATTTCTATCCTCATGTTCTGGCAAACTTTTGTGAAACAGTCAGAATTAAGCCAATGGTCAACCAGGTTGAGTTGCATCCCTATTTTGCCCAACCAGAAGCGCTAGCAACCATGAAATACTACAACGTGCAGCCTGAAGCATGGGCACCATTAGGCGGTGGAAGACATAAACCATTTGAAAACAGCCTGCTTCAGGGGATTGCAAATGCTCACCAAAAATCGATTTCTCAGGTAATTCTACGCTGGAATATTCAACGGGGAGTAGTTGTTATTCCAAAATCGACTCATCAGCATCGTATTGAAGAGAACTTCGCTATCTGGGATTTTTCACTGACAGAGAAAGAAATGGCGCAAATAAGCTCACTTGATCTGGGTTATGTTGGCGAATCCGTAAAACATTTTAATCCTGAGTTTGTTCGTGGCTGTCTTGGCGTAAAAATACATGACTAATTAGCGTTATCAGAATACTACCTGACCCGCACTCTGAAAATATGACTTATAGCAGGTGTTTTTATATATTTTCTGAAGGCGGGATCTCATTATAAAAACACACTGAATCGCTTCAGTAAGATAAAATTACAGTTATTAATGGTTGTGTAATTATTGTTAATAATTTCATTTATACTCATTTGGGGGACTGTTTTAACAGATACCAAATGAGTATCTCTAAATGGGTGTTTAAGATAAATTCGATTGGATTCATGACGTTATTATATCGAATGCATGATTCCGTATTGTTAGTGGCGATCATTATAAAAATGTGAGCGACGCCGAAAGAAATAAAATTAGCTATTGCATCCAGGTATCCAATGATGGATTATTGATTTGTCATACAAATCAGTTTGAATTTGTATTCTGCTACCCAATAAAAAAGCCGCCATTTTTATTGATGTCTGATAACCCGGAAGGAGTGGTTGCGATCAGGCATAAATAGAAATGAAGCAATGGAGTATTGGTTGTGAATGTAAATTTCTTTGTTACCTGTATCGGTGATGCCCTGAAATCAAGGATGGCACGCGACTCTGTGCTGCTACTGGAAAAACTCGGCTGTCGCGTAAATTTTCCTGAGAAACAGGGATGCTGCGGTCAGCCTGCGATCAATAGTGGTTATATCAAAGAAGCGATCCCTGGAATGAAAAATCTGATCGCTGCACTTGAAGATAACGACGATCCCATTATTTCGCCCGCCGGTTCCTGCACTTACGCCGTAAAAAGTTACCCAACATATCTGGCTGACGAACCAGAATGGGCATTACGTGCAGAAAAGGTTGCCGCGCGTATGCAGGATCTCACTTCTTTTATTGTCAATACACTTGGGGTCGTTGATGTAGGCGCCAGCTTGCAAGGGAGGGCGGTATACCATCCATCCTGTAGTCTGGCCCGTAAGTTGGGCGTGAAGGATGAACCACTTACGCTGCTAAAAAATGTACGTGGACTGGAGCTGTTGCCCTTTGCCGAACAGGATACTTGCTGCGGGTTTGGCGGTACGTTCTCGGTCAAAATGGCCGAAATTTCCGGCGAGATGGTGAAAGAAAAGGTTTCACACCTGATGGAGGTCTGTCCTGAGTATTTAATTGGTGCCGACATTAGTTGCTTGCTGAATATAAGTGGGCGATTACAACGGGAAGGGCAGAAAGTCAAAGTGATGCATATTGCTGAAGTGCTGATGAGCCGCTGAGGGTATAAAGATGTCGATCAAAACCAGTAATACAGAATTCAAGACACGCATCCGTCAGCAAATTGAAGATCCGATCATGCGCAAAGCGGTGGCAAACGCGCAGCAGCGTATTGGGGCAAATCGGCAAAAAATGGTCGATGAATTAGGTCACTGGGAGGAGTGGCGCGATCGTGCCAGCCAGATACGTGATCATGTTCTGAGTAATCTTGACGCTTATCTGTACCAGCTCTCCGAAAAAGTGTCGCAAAACGGCGGTCACGTCTATTTTGCAAAAACCAAAGAAGACGCTACCCGCTACATTTTACAGGTCGCCCAACGCAAAAATGCCCGGAAGGTGGTGAAATCTAAATCGATGGTGACCGAAGAGATTGGCGTCAATCATGTGTTGCAGGATGCTGGCATTCAGGTGATTGAAACCGATCTGGGTGAATACATTCTTCAGTTGGATCAAGATCCGCCATCTCATGTTGTGGTTCCGGCTATCCATAAAGATCGCCACCAGATCCGCCGGGTGCTACACGAACGTCTGGGCTATGATGGCCCGGAGACGCCTGAAGCGATGACCTTATTCATTCGTCAAAAGATCCGTGAAGATTTCCTCAGTGCCGAAATCGGTATAACCGGCTGTAATTTCGCGGTAGCAGAAACAGGTTCGGTATGCCTGGTGACCAATGAAGGCAATGCGCGAATGTGTACCACGCTACCTAAAACGCACATCGCGGTGATGGGGATGGAGCGTATTGCCCCCACGTTTGCCGAGGTTGATGTATTGATCACCATGCTGGCGCGTAGTGCCGTTGGCGCACGTTTGACGGGATACAACACCTGGCTGACAGGGCCGCGCGAAGCGGGGCATGTGGACGGGCCAGAAGAGTTTCATCTGGTTATTGTTGATAACGGGCGTTCTGAAGTGCTGGCCTCTGAATTTCGGGATGTGCTGCGCTGTATTCGCTGCGGGGCCTGCATGAATACTTGTCCGGCATATCGCCACATTGGAGGTCACGGATACGGATCTATTTACCCAGGGCCAATCGGCGCGGTGATTTCTCCGCTACTTGGCGGCTATAAAGATTTTAAAGATTTACCCTACGCCTGCTCTTTATGCACGGCCTGTGACAGCGTGTGTCCGGTGCGTATTCCTCTGTCAAAACTGATTTTGCGTCATCGTCGGGTGATGGCTGAAAAAGGGATCACCGCAAAAGCAGAGCAACGGGCGATTAAAATGTTCGCTTATGCCAATAGTCATCCGGGATTGTGGAAAGTCGGAATGATGGCAGGCGCTCATGCGGCAAGCTGGTTTATCAGTGGCGGCAAAACACCACTCAAGATCGGTGCGATTAGCGACTGGATGGAAGCCCGCGATCTTCCTGAAGCTGACGGCGAGAGTTTCCGTAGTTGGTTTAAGAAACATCAGGCGCAGGAGAAAAAGAATGGATAATCGAAGCGAATTCTTGCAAAACATCGCTCAGGCACTGGGGCGTCCGTTGCGACTCGAACCGCAAACAGAAGATGTACCGCTTAACAACTATGCAAACGAGCGTCTTACTGAACTTAGCCAGCAACAGCGCTGTGACGCGTTTATCCAGTTTGCCAGTGATGTCATGTTGACGCGTTGTGAACTGATCAGCGAGGCGCAGGCCGCGGATGCTGCATTACGCCTGTGTAAAGAGCTGGGAGATCAGTCGGTTGTGGTTAGTGGCGACAGGCGACTGGAAGAACTGGGGATCAGTGAACGTTTACAGCAGGAATGCAATGCCGTCGTGTGGGATCCGCTGAAAGGTGCCGAGAATATCTCGCAGGCAGAGCAGGCTAACGTTGGCGTAGTGTATGCTGAATATGGCTTAACAGAATCGGGAGGCGTGGTGCTTTTTTCCGCTGCAGAGCGTGGGCGCTCGTTGAGTTTGCTCCCTGAGTCCTCAATTTTTATCCTGCGCAAAAGCACCATCCTGCCACGTGTGGCGCAACTCGCAGAACAATTGCATCAGAAAGCGCAGTCCGGTGAACGTATGCCGTCCTGCATTAACATTATTAGTGGCCCCAGTTCAACGGCGGATATTGAGCTTATCAAAGTCGTCGGGGTTCATGGCCCGGTAAAGGCGGTGTACCTGATTATTGAGGATTGCTGAGAGGGAGTAACATGAGAGTTACCTCACGTTTTTATGGCAGGATTCAGTCCCATATCAAAACGGTAACTCTCAACCTTACAAGGCCTACAGCCAAATCAAGTCGCGACTGAATTTTTAGTTCTCAGCGGCATTCCATTCGCCACAAAATACGCAGCCGTGCTTTTCGCCAATCATAATTGCATCCACCACGCGCAGGCCCTCCAGTTCGTATACGGCCCGCCGTCTCGTCGTAGTCTGTTCTGTACGCATCGCACGGGGGAAAGGCGGTTTCGGTGCAATTACGCACAAGTTCGTTGAGCTGTTCATCGGTCTGACAATCGACACACAGGAAATAGTGTGATGTTCCAGGACGTGCATAAA
Organism: Escherichia sp. E1130; assembly: GCF_005781065.1. Taxonomy (NCBI): domain Bacteria; kingdom Pseudomonadati; phylum Pseudomonadota; class Gammaproteobacteria; order Enterobacterales; family Enterobacteriaceae; genus Escherichia; species Escherichia sp. E1130. The sequence continues at coordinate 76,344 of NZ_VATL01000006.1, forward strand.
ACTGCGCCATCTCTGCATATGGTACGGGAATCATTGAACCACTGTAGAATTTTATGCATATATTATATATAGTTGTAACTTCATATCTTGTAATTCCTCTTAGTCACTTGTAAATCTTATATTCTATTAATTAACGATTTTATATGAATGAAAGCTGAATGGATTCAGTCTTATGCGCATATATATTTATTAATAAGACAATTCTTATATTTAAATACCTAATTAGAGTTATCACTTTCGTTGGTTATATATTATGGGTGTAATGCCTGCTCCTTGTTTATGTTTTGAGTTGATTTGAGCTTTCAGATACATATAATGCGCATATGTTTGAGACTGGGTGCTAATGTAAGGGTAAAGTTAAGATTGTTAATTTGAAATAGGTGTCCGGTAGTAAGTTAATCTATTATTACTCTCTGAACTGCATACCCAGGTATGTGGTTATCAATGTTATGCGATTTTTTTGAATTTATATATGCCATGAGCAGCAACCGGGATGGCATTTTATGTGTTGCTGTTTATGCAATCTTGGTTTTATTTGGATGTATTGCTGGAGATTGTGATGAATAAAATATATCGGCTAAAGTGGAACAGGTCCCGTAACTGTTGGAGCGTCTGCTCTGAACTGGGAAGCAAAATAAAAGGAAAAAAGTCCCGGGCTGTTTTAATTAGCGCGATAAGTTTATATTCATCTCTGGCGTTCGCTGATAATGTCATCGTAAACCAGGATGCGACTATTGATTTTGGCAAAGAGAACAAGAGCATTGATTACCATATTACGGTGACCAATAATGCTAATCTGGTTATCAATGCGACAGACTCTTCTCGTCCACGTCTGACTCTCGCTTCTGGTGGTGGGCTGGATATCACCGGAGGGAAGGTGCGTATCAATGGCCCACTTAACTTTTTGTTAAAAGGGACGGGGTTTCTGAACGTCTCCAATGCCGGCAGTGAGTTATATGCGGATGATTTATATGAGTCTTACTCTAATATTACCCACGATAGAGGCTATTTTAACGTCTCCAACGGCGGCAAAATCCATGTTAAGGGCACCAGTCGTCTGACTTATTTGCAGGGAAATGTCAGTGGTGAAGGCAGCCAGGTAAATTCTAAAACCTTCTTTATGGGCGTTTACGGCAGTTACGGTGGTAATCAGTACCTGTCAGTTAATAACGGCGGTGAAGTTAATGCCAGTGAGAAAATTAGCCTGGGCTATTATGATCAAGTCTCCGATACAACACTTGCTGTTTCAGACGGTGGTAAAATTTCTGCGCCTACTATTAGTTTAAGCACCAACTCTGAGTTGGCGTTAGGTGCACAGGAAGGAAGCGCAGCGAAGGCAGCAGGGATTATTGATGCCGAAAAAATTGAGTTTGTCTGGGCTTCGACATCCGATAAGAAAATCACCTTAAACCACACGGATAAAGACGCGACTATTTCCGCGGATATTGTCAGTGGCAGCGAGGGCCTGGGCTATATCAATGCGCTCAATGGCACGACTTACTTAACCGGTGATAACTCTGCCTTTAGCGGTAAAGTCAAAATTGAGCAAAATGGCGCTTTAGGGATCACTCAAAATATAGGTACAGCAGAAATCAACAACCGCGGGAAATTACACCTGAAGGCTGACGATAGCATGACCTTTGCCAATAAGATCTCCGGCAACGGTACAATAAGTATCGACAGTGGGACGGTGGAGTTGACCGGCAATAACTATGCATTCAGCGGATATATTGATGTTGCTTCCGATGCTGTCGCGGTTATTTCTGAAGAAAAAAACATTGGCAACGCGGATCTGGATGTTGATGGCAAATTGCAAATTAATGCCAACAAAGATTGGGTATTTGATAACGATCTTGAAGGTAGAGGCATTGTTGAAATAAACATGGGGAATCACGAATTCTCCTTCGATGAGTTTGCTTATACAGACTGGTTCCAGGGTTCACTGGCGTTCCAGAACACGACATTTAACCTGGAAAAGAATGCTGAGTTTCTGCAGAAAGGCGGGATCACTGCGGGTCAGGGAAGCCTGGTAACAGTTGGTAAGGGCGCTCACTCCATTAGCACTTTGGGATTCTCCGGCGGAACCGTTGATTTTGGTGCCCTGACAGCGGGTGCACAGATGACAGAAGGGACGGTCAACGTTAGTAAAACGCTGGATCTGCGCGGCGAGGGTGTGATTCAGGTTTCTGACAGTGACGTTGTCCGCTCAGTATCTCGTGATATTGACTCCGCGTTATCGCTTACTGAAGTTGATGATGGTAACAGCGCCATTAAGCTGGTTGATGCGCAAGGTGCGGAAGTTCTGGGGGATGCGGGCAACCTGCAATTGCAGGATAAAAATGGGCAAATTCTCTCCAGCAGCGCCCAACGTGATATTCAGCAGAATGGACAAACAGCGGCCGTCGGCACTTACGACTATCGTCTGACGAGTGGGGTAAACAATGATGGCCTGTATATCGGCTATGGCCTGACGCAGCTTGATTTGCAGGCTACCGACAGCGATGCCCTGGTGCTGAGTGCAAACGGTAAAAGCGACAATGCCGCCGATCTCAGCGCAAAGATTACCGGCAGTGGTGACCTGGCATTCAGCAGCCAGAAAGGTCAGACCGTATCGCTTTCTAACAAAGACAACGACTATACCGGTATTACCGATCTGCGCAGCGGGACGCTCTTGTTGAATAACGATAACGTGTTGGGTAATACCCGTGAACTGCGTCTGGCGGCAGAGACTGAACTGGATATGAATGGTCACAGCCAGACCGTGGATACGCTCAATGGGAGCGCCGATTCGCTGCTGAACTTAAACGGCGGGAGCCTGACTCTTGCCAACGGGGGGACTTCAGCCGGTTCGTTAACGGGTAACGGGGAGCTGAATATTCAGGACGGCACGCTGGACCTTGCGGGCGATAACAGCAACCTGACGGCTAATATGAATATTGCTAGCTCGGCTAATGTTCTGGTAAGTCATGCACAGGGATTGGGTAGCGCAAATGTTGAGAACAACGGTACCCTGGTGTTGAATAATAGCGCTGAAAAAAGAGCGGCTGTGCCTGTGAATTACACCCTGGGCGGCAACCTGACTAACAACGGTACGCTGATGACCGGAGAGTCTGGACAGCAAGCGGGCAACGCGTTAGTGGTGAAGGGGAACTACCATGGTGATAACGGCCGACTGGTGATGAATACGGCACTGAATGGCGATGATTCAGTGACGGATAAACTGGTTGTTGAGGGCGATACCAGCGGCACGACTTCCGTTACGGTGAATAACGCTGGTGGTACAGGCGCTAAAACGCTTAACGGTATTGAACTTATCCATGTTGATGGTAAGTCTGAGGGGGAATTTGTTCAGGCGGGACGTATCGTTGCGGGCGCATATGACTACACTCTCGCGCGTGGTAAGGGGGCAAACAGCGGAAACTGGTATCTGACCAGTGGTGGTGATTCAGCTGAACCGCAGCCGGAACCAGAGCCGATGCCGAATCCGGAGCCTAATCCGACTCCGACTCCGACTCCAGAGCCGACGCCGGGTCCGGATCTGAATGTGGATAATGACCTGCGACCGGAGGCGGGTAGCTACATCGCGAACCTTGCAGCAGCGAATACCATGTTCACTACGCGTCTGCATGAGCGTCTGGGTAATACGTACTATACCGACATGGTGACGGGTGAGCAGAAACAAACCACTATGTGGATGCGCCATGAAGGTGGTCATAATAAATGGCGCGATGGCAGCGGCCAGCTGAAAACCCAAAGCAATCGCTATGTTCTGCAACTGGGAGGCGATATCGCGCAGTGGAGCCAAAACGGCAACGACCGCTGGCATGTTGGGGTCATGGCGGGATATGGCAACAGCGACAGCAAAACCATTTCCTCGCGAACCGGTTATCGTTCAAAAGCGAGTGTGAATGGATATAGCACTGGCCTGTATGCCACCTGGTATGCTGATGACGAATCGCATAATGGCGCGTATCTCGACAGTTGGGCGCAGTACAGCTGGTTTGATAACACAGTGAAAGGTGATGATTTACAAAGTGAATCCTATAAATCAAAAGGATTTACCGCTTCACTGGAAGCTGGATACAAACACAAATTAGCTGAATTTAATGGCAGTCAGGGAACGCGTAATGAATGGTATGTTCAGCCGCAAGCACAGGTTACCTGGATGGGAGTCAAAGCCGATAAGCACCGCGAAAGCAATGGGACTCTCGTTAGGAGCAGCGGTGACGGCAACATTCAGACTCGACTTGGTGTAAAAACCTGGCTGAAGAGTCATCATAAAATGGACGACGGTAAATCCCGCGAGTTCCAGCCATTTGTGGAAGTGAACTGGTTGCATAACAGTAAGGATTTCAGCACCAGCATGGATGGCGTGTCAGTCACTCAGGATGGCGCCCGAAATATTGCCGAGATAAAGACGGGTGTTGAAGGACAGCTAAATGCCAACCTGAATGTCTGGGGAAATGTGGGCGTTCAGGTTGCTGATAAGGGATATAATGACACCTCTGCAATGATTGGCGTTAAGTGGCAATTCTGATCTGAATAATAAGTAAAAGGAGAGAGCCGAATTGGTGCTAATTCGGCTCTCTGTGTCATTTTCTTGCAGCCAGCTTTTCCTGCCGGAGTGAAGACAAGCAGATTAAGCTGGCGCACAAGATTTAATCAAGGTGTGTTCAATGGCTTCGCATGATTTGAGTGTTTTTTTGGAAGAGTTCGGCGCAACGGTAAATTTGACGTTGCCTGGTATTGTGTCCGAAAAAGAACGGCTTTTACTCAAGCTGCTAATGGAGGGGATGTCGGTTACAGAAATCTCACAGTACAGAAATCGCAGTGCAAAGACAATTTCACATCAAAAGAAGCAGTTGTATGAGAAATTAGGTATCCAGAGTGATATTACCTTCTGGCGGGATATCTTTTTTCAGTATCACCCGCAGGTAACCACTGCTACGGGAAATAAAAATAAAATTTATCTTCCTGACAACCGTTGTCACCATATTGTCACACCTGAAGCCATCAGTCTGGCGCTGGAAAACCATGAATTCAAACCGTGGATCCAACCGGTATTTTGTGCTCAGACAGGGGTACTGACAGGTTGTGAAGTGCTTGTTCGTTGGGAACATCCGCAAACGGGAATCATCCCGCCGGATCAATTTATTCCTCTGGCGGAGTCATCTGGTCTTATCGTCATAATGACCCGCCAGTTGATGAAACAGACTGCGGATATTCTGATGCCGGTAAAACATTTGCTGCCGGACAATTTCCATATTGGTATCAACGTCTCGGCGGGCTGTTTTTTGGCTGCGGGATTTGAAAAAGAGTGCCTGAACCTGGTTAAGAAATTAGGTAACGATAAAATCAAGCTGGTTCTTGAGCTGACAGAACGTAACCCTATTCCGGTAACACCAGAAGCCAGAGCGATATTTGACAGCCTTCATCAGCACAACATTACCTTTGCGCTGGATGACTTTGGTACTGGTTATGCGACCTATCGTTACTTGCAGGCGTTCCCGGTCGATTTTATTAAGATCGATAAGTCGTTTGTGCAAATGGCGAGCGTGGACGAAATCTCTGGTCATATTGTTGACAATATTGTTGAACTGGCGCGTAAGCCTGGTCTGAGTATCGTGGCTGAAGGGGTGGAAACTCAGGAACAGGCGGACTTAATGATCGGTAAAGGCGTTCACTTTTTGCAGGGCTATTTGTATTCTCCGCCAGTACCGGGTAATAAATTTATCTCTGAATGGGTAATGAAAGCAGGTGGTTGATCTAAACCGCTATTCACAACGCATCGGGAGGTTGAGTGGTATCAATTCTCCCGATGCAGTAAATCCTGATAGATCCCCGTTAATATGCCATTTGGCGCAAATTGTTTTTTAATCCACTGCGTCACCTGCCCCGTAGCAGAATGCTGAGTCGCCAGTAACATGCGCGAATCTTGGCGCGGATTATGGATTTGTCGGGTAACCAGCAGGGATTGCGTCATCGCCTCACGGACCATGTAATCCGGCAAAAAACCAATCCCTTCACCTAAAATCTGGCACTGACATTTGGTATTGAAATCTGGCACCAGAATCGACTCCTGCCCATGCAGCAACCAACCTACTTTTTTATTAATCGTATGCGCGGTGTCCTCCACCATAATATTAGGGTAAAGACGCAACTGACTTTCAGCGATCGGTTCTGGCATAAAGGCCAGTGGGTGATCCGGGGCAATGGCAAAAGCCCAGCGAATCGCGCCAATTTCAGTGTAATCAATACCGCCACCGTCCAGCAGCGTGTCGGGCGCGCCGATGGCGATATTCGCCTGATTATTGATAATCGCATCCCAGACGCCGTTATACACTTCGGTCGTCACGGTAATCTGGCAGGTAGGAAACTGCTTTTTCAGCACCTGTAATAAGCGTGCGGTGTGTTTGGGCGTATAAAGTAGCTGATTAATACAAATGCGCACGCGCGCTTCTATGCCCTGAGAAATAGTATCGATACTGCGTTTGATGGCGTGAAAATCATTCAGCAGGTCGGTAGCTTTGCGGAAAAAATAACGCCCGGACTCGGTTAACTCAATGCTGCGGGTGTTACGAGTGAACAGCACCACATCCAGCCCCGCCTCCATACGCTTGATGGTGTAGCTAATGGCGGAAGTGGTTAAACCCAACTCTTCTGCCGCTTTACTGAAGCTGCCAAAACGCGCAGCGGTAGTAAATGCCAACAGATTCTCTTCGGTAAAAATTGAGTTCATTAAACCATTCCCGCCATTATCTACTATGAATTTCTCCAGCTATGACTGTAGAGGTATCGGTTAAAGATAGATAATCATTTTTGAATAACTTTTAATACCCGTCGCGTTTAGTCGTCGCTTCGCTTAATTTTTGTCCGCCATATTCTGAAATTATCCCCACGCAGTTACCCGCCAGAAAACCCAGTAACGTTACCGTCCAGTTCATCCCGCTGGCAAAAAACAGCGTCATGCCGAGAAAGCCACCGGGAATAAATGACAGTAACCAGAAACGCCCTTGCCAGACCACCACCGCCGAGAAGGGTACAGTCGTAATCACGCTCGCCCAGAACGCGGACAGTCCACTCACAGAGGCCAGCCAACCGGCAGCCAGCGCGGCGAAAAACGCCCACACCATCCCGGAATAATTAACCGCCAGACTTCTGATAAACCCCGATTTACCGCCGCCTGCGGCATAAAAACTGCAAAAGGCGACGAACCCAATCGTACCTAATAATTCCCATCCCTGAGAGAGCCCGACATGTGAAGACACTAACTGCCAAAGCCCTGCACAAATACCGACGGTTATACCCGTTGCAGTGAGTCCGTTCATCTTGTTCCCCTCTGGTTAGACATGGACGAAAGCTGCGCTTACATGTGCAGACTATAGAGAAATAAAACCTGATTGAGTGAAAGGGTATCGGGTCAAAGAAACAAATATTGCACTACCGCACACTGCGAAAAGATTGTTGAACATCATTCAACAAAAAGGCGAAATACGGCGAATTAAATTTAAGCGGGTTCTTTTATCAGATTATCGTTGCTATTCTCAATTCATCGAAAACAGCCACAAAAACCAGGGGAATGTGAATGACTATAAAAAATCTACCTGCCGACTATTTATTGGCTGCACAACAGGGCGATATCGATAAAGTAAAAACCTGTCTTGCGCTGGGTGTCGATATTAATACCTGCGATCGCCAGGGGAAAACGGCAATTACGCTGGCAAGTTTATATCAGCAATATGCTTGCGTTCAGGCATTAATTGATGCCGGAGCGGATATTAATAAACAAGACCTGACATGTTTAAATCCTTTTTTAATGAGCTGCCTGAACGGTGATTTAACGCTGCTACGAATTATTTTACCGGCTAAACCAGACCTTAATTGCGTCACCCGTTTCGGTGGTGTCGGCCTGACGCCTGCCTGTGAAAAAGGCCATTTAAGTATTGTGAAAGAACTTTTGGCGCATACGGAGATTAACGTTAACCAGACCAACCATGTTGGCTGGACGCCGCTACTGGAAGCGATTGTGCTTAACGATGGCGGGATTAAACAGCAGGCGATTGTCCAGCTATTGCTGGAACACGGTGCCAGCCCGCACATGACGGATAAATATGGCAAAACGCCGCTGGAACTGGCGCGGGAACGGGGTTTTGAAGAGATTGCGCAGTTGCTGATTGCCGCAGGCGCATAAACCAGGAGGCTGGCTATCGACACACCAGAAAGACGGTGTGTGTGGGCGCTAACTGCGGATGCGGATTTTCTGGCGCAGCGGGGGAAAGGACAGGTTGAACAGGTCTTTGCCAGAGCGGTAAATATCGCACTCCCGGCTCGCCAGCAGTTGCTGACGCTGCTTTGTGAAGAGTACGACAATGCGCCAAACAGTTGTCGGTTGGCACTCACTCACTTTGATGGTCTGTTCCGGCATGGTGATAAGGTTCAGTTTGACGATCAAGGCATTACGGTTGGTCAACATCTTCATATAGAGATGAGTCGATGTCAGCGTTGGCTGTCCCCAACCTTGCAAATGACCGCTCTGAATTTTCACCTTATCGCCTGGCAACAGTGGCACGACATTATTCATCAGCACCTGGGGGAAAATGAAACCCTGTTTAATTATCGCGGCGATAATCCGTTTTATCAGGCATTAAATAAAGAATTACATATTAAACGACGGGCAGTTATTCAGGCAGTAAACGATAAACAAAATATCGCCTTAGCAGTCGCCAGTATGATGGGCTTAGGGATTGGCCTTACGCCATCAGCCGACGATTATTTAACAGGACTGGCGCTTATTTTATTTATATCCGGGCATCCGGCGGAAAAATACAAAGAGGAATTTTATCTCGGTCTGCAACGCGGCAAAAATAATACCACGTTATTAAGTGCCATAACGCTGGAAACCGCATTACAACAACGCTGCCGGGAAAATATTCATCGTTTTATACACAACATTATTTATGACATCCCTGGGAACGCAACTCAGGCAATAGAAAAAATTAAACATATTGGCTCCAGTTCCGGCTGCGACATGCTGTATGGCATGGCCGATGGTTGTGCGCTGAGCCAAACCTACGGAGGGAATTATGTCAGTTAAAATAGTCATTAAACCGAATACCTATTTTGATTCTGTCTCGCTGATGTCTATCTCCACGCGTGCAAATAAACTCGACGGCGTCGAGCAGGCATTTGTGGCGATGGCGACCGAAATGAACAAAGGCGTACTGAAAAATTTAGGGCTGCTGACGCCGGAGCTGGAACAGGCGAAAAACGGCGACCTGATGATTGTCATCAACGGCAAAGCGGGCGCGGACAACGAGCAGTTGCTGGTGGAGATTGAAGAGTTGTTCAACACCAAAGCCCAAAGCGGCTCGCACGAGGCGCGTTACGCCACTATTGCCAGCGCCAAAAAGCATATCCCGGAAAGTAACCTGGCAGTGATTTCGGTCAACGGCCTGTTTGCTGCGCGCGAAGCGCGTCAGGCGCTGCAAAACGACCTTAACGTGATGCTGTTTTCCGATAATGTCTCGGTTGAAGATGAACTGGCGCTCAAGCAGCTGGCCCACGAAAAAGGGCTGCTGATGATGGGGCCAGACTGCGGCACGGCGATTATCAACGGCGCGGCTCTCTGTTTTGGTAACGCCGTGCGTCGCGGCAACATCGGTATTGTTGGCGCATCCGGCACCGGCAGCCAGGAACTGAGCGTCCGTATCCATGAATTTGGCGGCGGCGTTTCGCAACTGATTGGCACTGGCGGGCGCGACCTGAGCGAGAAAATCGGCGGCCTGATGATGCTCGACGCTATCGGGATGCTGGAAAACGATCCGCAAACTGAAATCATTGTGCTTATCTCCAAACCGCCAGCGCCTGCGGTGGCCCGCAAAGTGCTGGAACGTGCGCGCGCCTGCCGCAAGTCGGTAGTGGTCTGCTTCCTCGGTCGTGGCGAAACGCCGGTTGACGAGCAGGGACTCCAGTTTGCCCGCGGCAGCAAAGAAGCGGCGCTGAAAGCAGTGATGCTCTCCGGCGTGAAACAGGAACATCTCGACCTGCATACCCTGAACCAGCCGTTGATTGCGGATGTGCGTGCGCGTCTGCAACCGCAGCAGAAATACATTCGTGGCCTGTTCTGCGGCGGCACGCTGTGTGACGAAACCATGTTCGCGGTGATGGAAAAACACGGCGATGTCTACAGCAACATTCAGCCCGATCCTGAATTCCGCCTGAAAGATATCAACCGCAGCATCAAACACACCTTCCTCGACTTTGGCGATGACGACTTCACCAACGGCAAGCCGCATCCAATGATTGACCCCACCAACCGCATCAGCCGCTTGATCGAAGAAGCGCGCGATCCAGAAGTGGCGGTGATCGTGATGGATTTTGTGCTCGGATTTGGATCGCATGAAGATCCGGTCGGCTCCACCATCGATGCGATCAAAGAAGCGAAAGCGATCGCCGCTGCCGAAGGACGCGAGTTGATCATTCTCGCCTATGTGCTGGGTACCGATCTCGATACGCCATCGTTAGAACAACAAAGCCAGATGCTGCTTGATGCCGGAGTGATTCTGGCCAGCAGCAGCACCAATACCGGATTGCTGGCGCGTGAATTTATCTGCAAAGGGGAGGAAGCCTGATGAGCCAGTCACTGTTTAGCCAACCGTTGAATGTTATTAACGTCGGTATCGCCATGTTTAGCGATGACCTGAAAAAGCAGCATGTAGAAGTGACCCAACTCGACTGGACGCCGCCGGGGCAGGGCAATATGCAGGTGGTGCAGGCGCTGGACAACATTGCCGATTCGCCGCTGGCGGACAAAATCGCCGCCGCTAACCAGCAGGCGCTGGAGCGCATTATCCAGTCGCATCCGGTGCTGATTGGTTTTGATCAGGCGATCAACGTGGTGCCGGGCATGACGGCGAAAACCATTCTTCACGCCGGGCCGCCGGTTACCTGGGAAAAAATGTGCGGCGCGATGAAAGGCGCGGTCACCGGAGCGCTGGTGTTCGAAGGGCTGGCGAAAGATCTCGACGAGGCGGCTGAACTGGCGGCTTCCGGGGAGATTACTTTCTCGCCGTGCCACGAACATGACTGCGTAGGTTCGATGGCGGGCGTCACCTCGGCCTCGATGTTTATGCACATCGTAAAAAACAAAACCTACGGCAACGTCGCTTACACCAACATGAGCGAGCAGATGGCGAAGATTTTGCGCATGGGCGCTAACGACCAGAGCGTGATTGACCGCCTCAACTGGATGCGCGATGTGCAGGGGCCAATGCTGCGCGACGCCATGAAAATTATCGGCGAGATCGATCTGCGCTTAATGTTGGCGCAAGCGCTGCATATGGGCGATGAGTGCCATAACCGCAATAACGCCGGGACGACGCTACTGATTCAGGCGCTGACGCCGGGGATTATTCAGGCAGGTTATTCCGTGGAGCAACAGCGCGAAGTGTTTGAGTTTGTTGCCAGCAGCGACTACTTCTCCGGCCCGACGTGGATGGCGATGTGTAAAGCGGCGATGGATGCGGCGCACGGCATCGAATACAGCACCGTGGTGACCACCATGGCGCGTAACGGCGTCGAGTTTGGCCTGCGGGTCAGCGGATTACCGGGACAATGGTTTACCGGCCCAGCGCAGCAGGTGATCGGCCCGATGTTTGCCGGTTATAAGCCGGAAGATTCGGGGCTGGATATCGGCGACAGCGCCATCACTGAAACCTACGGCATTGGCGGATTTGCTATGGCGACCGCGCCCGCAATCGTCGCGCTGGTGGGCGGTACGGTGGAAGAGGCTATCGATTTCTCCCGTCAGATGCGCGAAATCACCCTTGGCGAAAACCCCAACGTCACCATTCCGCTGCTCGGTTTTATGGGCGTGCCGTCGGCAATCGACATCACCCGCGTGGGTAGCAGTGGCATTCTGCCGGTGATCAACACCGCCATCGCCCATAAAGATGCGGGCGTCGGCATGATTGGCGCGGGCATTGTGCATCCACCATTCGCCTGCTTCGAGAAAGCCATTCTTGGCTGGTGCGAACGTTACGGCGTCTGAACTGTAAAGTGCGCGTTGCTTCTGCCGGATGCGGCGTGAACGCCTTATCCGGCCTACGAATGGCGCAAGAATCTGTAGGCCTGATAAGACGCGTGAGCGTCGCATCAGGCATTTGTCACCACTGCCGGATGCGGCGTGAACGCCTTATCCGGCCTACGGATGGCACGAGAATTTGTAGGCCTGATAAGACGCGTGAGCGTCGCATCAGGCATTTGTCACCACTGCCGGATGCGGCGTGAACGCCTTATCCAGCCTACGGATGGCACAAGAATTGTAGGCCTGATAAGCGTAGCGCATCAGGCAGTCTGGCGTTGGTCATAACCCCATCACCCTCTGTAGCGGACATAACAACATGAAAGAACTTGTGGTCGTTGCCATTGGTGGCAACAGCATTATCAAAGATAACGCCAGCCAGTCGATTGAGCATCAGGCGGAGGCGGTGAAAGCCGTCGCCGATACGGTGCTGGAAATGCTGGCTTCCGATTACGACATTGTGCTGACCCACGGCAACGGGCCGCAGGTCGGGCTGGATTTACGCCGTGCGGAGATTGCCCACGAGCGCGAAGGGCTGCCCTTAACGCCGCTGGCGAACTGTGTGGCAGATACGCAAGGCGGCATCGGCTATCTGATCCAACAGGCGCTGAACAACCGACTGGCGCGTCACGGCGAGAAAAAAGCCGTCACCGTGGTGACTCAGGTGGAAGTGGATAAAAACGATCCGGGTTTTGCTCATCCCACCAAGCCCATCGGTGCATTCTTCAGTGAAAGCCAGCGTGACGAACTACAAAAGGCTAACCCTGACTGGCGTTTTGTTGAAGATGCCGGACGCGGCTATCGCCGCGTTGTCGCCTCGCCGGAACCGAAACGTATTGTCGAAGCACCTGCCATTAAGGCGCTGATCCAACAAGGCTTTGTGGTAATTGGCGCAGGCGGCGGTGGAATTCCTGTGGTGCGCAGCGAAGCAGGGGATTACCAAAGCGTGGACGCGGTTATCGACAAAGATCTCTCCACCGCGCTACTGGCTCGCGAAATTCACGCCGACATTCTGGTGATCACCACCGGCGTGGAAAAAGTGTGTATTCACTTTGGCAAGCCGCAGCAGCAGGCGCTGGATCGCGTAGATATTGCCACCATGACCCGCTATATGCAGGAAGGGCATTTCCCGCCCGGCAGCATGTTGCCAAAAATCATCGCCAGCCTGACGTTCCTGGAACAGGGCGGCAAAGAAGTGATTATCACCACGCCGGAATGCCTGCCTGCGGCGCTGCGTGGCGAAACGGGCACCCATATTATTAAAACGTAAGGACGTAAGATGAAAGAAAGCAATAGCCGCCGTGAGTTTCTGAGTCAGAGCGGTAAGATGGTTACCGCCGCCGCGCTGTTTGGTACCTCTGTGCCGCTCGCCCATGCGGCGGTTTCTGGCACTATAAACTGCGAAGCGAACAACACCATGAAAATCACTGACCCGCATTACTATCTCGACAACGTGCTGCTGGAAACCGGTTTTGACTACGAAAACGCTGTGGCGGTGCAGACCCGCACGACGCGTCAGACCGTGGAGATTCAGGACGGTAAAATTGTCGCCCTGCGCGAGAATAAGCAGCATCCGGACGCCATGCTGCCGCACTATGACGCTGGCGGTAAGCTGATGCTGCCCACCACCCGCGACATGCATATTCATCTCGACAAAACCTTTTACGGCGGGCCGTGGCGCTCGCTCAATCGTCCGGCAGGCACCACCATCCAGGACATGATCAAACTCGAGCAGAAAATGCTGCCGGAGCTGCAACCGTACACCCAGGAACGGGCGGAAAAACTGATCGATTTATTGCAGTCGAAAGGTACCACCATTGCCCGCAGCCACTGCAATATCGAACCGGTTTCCGGCCTGAAAAATCTGCAAAATTTGCAGGCGGTGCTGGCGCGACGTCAGGCGGGTTTCGAGTGTGAAATTGTCGCCTTCCCGCAGCACGGTTTGCTGCTGTCGAAATCGGAACCCTTAATGCGTGAAGCGATGCAGGCAGGGGCGCATTACGTCGGCGGGCTGGACCCAACCAGTGTCGATGGCGCGATGGAAAAATCCCTCGACACCATGTTCCAGATTGCGCTGGACTACGACAAAGGCGTCGATATTCACCTGCACGAAACCACTCCGGCAGGCGTGGCAGCCATCAATTATATGGTTGAAACGGTGGAGAAAACGCCACAGCTGAAAGGCAAACTGACCATCAGTCACGCCTTTGCGCTGGCAACGCTCAACGAGCAACAGGTTGATGAACTGGCGAACCGGATGGTGGCGCAGCAAATTTCTATCGCCTCGACGGTGCCGATTGGCACGTTGCATATGCCGCTCAAACAGCTCCACGACAAAGGCGTAAAAGTGATGACCGGCACCGACAGCGTTATCGACCACTGGTCGCCTTACGGCCTGGGCGACATGCTGGAAAAAGCCAATCTGTACGCACAGCTCTATATTCGCTCTAACGAACAGAATTTATCCCGCTCGCTGTTTTTAGCCACTGGAGACGTATTGCCGCTGAATGAAAAAGGCGAGCGTGTGTGGCCAAAAGCGCAGGATGACGCCAGCTTTGTGCTGGTGGACGCCTCCTGTTCTGCCGAGGCGGTGGCGCGTATCTCGCCGAGAACGGCAACGTTCCATAAAGGACAACTGGTGTGGGGGAGTGTGGCAGGTTGATACGCATTTGATATGTCTGCAACGGTGAATAGTAAGAGATTTAAGCCCCAGGGAGTGGGGCTGCTTGGATATGGGGTTGTTGGCCTTGATTCTCCTGAGCCGGAGACATTGTGTGTGGCACCGCTAACCACACAGTAAACCTTACGAGCTGCCTTAAGCATCCGGCAACGCATAACACTTCACCGGTTTACCGTCTTTCATTTCCACCAACATGCGGCTGGTCTGCAACGGCTTGTCCAGCATATTTTGCTGGAATTGGTCGAACGCCATGCGGGCTTCCTTAATTGCGACTTTTTGCGGCATTAAGCGGTTACTGCTCCATTTTCGCAAAATGACTTTATTGGCGCTGGTGGTATTCGCCTGTTCCGCTACGGCGCCGATGCTATCAATTCGTGACTGTAATTGTTTTTCTACCTTGCTGATAACCGTATCGAACTGCGCATAATGATGTTCTATAGCCTGCTGACGGCGTTCTACCAGCATCGTCTGACCCTCACTATGGCTGACCAGATGTAATGCTTGCCCGCGTACTCTCATCGCTAAATCCCACTCCATCGTCCGTTCTTCAATAATTTTTTGTTGCGCCTGAATTTTACTGGTGATGGTTGCGCTACTGAAAAAACTGCCGTCATTTATAGAGGCTACCTTCTCGCCAGCAAAGGCAATATCCGTCAGCAGATGATCCTGGAGTGTTGAAAAATCCTTTTCGATAGCTTCAAGTATTTGCCGTATTTCTGGCGAAGATTGCCCCTCAATGACGACAGGCGTGATTTGCTGTAAATACTGAATAGCGCCGACAATTTCAGATTTGCGGGCATTGTTCTGGAACGCAGAAATCTCCCGAATACTTTCAATTATCTGCGTCAGTTTATTGCTGATATCTGCCAGATGTTTTTGTGCTAGTATCGCCGAAGCGACATTCAGTAATATGCTGGCGTTGACTAATTGATTCAGTTTGTCAGGGTTCAGCAAAACTGCGTGCGCTTTAATTCCTTTTTCCCCGAGACTGAAGCCACGATATCCCGAGCTATCTTTCACTTTCGCCAGTGCGCCATCAATAATGACTTCCATATAGTGATGACTGGCGATATGGGCGGCGGTGGCGAGCGAAGGAAGCGTCTGTAAGAGTGGGCCTAACCGTGAAATTTCAGTAATGTCATGCCGTACCAGAGTGTCGGGGTGGGTAATTTCATTTAAAGCGATAGACGATACAGTTAAAACGTGCTGCGACTTTTCATTTTCAAACACCCAGCGATTGTCATAGTTTGCGGTTGACATTGCCGTTGATGATACCGATTCGCTCAGACGGTGATGGCGGGAATTTTTTAAGCGAATCCAGGCAATTTGCACTACACAGGGCAAGGTGATTCGGAACGCCGGGTTGGAAATATCATAAGCGGTATATAAACCGGTGAGGGCTAACCCGACAGGACCGGTGAGAACGCCCAACACGCGACCTATCCCCAGACCCGCAATTAGCGGGAGTGCCTTCCCCGTGGCGATCTGCGCCAGACCGCTTGCTACCATTGCCGCACGTTGCAAAAGTGGCAGCTCCATACGTGACAACTTATCCAGGCTAATACTGGTGTTAATTCCCATATCACGGAGAAGCTGACGGCGATCGTCATCTGACATTTTGTTCCAGGATGACGCGAAAACGGCATCGATAATCAGTGATTCTTTTTCTTTTACCGGGGCATTTTTCGCGACTTTAATTTTCAGATGGCTGGCGACATCGTCAACAATTTCGCTATAGCTAACGCCATTGCGTCGGAACAGATTCATTACGGTGTTACCGCCAAAATGTTGCAGTTCGCGAATCAGCAAACGCAATGTTTCCTCATCAACAGCTTCGCTATTTTTACCATCGCGCAAGGCCTTTTTAACTCGGTCAGACTGGGAAAAATTAAATTTTCCGTCTGGGGTAATGTAATCAATCAGCAGATCGATATCGTTTTTGTCGGCGTTCAGTAGCAGAGCAACCAGCGTTTCGTCGCCCTTAATGTCAATCTCACTCATTTAATTGTCTCGTTGAATAGTGACTGGACGTTATTAGAAGCAGCGCGCCCTACGAAAAAGTTTCATACGTAAGTCTGGCGGTGAAAAAAATAAAATCCCCAATCTTTGTGCCATAAAGCATAAATTCTGTGAATTATTTTCACCAAGCAGTTTAAATTTCTTACGTATGCGTGTGATCAATGTTTTTGTGAGATATATAACGTTTTATTGATGTAAAAATCGAGACTTTTCCTATAATGAGCGGGCGATTTTTTTTCCTTGCTGGTGATGTTCTGCCCTGCAAATTTCTTTTCCTTCACTCAAGGTATTTAGATGTTTTCGCTGACTTCGTTCCTCGACACGTTAACCTCTGTTAATCCAGAAAATGTGCCGATTTATGTCGCTATTGTGGTTGGGGTTTTGTTGTTGGGTTTCATTGTCCGTTACGCTATTCCTTCATTTAGGGTTTCAGCGCGCTTTAAACAAAAAGCGAAAGCAATTCGGCAACTTGGCAATGAAAAACCGGCACAACAACTCGAAAAATTAGACGCGTTATTCTCTGATAAATTTTTTGCGCATCCCTGGCGCGAATTTAAAGAGTCTCTACATCGTCAG
The DNA here is from genome assembly GCF_005781065.1 of Escherichia sp. E1130. Classification (NCBI taxonomy): domain Bacteria; kingdom Pseudomonadati; phylum Pseudomonadota; class Gammaproteobacteria; order Enterobacterales; family Enterobacteriaceae; genus Escherichia; species Escherichia sp. E1130. Next base: position 93,701 of record NZ_VATL01000006.1, read on the forward strand.
TTTGAGTTTGACGAAAACAGCGGGCAAAAAAAAATTAGCGCCATCCGCTCAACGGCTCCGTCGTCAGCATGGTTTACGGAACCGTTATTAGTCGAAATTCCTCTCTATACGGAAGCGTTTAAACATCTCCCTGGCATCCTGACCGGAATTGGGATCATCGGCACCTTTTCGGGACTGATGATTGGTTTGCACCATTTTGACCCCAGCACGCCAGAGCAGGTCAGCGCCAGCGTCGCTAACCTTTTACGCGACGTTCTGTATGCGTTCTTAGGTTCGGCGTTTGCTATTACGTTCTCCATTCTGGTCACCATGTTTGAAAAGTGGCGACTGGCGCAATGCTATAAAAACCTGGAACTTCTTACCGCCAGCATTGACCAGCTTTTTGAGGGCGGCGTCGGTGAAGATTACCTTTCGCAACTTCTTTCCAGTACTAAAGAAAACACCACCCATGCGCGGCAACTTAAGGATGGTCTGGTCACTGACCTGCGTGAAATGCTGCAAAACCTGGTGGATAGCCATGTGCGGGAAAATCAAAAGCTGGCAGAGACATTATCAACAACATACCGCGAGTCAGGCCAACAGTTTGCTGAACAGGTCAGTGGTGCTATCGAAACCAGTCTGAAAAATCCGCTGGATAAAATTGCTGGTGTGGTGCAAACCGCCTCCGGCGACCAGAGCCATCGTGTGCAGTCGATGCTGGAGAACGTCCTGACCGCCTTTATGAGCAAAATGGATAACACCTTTGGTCAGCAATTCACCACCATGCAGGAGATGATGGGGCGTTCTGTGGAAGCCATTCAGTCTATGCAAAGCGGCTTCTCAACGTTGTTGCAGGATATGCGTCAGGCCGGGGATGACTCACGTCAGGGCAGCGCGCAACTGATCTCTCAACTGTTAAGCGAAATGAAAAGCGGTCAGCAGGAGATGCAGGCTGGGATGAATGAGATGCTGCGCAGCTTGCAGGAATCCGTTGCCCGTATTGGCGCAGAAGGTGAGGGCGCGGGCGAACGGATGGCGCAACAACTGGAAAAAATCTTTGCCGACAGCGAAGCGCGTGAAAAAGCGATGGCGGAACAGATGCGCGCGTTTATTGAGGCTATCCAGTCCAGTGTTCAGCACGGGCAAAATGAAACCATGGAGAAAATGGCGGCTTCCGTGGATACGCTTGGCAGCCATATGGCGACGCTCTTTGCACAACTGGAAAATGGTCAGCAGCAACTTAATCAGCAGCAAAACCAGGCGCAAAATTTGCTGATAGGCAATATGAGCAAAGGTGTCGAAACGCTGACGCAAAACCTGGCGGGTGTATTCAGCCAACTGGAGTCTGGGCAAAAACAGATGAGCCAGACTCAGGAACAGGGGCAACGCGTGCTGCATGAAGAAACTCAGCAGCTTCTGGCACGTAGCGAAGCGCGTGAGCAGGCGGCGGCTGAGCAACAACAACAGTTTATGGCGTCGTTACAGCAAACCATGCATTCCGGTCAGGATGCCCTGCGAGAGAAAATGACCAGCGGTATCGATCACCTGGGTAGCCAACTTGGCAACCTGTTTGGGCAACTGGAAGAAGGTCAGAAGTCGCTCAGTCAGCAACAGCAATCGGCGCAGAGTGCGTTACAACAGGAAGCGCAGCGAATCATTGGTCAGCTTGAAAGTCAGGTTGAGTCGCTGATGCAGATGCTGCGTGAACAGCAATCTGCTTCTGGCGATCTGCTGCAACAGATGGCGCAAAACACCACGCGCCATCTGGAAGAGATACAAACAGGAGCCGATAAAATGCGCGTGGCTGCCGACCGCTTTGAAGCTGCGGGCGATCGTGTTGCTGAGGCTAATCAGTTAACTGCTGAGGTGCTCAATGGCACGCAACAGGCGGGACGCACGCTTTCCAGTGCCAGCGCGGAGTTGGGGGCATTGATTGCCGATTATCGTAATACCCGTGAAGTCGTGGCGAATGCCATAACGGCACTCGAAACGCTGATTAACCGTAGCCATGATGAACAATCATCCCGCAGCCGTTTTGTTGATGATCTGAAAGCGTATTCGGAACGCCTGCAACAATATAACCGTGAGGCTCAGGAGTTCCTGCATAACATTGCCGAGGTGATGGGAACCAGTTTTGAATCCTTTACGACCGGGGTGGAAAACGGCCTGAATCGTTCACTGCAGGAGATGGATACGCAGCTGACTAAAGCCGCGGGAGCCTTAAGTTCTTCGGTTGAGATTATTGGTGAAAGCGTGGATACGCTGGAAACAGTACTCCGTCATCGTCGCGCGTAAGGAACAGGCTGATGTTTAACCGGGTATTTAATGGCAGGCAACGGCGCAGCGATGAAGCGGAAAAACCCTTCTGGATCTCCTATGCAGACCTGATGACCGCCATGATGGTGCTGTTTCTGGTGGTGATGGTGGCGTCACTTAGCTCTGTTACGCAGCGGATCCAGCAGGCGGAAGCGGGGGAGAAATCGCGCGGGCATGATATTGCTCGCCTGTGTGAAAAACTTGAGCTTCAGGCAAAGAATCTCAACAAGACGATTCAGGTTGACTGCCATGACAACCGTATCAGCTTTGGTGAAGCAGGGCGTTTTGAGCACAATCGCTTTGCGCTTAACGCCGAAGGATTACAGGCGCTACAGGATGTGGTGCCGTTAGTGCTGGAAGCGGCAAATAGCGATGAAGGCAAAAAATGGTTTAAGCAAATTGTTATAGAAGGTTTTACGGATACTGACGGTTCTTATCTCTATAACCTGCACCTTTCGTTGCAACGCTCGGAATGGGTGATGTGCAGTCTGCTGGATAGTAGAAGCGCGCTACAGCAAAAAATAACCTCGGAACAACAGGTTCAGATCCGCAAATTATTTCTGGCGGGTGGGGTTTCGTTTAACAATGCGAAAGAGAGCAAAGAAGCCAGCCGTCGCGTAGAACTGCGGATGCAATTCTTTGGTCTGAAAGACAAAAAGCACGACGAAAGCATGGATGTTGTTCCTGGCATTAGTCAGGAAACCTGTCAGTTGGGAGCCATGCAATGACTTGCGCTATTGAAAAACTGAAAACCCGTTTGCTGCCCTATCGGGAGCAGAACTTGCAGCCGACGGTAAGTCATGCTTTTCACTATCTTCAGCGCGTTATCGCGCAACTAGAGAGGAAGGTAGATGCTCGCGCGGTGCAGATGGTTCCCCCTCTGGAGAAACGCCGACAGGCCATTGCCCGGCTGCGTGCGGGGGATACGCCAAAGCCCTTCGAGTGGAAGATGATTTTTTTTGGTCTTAATGACGTGGCTGAAGGCGATCTGTTTGAAATTGCATTGATTGATGATGCAAAAAACTTCGCGAGGATTATCGCTGAAATTGAACAAAAAATTGCGCAGCAGCGGTTAACACGCCGCGAATGGCTGGCGTTATGTACCAGCTACTTTGGTCATTCCAGCGATACACCGGAAAAGAATCCGCAGTGGCTTCAGCTACGCACGCAGATTGCTCGCGGGTTTCAACAGCTAAAAGAGAGTGCGCCGCGTCAGATGTCCTGGATGTCGGTCATTGACACCTATAGCGATATTTTTACCGATAATGCAGGTTTTCTTCTCGGACAACAGCTTGGGCGTGGAGATATCACGGATATTTCGGTGCTGGAGAAAGTCGCACAAATTCCGCAAACCAGCTGGTTATGGCGCAAAATTGTTAACCACCTGGTCAATGAGATTTTTTGCCTGACTGACGATGATTTTCAGCAGAAAATTCATTCTATTATCGCCTTGAGCCGCCAGCTTACGCGGTTTAAAGATAATATTCTGGCAGCCACTCTGACCCGTTATTATCAGTCGGCTTTTAAACATCAAACACATTTCGAACTCAAGCAATTGGCCCTGGAATATTGGGGAAATCCGCAGTTAACCAGTCGTAATAAAAGCTGGCAGGTTCACGTTGAAAATCCCGTATTACTGATGGTGCAAGGCTGGTTCGCCAAAGACGATCTGAAACTGTTCTTTGAATTGCTGAAAGGTAATCGGGATGTTGACCATGCGCGCCTGTTCTACTGGCTACGTTTTGCCAACCAAATGAGCTATACGCGCATTGTGCTGGGCGAAGATGCGCTGCGATCCAAAGATGTCGATTATGTTGAATTCAGGGCGAAAAACGCAGGGCGATTAAGCCGCCTGCAAGGTTCTGGTTCACGCGATAACAACGCCATGATTATGCGCATTGGTGATTATCTGTTTGTCGAATTTTCGAAAGTGGGGGCAATGTATGCCTACCATATGGGGAATGCGCCCTTTAATCCGGAAACCGGCATTCTTGATATTGATTATGATCTGAAAGATAAGCGGAATAACCGCCGTAAAGTCCGGTTGCGTTTACCGCATTTATCGCCGGTATTTCTCTACTCACTCAACCGAATTGAGGGGTGGATGAGCCGATATGACGAAGAACTTCGTAAGCTGGGTATTGATTACGTTGCGGAAGATATAAATCAGTCTTCTGTCACTTTGGATATCTCCCGTTTCAATGCCTCAAAGACCATGAGTCGGTCAGTGCCTGCATCGTTACCTGAACGTGAAGTCAGTGATGTAAAGTCAGACCGGGAAGAGCAAATCAAAATCATCGCCTCCTCGTTAAAAGCCAAAAAAGGTCTCCCCGACCGGGAACAACAAATCCGGGAGATTATTCGTTCGGTCGATTGCAAAGTGATGGATAAACGAGGGCTTGGGGGCGCAATCCATATTCATTTCAATGAACCAGACCATGAAGCGGCGCAAAAATTACTCAGCCTTGGGTTTAAACCTGTGCTGGGTAAATTTACTTACTGGAGCAAATAGTGTTTAAAAAATTGTTGGGTAAATTTATTAAAGAGAATACTTCACTACCTGCTTCATTTGTGCCGCTGTATGTAATGAAAGAAGAGGGGTTTGCTTTCCCCTTTAGTCTTGCCGATAGCGAAGATAACTGGCCTGTCGCCTCATGCCTGGAACAGCTTCATGAGGAAGATTATGTTTCACACTGGTCTGATTGCTGGTTTCTTAGCTGGGATGATTTTTATCACATCCGGAAAAATGACGACTATGCCAGCAGTCTGGCGATTTTTGCTTTCCCCCCACAGCGCAATCTGACGGCTCATCTTGCTGCAACAGGAAGCATTAGCGATGACACTTTTCGCGTTTTCATTGATAAATGGACCCTACCTGACGACTATCGCCCCGTTGAGATAACCAGCACAGGAGCCAGCTTTTCCTCTGCGGAAGGCACCTTTGTGTTAAGTGAAGAGAACTGGCAGCTTCTGGACGCACTACACCAACTCAGATTGCAGCAGCGACAGACGCCGGGCGAAACGGTCAACCAAACCCGTTGGGCCAAAATACGGCGGCAGGCCAAAAAAGCAGGGGCAAAACTGGATGACTATCTCGCGAAAACGATCGTCATCAGGCCGGAATCGTTGCAGTTAAAACTGCGAAAATCGCTGGTGGTGGATACTCCGGTACTGGAAATTGAACCTGTTTTTGATGAGCAGCCTGCCAACTGGTTACAGAGTTTTGACCGTACGCAACAGGTACAGGATCGTTACCGTGTTTTAGGGGACGACGGTGTCTTAAACCATGTCATTCTTTCCCCTGAAGTCAAAGACGTCTTGACCTCCGTGCACGCTATTACGGGACGTCGCGTGGCGGGGGATGATGCGCTCTCATTTGTTCGCAACCCCTACACCTGGATTGGTGAAGAGGCGAGCCAGGTGCTCGATCCTGACGTTTATGAGCAGAATTTGCAGGACGCCGGGATCTACTTTTATGATTTCCGTCTGGAGCCGCAGATTGATGAAAACAGGCAAATTGCGGCGGTAACGCTTCTTCTCAGCCCCAGAACTGAGCAATCTGTGGCGGATGAAACCTATATCTTTAAACGTCCAGGTGAACTGGCGGCGTTGCTCTCTGAATTGGAGCAAAAGTTAGCGGCACAACTGCCCGCCGGAGTCTGGCAGGGTTACGATCTGGAGCTTTCCAGATTCAGCCAGGAAGAACTGCAAGGTTATCAGGCGTTGCTTGAAAACTGGCAGCACCAGGCGGCGGGAATGAATTTTACCCACGTCCTCGATCTGAACAAATACAGCGACCGGGTTATCGGGATCGGTGAATTTGAAAAAATAAGTTCGCCTTATCTGGTCAAAAGTGAAAGTGAAAAATGGCTTCCGGAGAACCTTGCGCAAGAGATGTGCGAGGCCATGTTCTCTGGCTGGGATCTCGATAATCATCAACATTTTCAGGAACTGGAAGAGCGGCTGGAAGAGGCAAAAGCTACGGATGCGTCGGAAGTCGCCATGCCCTGGAACGACAACCTTTTGCCCCGTGAAGAAGCAGAAATTTTCCACGATAAATGGAAAAAGAAAATCGACGGTGAAATAAATGATGGCGTAAGTAGTGAACCGGTCAGTCGTGCCGTTCTGCTGATAGAACAAAATATCGAGCAGGCGCTGTATGTTAAACAACGGCGGGATTCCTTGCTCGGCGCACATCAGGCAGAAGTCGAACTGCCGATGATCCTCAAAACGTCCATTCAGCTACGTGAACACCAGCGTAAAGGGGTAGCGTGGCTCCAGCAGTTGTATCTAAAGTCGCCAATAGAGACGGCGGGATGTTTACTCGCAGACGATATGGGGCTGGGTAAAACCTTACAGATTCTAACTTTTCTCATCTGGCATCGTGAACGTTTCCCGGATGCGCCTCCTTCGCTGATTGTTGCTCCGGTGTCGCTACTCGATAACTGGGAGCGCGAGGTTGGGAATTTCTTCCTGCGCGAGCAGGTGTCGATTTTAAAACTCTACGGTAATGAACTTAAGGCTAAGAAATGCGCGAAAGAGAGCATCCCTCAGGCGCTTAAAAGTAAGGGGATTAAGAACTTACTACAAAGTGACTGGGTGGGGGACGCGCATATTGTTCTTACCACCTATGAGACGTTACGCGATCAGGAATTTTCCCTGGCTCGCCAGCCCTGGTCCATAATGGTGTGCGACGAAGCGCAGAAAATTAAAAATCCGGCGGCATTAATTACCCAATCGGCAAAAGCCATTCAGGCACAATTTAAAGTCGCATGTACCGGAACTCCGGTCGAAAATACCCTTGTTGATCTGTGGTGTTTATTTGACTTCGTTCAACCGGGGTTGTTGGGGGCTTTAAACAATTTTGGTAAAGATTATTTACGCCCAATTGAGCAACAGAATGATAATGCTGTCCTCGAATCGCTACGTAAATTAATTGAACCGCAGACGCTGCGCCGCACCAAAGAAGAAGTGGCGAAAGACCTGCCGGAAAAGATTGAAGATCAACGCTGTAAACAGTTGAATATGCTGCCATTGCAACGGGAGCTCTATACCCACTCGGTTGCAAGCTGGCGAAACCAACAGGAGATCAGCGAAGGGCTGGATCAACGAGGCTCAGGTATGCTGGGGTTACTGCATCGCCTGAAACTTATTTGCGCATGGCCTTATTCCGTAAGTGCAGATTTGCGCTTACGGAACGATGCTCCGAAAGTAAAATGGCTGCTGGAGACATTAAACGCCATTCGCCAGTCATCTGATGACAAAGTGATTATTTTTACGGAACTGCGCGATATTCAACGAGAACTGCAACATCTGATTGTGCAGCATTTTGGCTTTAAGCCTTTTATTATTAATGGTGATACCAGCACCAAATCTGGCAGCGATCAAAATCGTCAGAGTCTGATCGATGCATTTCAATCAACGCCCGGTTTTAACATCATTATTTTATCCACCATCGCGGTTGGGTTTGGCGTCAATGTCCAGAAAGCAAATCATGTCATCCACTTTACCCGTTGCTGGAATCCGGCGAAGGAAGATCAGGCGACCGATCGGGCATACCGTATCGGGCAGCAGAAAGATGTTTACGTCTATTATCCGACGGTGCGTGATACTCAGTTAATGACTTTTGAAGAAACGCTGGATGAATTACTGAACCGACGCCGGGCATTGGCGAGAGATATGCTCAAAGGGGCAACCGATCTGACCGCCGCAGATTTTGAAGCAGTGCTGGCGGGTACTCCCCTGGCGTAGGGAATGCCATGGGCGAGTAAATCGACAGGGATTTGCTATTGCTTTATTAATGAACAACAAAGATATTTTGTGAATGTATAAGTTGACATTCATATGAAAAAAATCATAATTTCGTCATGTTCGCGTAGGGCAGTTTCTGTATCTTATGCATCGCACCAGGGCCTGACAGGAAATATGCTGTAAGGTTCGTATCAAAAAACCGCCATTAGCTCATCAGGAAGAGCAGACGACAACCAGGATTGTTGTATGGTACGGGGTTCGAGGCCTCGATGGCGGTCCAATTTCTCAATTGGGTTGGTTACAATTATCAGCTCACCGATGTGTCACTCCTTCATAAATCAGCCGTAGCGCAAAGACACCAATAATCGCACCAATAACCCGACTGGCAACGCGCTGCATACGCCCGTATGCACGACGCACGGCGGGTAAAGAAAACGCCTGACTAAGAAATACACGCCAGATAATAGATGCGAGCACAATCCCCGCCCAGGCCATAAACCGCGCCCAGGTCGGCGTTTCTGCGCTTAACGTCACTGAGAAGATACTGATAAAAAATAAAACTGTTTGTGGATTAGAGAGATCGGTAATGAGTCCACGGCGGAAAAATACATACCAGGGAGCATTAAGCGGCTGCTGTAATGCGCTCATCTGTGGTGTTGATTGTCGGCGCATACTGTTCCAGGCAAACCATAAAAGATAAGCGCCGCCGACGATTTTAATGAGTGAGAAAATCTCTTCACACTGGGTAATGAGCGTCGCCATCCCAAACAATCCCAACCCGGAATAGATGGCATCGCCAAGCGCCACGCCAAGCCCGGTGAGTACACCTGCACGACGGCCTGAGGCCAGGCTGGTTTGTACCACGACAAAGAGATTTGCCCCCGGATTAAAAAAGGTGATGACGAACAGTCCGACGGTCAGGTAAACGGCGTGCAAGGGGTCCATAGTGATTTCACCCATAAATAAGCTGAATTAACTTCATCATATTTATAGTAAAAATGACTGAATGCGAGCGCGATCACAAAGGTTGTCGATCTAAGAAAGTGCCACCTGTACGTGACAGGTGGCAAAGTGGCATTAAAAGAGATATTTCACGCCCAGCATTCCCTGGGTATCACTGTAACCATTGTCGCCCAACTGCTGGGCGACGTTGCCCCACAGTTGCAGACGCGGAGTAATCTGACCTTCCACCCCGACTTTTAACTCGCCAATATTACGCGTGCCAGTAATTGCATCGCTGATGCCATCCATTTTCACGCTGTAATTGCGGGAGTTATAAATCCAGTTGGCTTCCACGAAAGGCTGGAAGGAACGTTCTTTATGATCATCAATAGCATGATGACCCTGCAGATACGCTTTCACCCCCAGACGCGTTTGCAGGTTGCCTTCGGTGCTGTCCTCAACCAGCGTGCCATTGTCTTCAGTATGATTGTCTGCCTTCACATCCATCCACGTCAGCTGCATTTTGGGCTGCAACCAGTAGCTGGTGCGGGCATCAGCGCTTTCACCGAGACGGAAGGTGTAACCCGCTTCAACGGCAGCAGTGATGCCGTCAGAGTGATATTTCTCACTCGGCAGGTACTCGCCGGAGACGGTGTTATCAAACCAGTTATAGAGCAACCAGCTGTCAACATAAGTCCCTGTTTTGTCTGCTTCGTTAGCGTACCAGGTGCCATACACGCCCACACTGTAGCCGTGGATTTGCCCACGTGAGCTGTACCCGGTCAGGCTGGAATGCGTGTGACTCTTGCTGTTGGCATAGCCAGCCATCAGGCCGAGATGCCAGCGATCGAGTGCGTTACTGCTCCATTGCGCAAGATCGCCGCCCAGTTGCAGAACATAACGGTTGCTCTGGGTATTCAGTTCATCCGAACGATCTTTAAAGCGATTATGCCCGCCAATGTTACGCATCCACAAACTGGTCACTTTCTGTTCGCCAGTGAGCAGGTCGGTATATTGTGTTTCCCCCAGACGGTCATGCAGCCGGGTATTAAACAGCGTATTTGCCGCCTGAATATTGGCCAGATAGCTACCAATTTCCGGGCGATACAGATGTTTTCGTTCTGGTTGTGGAACAGATGGCGTAACAGGCGGCTCCGGTGTCACAGGCGGTTCTGGTGTTACAGGGGGCTCAGGTGTTAC